>NZ_JBEXLA010000001.1:0-415463 GCF_040609715.1 Streptomyces sp. NPDC004610 | reverse complement strand
TTTCGCCTCACCTGGGGTGCCCGGATCCGGCGGGGGTGATCCGCCCGGCCTGGGGTGACCGGCGCTGTCGGGGGTGATCCGCCCCGGTTGATCCGCGCTGGCGGGGATGGCTCCTCGGCCTGGGGTGTTTCGCCTCACCTGGGGTGCCCGGATCCGGCGGGGGTGATCCGCCCGGCCTGGGGTGACCGGCGCTGTCGGGGGTGATCCGCCCCGGTTGATCCGCTCTGGCGGGGATGGCTCCTCGGCCTGGGGTGCTTCGCCTCGCCTGGGGGTGCCTGGACCCGGCGGGGGGATCCGCCCGGCCTGGGGTGACCGGCGCTGCCGGGGGTGATCCGCCCCGGTTGATCCGCGCTGGCGGGGATGGCTCCTCGACCTGGGGCGTTTCGCCTCACCTGGGGGTGCCCGGATCCGGCGGGGGTGATCCGCCCGGCCTGGGGTGGCCCGCGCTGTCGGGGGTGATCCGCGCTGTCGGGGGTGATCCGCCCCGGTTGATCCGCCCTGGCGGGGGTGCCTCCTCGACCTGGGGTGCTTCGCCTCACTGGGGTTCCCCGACCCGGCGGGGTGATCCGCCCTGGAGGGGGGTGCCTCCCCGACCCGGGGTGCTTCGCCTCACCTGAGATGCCACGACCCGGCCGGGGGCGATCCGCCCCGCCAGGGGATGAACCGCCCCGGCCCGGGTGCCTCCCCGCCCCGAGCTGATCCGCCGCACCTGGGTTCCCCCACTCGGGGCGACCCGTCCCACCCGGGGTGCCCCGTCCATGCTGGGGTGCCCCGCCCTGTCACGGCCGCCCCGCCCCGCCCCACCCCGGCTGATCCGACCCACCCGGAGTCCCTCGACCCGGGATGACCCGCCCCACTCTGGGCGACCCGCTTCACCTCGGCCGATCTACCCCACCCAGGGTGGCTCGACGCGGGGCGCCCCCACCCGGCGTGACCCACCCCGGGGCGACTGCCCCACCCGGGGTGACTCGCCCCGGGGCGCCCCCACTCGGCGTGACCCAACTCCGCGTGCCCCGCCCCGCCTGAGTCGATCCGCCCCCCACGGGTGATCCGCCTGGCCCGAAACGCCCCACCCTGCCCGGGGTGCCTCACCCCGGCTGATCCGCCCTCAGGCCGCCCCTACCCTGGCTGATCCGCCCTCAGGCCGCCCCTACCCTGGCTGATCCGCCCCCGGGCCGCCCCCACCCGGCGTGACCAAACCCGGGGCGACCGCCCCACCCCACGTGCTCCACCCCGCCTGCCCACCCCGAGTGTCCGCCCGGCTGTCCCACCCCGCCTGCCCCCGCGGAGCGACTCGCGCAGCGACTCGCCCCCCGCAGGGCGCCCCCGCAGGGCCCCCCGCAGGGCGCCCCCCCGCAGGCCCCCCCCGCGAAGCACCCCGCCCCGCCCCCGCCCCCCGGAGCACCCCCCTACAAATACAACCCCGCCTCCGTCCCACCCCGAGGTTCCGGCAAGGACGTCGGAGACGTGCCCCGGCGCAGGGCGTACAGCTCTGCCAGGGTCGCGCCCTCGCGGCCTACGCCCTCCTCCGTGCCCAGCCAGGTGACCGCCTCCGGGCGGGTCAGCGCGCCGACCTCGATGCGGGCGAGGCAGCGGCCGGGGCGGACCACGGCGGGGTGGAGCCGTTCCAGGTCCTCGTTGGTGGTGACGCCGACCAGGACATTGCGGCCCTGGCCGAGCAGGCCGTCCGTGAGGTTCAGCAGGCGGGACAGGGCCTGGCCCGCCGTGTGCTTGGCCTCGCCGCGGATCAGTTCGTCGCAGTCCTCCAGGAGCAGCAGCCGCCAGCGGCCCTTGCCCGTGGAGTCGTCCTCGCCGATCGCGATGTCCATCAGATAGCCGACGTCGGAGAAGAGCCGCTCCGGGTCCAGTACGCAGTCCACCTGGCACCAGTCCCGCCAGGACCGGGCCAGCGTGCGCAGCGCGGAGGTCTTGCCGGTGCCCGGCGGGCCGTGCAGCAGGAGCAGCCGCCCGGCGATGTCCTCGGGGGTGGTCTTCATCAGCGTGCCCATCGCGTCCGCGACCGGCGCGGTGTAGTTGGCCCGCACCTCGTCCCAGGTGCCGGCCGCGATCTGCCGGGTCGTGCGGTACGGGCCGCGCCGGGGCGACATGTACCAGAAGCCCATCGTCACGTTCTCCGGCTGCGGCTCGGGCTCGTCGGCCGCCCCGTCCGTGGCCTCCTCCAGCACCTTCGCGGCGAGTTCGGCGGTGGTCGCGGTCACCGTGACATCGGCGCCCCGGTTCCAGCGGGAGATCAGCAGCGTCCAGCCGTCGCCCTCGGCGAGGGTCGCGCTGCGGTCGTCGTCGCGGGACAGGCGCAGCACCCGCGCGCCCGGGGGCAGCAGGGTCGCGCCGGCGCGTACGCGCTCGATGTTCGCCGCGTGCGCGTACGGCTGCTCGCCGGTCGCGAAACGACCGAGGAACAGCAGGTCGACGACGTCGGACGGGGAGTCGGAGTCGTCGACGTTGAGCCGGAGCGGCGGGACGTCGTGCGGGAGGTCGGACATGCCGCCATGATCGGGCACGCGCGCCCCGAGTGCACCCCGTTTCCACCGGGTGGTCGCACGGCTACTGTTGCCCTCGATGGCACGTCATGGGGGGAATCCGGGGGTACGGCGGTGGCGGCTCGCCGCACTGCTCGGCGTCGGCGCCGCGACGCTCGCCCTGGTGCTCACCCTGGTCAACACCCTGTCCGGCGGCGGTGGTTCACCGTCCGGCACCACCCCCGACGGCGACCAGGTGCACGGCACCCCCGCCACCCCCGACGACAGCGGACCGGATGTCGGCTGGGGCTTCACCCACACGCAGTTCAGCGCCGACGAGGGCGACCCGGCCGCCGTGTCCCGGGTCACCGAGCGGCTCACCGGCACCGCGCTGCCGCAGAACCAGCACATCATGGGCTGGGGCGCCGACAACCCCGAGCCGTCCAAGGGCCGGTACGACTTCGCCGCCCTGGACCGCCGGATCGACTTCGCCCGGGAGAGCGGCGCCACCCCCGTGATCACCCTGTGCTGCGCGCCCGACTGGATGAAGGGCGGCGAGTCCGGCACCACCGACTGGACCGCCCTGGAGACCGCCCCCGAACCCGGGCACTTCGCCGACTTCGCCGCCCTCGCCGCGACCGTCGCCGAGCGCTACCCCGATGTACGCCACTTCATCGTCTGGAACGAGTTCAAGGGCTTCTGGAACGACACCGCGGCCCGCTGGGACTACGAGGGCTACACCCGGCTCTACAACCTGGTGTACGCGGCGCTCAAACAGGTCAACGAGGACATCCTGGTCGGCGGGCCCTATCTCGTCATGGACAGCGTCGACCCCCGCCAGACCGAGCTGGCCTCACCCACCCTCAAGGGCCCCTGGGGCGCCGCCGACCAGCGGGTCCTGGACGCCTTCGACTACTGGAACGAGCACCGGGCGGGCGCCGACTTCGTGGTCGTCGACGGCTCCAGCTACACCCGGGACGACGAGCTGCTGCCGGACGAGTTCGCCGCCACCGACAAGTTCACCGCCGTCAGCCGGTGGGTGCGCGACCGCACCGGGGAGCTGCCGCTGTGGTGGGCCGAGTACTACGTCGAGCCCGCCGACTCCCACGACGACCGCGAGGGCTGGTCCGAGCCCCACCGGACGGCCGTCCACGCCAGTGGTCTGATCGCGCTCGCCCGGGGCGGCACCACCACCGGCTTCTACTGGAACCCGCAGCGCCGCACCGGCCCCGACTGCCCCGGCTGCCTCTGGACCCCCACCGACACCGCCGACGGCGGCGCGGCCCTGCCGATGTACGGCCTGCTGGCCCGCTTCTCCGCCGCCTTCCCGCCCGGCACCCGCTACGAGGACGTCCCCGTCACCGCCGGTGATCCGGCCGGGGTCCGGGTGCTCGCCTCCGCGGACACCCTCCTCGTCGTCAACACCCGCGACCGCCGGACCACCGCCGAGGTCGACGGCGCACGGCTCGGCCTGGCAGCGTACGAGGTGCGCTGGCTGGAGCGCTGAGCCCCACCCGGCGCACACCGCCCTCACCTCACCTCATCGTCAGGAACCGCTGCACCAGCGACGCGAAGAACACCGCCAGCAGCGGCAGCGAGAACCAGAAGCTGCCCTGGAGCAGCCGCAGCTGCCGCACACTCGGCCGCATCGCCACCCGCGCCACCTCACGCCCCGCGAGCAGCACGATCAGCGCCACCGCGGCCAGCGCCCCGACCACCGACCACGGCGTCCAGGTCACCCGCGGCCCGGCCGGGCCGGGATCGGCGCGCGGCACCGGATCGGACGGCTGCTCCCGCAGCGCGTAGAGGGTGACGTCCCCGTTCACGAACGGCTTGGTCAGCTCCGGCCGCCGGTCCAGGTTCTCGATCAGCCGCGCCTCCCACGCCACCGGATAGCCCGAGTCCATCGTCAGATAGGTGACCTGACCCCGGTTCACCATCAGATACGCGTTCGGCCCCGCGTCCCTGAGCGCCTTGACCAGGCCGGACACCAGCACCGGATCGGGCGGCGCGAGCGTCGGCACATACTCCACCTTCTCCATGTCCCGCGCCCCCCACGGCATCGCGGGCGTGACATTGTCGACCACGTCGTTGCTCAGCCACAGCAGCCGCAGCGTCGGATCGTCGTGCGCGTAGACGTACTCCATCGCGGCGACCTCGCCCGGCCGGATCCGTTCGAACGGCTCATTGCCCCAGCGGGCCACCAGGAAGCCGCCCATCAGCACCAGCCCGGCCAGCAGCGCGGCCAGCGGCGCCAGACTCACCCCGTCCGCCGCCCGCTCCTTCGCGGTCGCGCCGGTGCGCGGGAACAGGGCGAGCGCGGCGAGCAGGGCCGCGCCGGGCAGCGCGAACATGAACACCCGCAGTGCCATCTCCCCGCCGTAGGACTGCATGCCGAAGCCGAGGAACGGGACGAAGGTGAGGACCGGCAGGACGCGTTCGCGGTAGCGGTGGAAGCGGCGCCGCCACCAGCCCCAGCAGGCGACCGCCATCACCCCGCCGGCCAGCAGCACCCGTACGTACAGCACCAGGGTGTGGGTGGAGGAGCCGCCCTCGATCCGGCCGGAGACCGACGAGGAGACATTGCCGCCGACCCCGCCGATCCCGCCGAAGAGTTCCTCGAAGTGCCCCGACCAGTACGGCTCGGCCAGGAAGCCGATCCAGGCCGCGACCATCACCGTGCACAGCACCGGCAGCCCGCGCAGCTCCGACCGGCCGATCAACACCAGCACCGCCAGCACCCCGAGCATCACGAACGGGGTCAGCTGATGCGCCGGGACACTCGCCGCGAACAGGCCGATCACCACCAGCAGCAGCACCGTGCGCTGTCGCCGGTCCGCCGGTTCCACCTCCGTCTCGCCCGGCCGCACCCGGCCCCAGATGACATGCGGGGCCCGGAACCACACCAGCAGCAGCGCCACGAACACCAGATAGAGCAGATAGGTGAAGCCCTGCGGCGAGAAGTAGTCCTGGCCGACCCAGCCGCTCAAGCCGAACACCCAGATCCCGGTCCAGCGCGCCCTCCAGCCCGCCCGCAGCGCCCGGGTCAGCAGGAACATCGGCGCCAGGTACAGCAGTTGCATCGTCAGCGGCCACCAGCGGATCACCTCGGTGAGGTCGTCCACCCCGCACGCCTGCGCCACGAACGCCGCCGCCGCGAAGAACCCCGGCCAGCTCCATCGCGCGTCCAGATCGGGTACGGCCGTACCGGTCCGGTCGATGTAGTCCAGGAAGCCGAGATGCTGCCACGCCGTCGCGAACCGCGGCTCGGTCTCGATCACCGCGGGCAGCGCGTGCAGCGACACGACGGTGGCCAGCAGCGTCACCAGCAGCAGCGCCCGGTGCTCCCGGTGCAGCCAGAGCAGCGAGGTGAACACCACGACCAGCAGGGCCGCGCCCACCAGGGTGGGCACCGGCAGCACCGAGATCAGCCCCAGCCCGCCCATCGCGTCGAGATCGCTCTCGCCCAGCCGCGCGGCCGGCACCCAGTACAGCAGCAGGGCGGCGGCCAGCAGAGCGCCGAGGGCCGCGCCGACGCGGGTGGGGAGCAGCGGGCGGGGACGCCGACGCCGGGGCGGGCCCTTCTCGGCCGACGCGGACGCCCCGGGTGTCTCCGGCGCCCCGGACGGGACAGAAGCCCCCGGTGCCCCCGGCGTCTCCACCGCCCCGGACGGGACACGAGCCCCCGGCGTCTCCGCCGCCCCGGCCGCCACAGCCGCCCCCACCGCCCACGCCGGTCTCCGCACCACCGGCACCCCCGCCGACGCCGCCCCCGGCCCCGGCCGCACCACCGGCACCCCCGCCGACGCCCCCACCGACCCCGCCCCCGACCCCGGCCGCACCACCGGCACCCCCGCCGACCCCGCCCCCGGCCCCGACCGCACCACCGGCACCCCCGCCGCCGCCCTCACCGACCCCGACCCCGGCCGCACCACCGGCACCCCCGCCGACGCCGCCCCCGGCCGCACCACCGGCACCCCCGCCGACGCCGCCCCCGGCCCCGGCCGGACGTCCGGCCGTCGCTCCACATGGTCGAAGTCGGCCGGGATGCCCAGCGCGAGCGTGTCGGCGTCCCGCGCCCAGGCGGGGCCCCGCCGCCGGTCACGCGGCCCCGCCCGCCCGGCGCCCAGGTCGGCGAGGTCGCCGTCGGACGCCACCGCGTCCCCCGCCCCGCTGCCACTGCCGCCGCTGCCGCCGCCGTCGCCCGGCGTCGCCCGGATCGTCCGGTACAGCCGGGGCGCGGCGAGGGCGACGATCACCGCGAGGCTGCTGATCTCGGCGACCCCGGCGCCCACCAGACCCATCCTCGGCAGCAGCACCAGCGTCAGCCCCAGCACCAACGCGCACAGCAGCCCCTGGAGCCAGGCCAGCCCGGCGGTCCGGCTCTGCGCCCGCAGCACCGCGAAGTAGGTCTCCATCACCACCCGCAGCACCGCACCCACCGCGAACCAGCGCAGCAGCCCGGTCGCCGCGTCCGCGTACCCGGCGCCGAACACCGACAGGATCCAGGGCGCCCCGGCGAACAGCACGGCGGCGACCGGCAGCATGATCCGGGCCATCCGCCGCAGCGCCGCCCGGGTGTTGGCGGCGAGCCGCGCCGGGTCGTGCGAGCCCTCCACGGTGAGCGAGGCGCCCATGTTGATGGCGAGCAGATTGACCGTGCCGCCGATGGTGGTGGTGATGTAGAAGTACGCGTTGTCGGCCGAGGCGACCTGCGCGGCGACGATCACCGGCACCAGATAGACCACGGCCAGCGAGAACAGCGACCCGGTGTAGTCCCCGGCCAGGAAGCGGCCCACCTCCCGCAGGGACGGCGGCCCCTGCCGTCCCTCGGTGGCCCGCACATGGCGCGGCACCAGCCGCCGGAACACCAGCCAGCCCAGCGGCAGCACCGAGAACGCGGTGGCCACCACCCAGGACACGAACACCCCGGCGGTGGGCACCGCCACCGCGAACGCCACCAGCAGCCCCAGCTTCACCGCCGAGAACACGGTGTTGCCGACCGGCACCCAGGTCGCGCTGCGCAGCCCGGTCAGCACCCCGTCCTGAAGGGTGAGCAGATTCCAGGCGACGACCGCCACCACGAAGAACAGCGCGGGCAGCGGCCCGTCCAGAAAGCGGTACGACGGACCCCACAGGTCCAGCGTCAGCAGGAACCCCCCGGCCGCCACCGCCACGATCAGCGAACTGCCCGCGTAGGTGCGGAAGATCAGCCGCCCGGTGCTGCCCCCGGCGATCGGGATGAACCGGGCCAGCGCCCCGGTGAGGGTCACCGCGGTCAGCCCGGCCAGCAGCTTCATCGCGGCGATGGCGGCCGAGCCCTGCCCGACCGAGGACTCGTCGTAGTAGCGGGCCGCGGCCAGCCAGAAGCTCAGGCCCAGCACCGCGGAGATCCCGGTGTTGAGCATCAGGGCGTAGGCGTTGCGCAGCAGCGGGCTGCCGCCCCCGGAGCGGCCGAGACCGGGCAGCCGCAGCCGGCGCGGCGGTGTTCCCGTCGCCGTCCCGGCGGTGCCGCCGGTCCCGGTGCTCTCGGTGGTGGTCGTCGTGGTCGTGTCAGACACGGATTCGGGTGGCCTTCCGGCGGACCTGGCGGGCGCGGCGGACCAGGGCGTACCCCTTGGTCAGGGCGCGGTCCCGGGCGAAGGTGCGGGCGATGGCACGGCCGCTGAGCAGCCGCTCGAACTCCTCGGCCCCGGTCCCGCGCCGCACGGTCACCCGGTGCAGCGCGTACGGGCCCTGCCGCCGGGCGGCGAGCGCGTTGCCGACGGCGAGCGCCTGGGCGTACCCGGAGGCCCGCACCTCCTCGCGCACCCGCCGGTCGGAGTAGCCGTACGGGTAGGCGAAGGAGGCGGGCCGGGCGCCGAGTTCGACGGCGACGACCTCCCGGCAGCGGGTCAGTTCGGCGCGCAGGGCGTCGTCGTCGAGCTGGTCGAGCTGGGGGTGGCTGTGGCTGTGGCCGCCGATCTCGACCCCGGCGGCGGCCAGCGCCCGGACCTGCTTCCAGTCGAGCATGGTGTCCGGCCCGCCCCCGGTGTCGTAGGGGCCGCGCAGCCAGCCGGTGGAGACGAACAGGGTGGCGGCGAAGCCGTGCCGGACGAGCACCGGCAGGGCGTGCCGGTGCACCCCCTCGTAGCCGTCGTCGAAGGTGATCAGCACCGGCCGGGGCGGCAGCGGGCGGCCCTCGCGCCACCGGCCGGCGAGTTCGGCGGTGGTCAGCGGGGTCATGCCCAGCCCGGCCACCAGCCCCATCTGCGCGGCGAACGCCTCCGGCGCCACCGACAGCGCGTGGGTGCTCTCGCTGGGCTCGGCGGCGACGGAGTGGTACATGAGGATCGGGACGCGCACCTCAGCCACGACAGCCGCCCCCCTCGGCCTCGGGTCTCTCCTTCGGGCTCCCGGCCGTGCCTATCGCGTCCGTCCCGTTCATCGGGCCCCCCTCGGCCTCGGGTCTCTCCTCTGGGCTCCCGGCCGTGCCCATCGCGTCCGTCCCGTTCATCGGGCCCCCCTCGATCCGCCCCGCCTCGAACGCCGTCCCCCCGCGCCGGGCGCGGACGCTGCCGACGACGTACCCACCGGCCGCGGTCAGCACGCCCGCGACGATCGCGCCCGCGCGCCCGGCGCCGCCCGGCCGGGCCAGCACCGCGTCCCGCAGCCCGCGCGCCACCCCGGACGGCAGCACCCGGGTGGCGTACCGGCGTTCGGACTCCAGCCCCTTGGCGGCGCCGACACTGCGCGCCACCAGCGCCTTCGACAGGCCCTCGGCGTAGGTGCGGGTGCGGAAGTAGCCGAACCGCTCGCGCACCCCGGGCACCCGGTGGTGGATCACCGCCCGGTCGTCCAGGAGCAGCACCGCCTCCGGCACGGCGTGCGCCAGCCGGATGCACAGTTCCGTCTCCTCGCAGCCCAGCGGGCGTCTGTCGCCGTCGCGGCCGATGCCGGTGGCGAAGCCGCCCGCCGCGTCGAACGCGGTACGGCGGAACGAGGCGTTGCCGCCGAGGACATTGCGCACCCGGGCGACCCCGCCGGGCTGGCCCCGGTAGGTGCAGCCCACCACCCAGTCGAACTCCTCCGGGAACCAGACCGGGCGCCGCCCGGACGCCCAGAGCGGCTCGGTGCGCCCGCCGACCGCCATCACCCGGGGGTCGGCGTAGTGCGCGGCGAAGCTGGCCAGCCAGTCCCGCTCGGCGACGGCGTCGTCGTCCAGGAAGGCGATCACCTCGCCCCGGGCGGCGGCGATCCCGGTGTTGCGGCCCGCCGACAGCCCGCGCGGACCGGCGTTGGCGAGCACCCGCACCCCACCGGCCTCCCGGTGCTCCCGGGCCAGCCGCTCCAGGAGCCCCGGGTTGTGGTCCACGACCAGCAGCGTCTCCAGCGCGGGCCGGGACTGCGCCCGTACCGAGGCGACCGCCGCGCGGATGTCCTCCCAGCGGTCCTCGGTGTAGACGCAGATCACCACGGAGATCACGACGGGAGCCGGGTCCACGACCGCGCCGGGGCCGCCGGGACCGCTCAAGACGCCTCTCCCCGGATCGCGTCGAGCATCGGCGAGGGGCGGCGGACGGCCCGGCGGCGCAGCGCCCGCCGGTTGGAGCGCTCCGCCAGGATCACTCTGAGCACCCGCAGCCCGTCCCGGACGGCCCGCAGATTGCTGGTGCCGTGGATGCGCAGATACTCGTGGCTGGGGATCTCCTGGACCTTCAGACCCGCCTTGACCACCCGGATGTTCATCAGGGTCTCCACCTCGAAGCCGGTGCAGTCGAGGTCGATCCGGTCGAGGCAGTGCCGCCAGAACGCGTTGTATCCGTAGCAGAGATCGGTGTAGCGGGCGCCGAACTTCCCGTTGACGACCGCGCACAGCGCGCGGTTGCCGAGGCGGCGGACAAAGGTCATGTCGTCGGTGCCGCCGCCGTTGGCGAACCGGGAGCCCTTGGCGAAGTCGGCGCCGGAGACCAGCGCGGAGACATACGAGACGATCTCGCCGCCGTCGGCCGAGCCGTCCGCGTCGACCATCACGATGATGTCGCCGGTGCACGCCTCGAACCCGCTGATCAGCGCGTCCCCCTTGCCCTTGCCGCGCTGCTCGACCACCCGCACCCCGGGCCACAGCTCCCGGGCCACGTCGACGGTGGCGTCGGTGGAGTTGCCGTCGACCAGGACCACCTCATGGATCCAGCCGGGCAGGGACTTGAAGACATAGGGGAGGTTCTCCGCCTCGTTCATGGCGGGGATCACCACACTCACCGGTGGGGTGATCGCCAGATGGGAGGAGATCGGCCGGTAGGCGCGAGCGGCGGAGACGCCCTGCGCGGCGGCGGTCGCGGTGGCGTGCGGGGTGGCGGTCGTGGTGGTGTGCGCGGTGGCGGTCGTGGTGGCGTGCGGGACGGCCGTGGTGGTGGCCCTCGTTATGGATGGATCGTCACCCGTGCTCAGCGGGTGCAGTACAGAACTCATGGGTCCGGTCCCTCTCGTCCGGTGGACCGCCCGCCCCCGGGCAGCCCGGCTCTGTATCCGGTTCGAAAGGGGGGTTCTCACCCAGGGCACAGCGCGGCTGACGCTCCGTGACCCCGGGTGAGCTGGCGGAACGCCGGATGCCCCATGGATGAACAGCATGGCCGCAGCCGGTCGCGCGGCTCGGCCCGGTGACCGTGACGGCCCCCGGACACGGCACCCCCCTGCCGCGCTCCCGCTCCGGTATCTCCCGGGGGCCCTGAGCCCTCCCCTGGATCCCGGGGTGATGGTCCGGTGCGGGTGAGTTGTACGACGGTATTGGTGATTGAGTATTTATGGAAGACCTACACCAGGTCTCACCTTTGGCTTACTTTGACCTGATCTTTCCCAGCCGCTTCAGCAGACGATCGGCGGGTTCGAACAGCTCCGGCCGGGTCACCACCGCGTTGCGCAGTGCCCGCACCGGCGCACGCCGGGCCCGATGTCCGACCGCCACCGGGTGACGCCGGGTCACCCACCCCTCCGACACCTGGATGTCCCGGGTCTTCAGGGAGTCCTTGTACTGCTTCTGGCCCCGGCCGAGGTCCAGCTGGGCGATCCCCTCGGCCGCCGCCCCTTCCGCCATCCGCAGATGCAGCACCAGCCCCGGCGAGTACCTCGCGAACGCCGGGTCGTACGCCGGGAACCAGCAGGCCAGCACCTGCCCGGTCCGCGGCCCGAAGTGCGCGGCGACCGGCCGGTCCCCGGCGTAGAGCACCGAGAGGAGCCCGCCGAAGGGCGCCGAGCGGGTGTGGAAGAGCTGCTGCACCAGCCGGATGATCCACTCCTGGGTGAACCGGTCGCTGCGGCCGGTCCTGCGGTACTGCGCCGACTTCCACGCCATCAGCGTGCGCAGCACCGCCGGATCGCGCTCGTCATGGACGTACTGCACCCCGCCCGCCTCCCGCCCGAGCTTGCGCTCCTTGGCGAGGGTGGAGCGGGTGAACTTCGGCGACCGGTCCCTCAGCCCCGCCAGATACGCGTCGAAGCCCTGGTCCAGATCGATGACCGGGGACGGGTGGACGCCGGAGACCTGGGTCTCGAACGGCCGCTGGCCCGCCACCAGATGGTCGTACTCGAACACCGCGAGCCCGCAGGCCCGCAGCAGTTCCCGGGCGTCCCAGGTGAACCCCGGCCGGTGCACCACGCCCTGCGCGTCGGACACCCCGAGCCCGATGGCCCGGCCGACGCCCGCCGCCGTGCGCTGGAACGGGAAGTAGGCGACCGGCTCGCCGCCGTCGCGGACCACCGCGATGCGCACCCCCCGTCTGCACCGGCCGACCGCGAGCGCGAACTCGGGGGCGAGGAACGGATTGGCCAGCTCCACCGAGCCGTGCAGCGGCGCCTGCGCCTGGAGCGCGGTCCAGGCCGCGCGGTCGGCGGCGGTCAGCTCACCCGGGCGGTACACATCGATGTCCACGTCAGGATTCCCGTCCTCTCACCGCGCGGATCCGTCTGCGCCGGACCATCAGCACCAGCAGCAGGGTGCCGGCGCCGAACGCCGAGACGGCCGCGGTCCCCCCGGCCGCCGACCAGCGGTGCAGGGCCAGCATCGTCTGGGCGATCAGCATGTCGACGACGACCGCGCCCGCCAGCGAGGCGACCACCCGGGCGAACGGATCGAGCCCGGACAGCGCGGCGCCGATCGCCGCGGCCGGGGCGGCGAGCAGGAAGAACAGCGTGAACGGCGCGCGCAGGGGGGAATCGGAGCCGGTGAGCGCCAGTGCGGCACCGATCACCGCGACGGCGGTGGCGGCACCGGCGAGCAGCGGCGACAGGTCCCTCCCCGGCCCTGATGCCACGGTTGCGGCCGATGCGTCTGCTGTATCTGCTATGTCTGTTGCGGTCGTCTCGCTGTGTAAGCCCTGCATTGGCGACTTTGCCCCCCGAAGCGCCGGATGCCGGGCTTCAATGTCGCGCAGCGCTCGGGCGGCCGTCAAGATGCGGAGCCCGGTCACCGGGGCGTGCGGGAGCGGGCTCCCCGAGGCGGCGTGAGCCGCTCCGGGGAACCCGCCGGTCATACCGGGCGCACGGGGCGCATCGCCCCGGCCCCGCTTACGGGACGATCTTCAGCAGCCGGTTCGGGGACCCGGTGCCGGGGTTGGTCACCGTGCTCGGGGTGGAGCCGTTCACCAGCGCCGTGGCCACCTGGGCGGGCGTGGAGCCGGGGTGGCCGGCGAGGTAGATCGCCGCGGCGCCCGCCACATGCGGGGTCGCCATCGACGTACCGGAGATGGTGCTGGTCGCCGTGTCGCTGGTGTGCCAGCCGGCCGTGATGGCGGAGCCGGGGGCGAAGAGGTCCAGCACCGTGCCGTAGTTGGAGTAGCTGGCGCGGGCGTCGGTGCTGGTGGTGGCGCCGACCGTGATGCCCTCGGTGACCCGCGCGGGCGAGTAGGACCCGGCGTTGAGGTTGCTGTTGCCCGCCGCGATGGCGTAGGTGACGCCGGACGCGATGGAGTTGCGCACGGCGGTGTCCAGGGTGGTGGAGGCGCCGCCGCCCAGCGACAGGTTGGCGACCGAGGGGCCGGAGTGGTTCCGGGTCACCCAGTCGACGCCCGCGATGACCCCGGCGGTGGTGCCGGAGCCGCCGTTGTCCAGCACCCGCACCGCGACGATCCGGGCGGCCTTGGCCACGCCGTAGGTGGTGCCCGCGATGGTGGTCGCCACATGAGTGCCGTGGCCGTTGCCGTCCGCGGCGACGGTGTCGCCGTCGATCGCGTCGTAGCCATAGCTGGCCCGCCCGGCGATCTGCTGGTGGGTGATCCGCACACCGGTGTCGATGACGTACGCGGTGACACCGCCGCCCGCGCTGTCCGGGTAGGTGTAGGTGCCGTTCAGCGGCAGCGAGGTCTGGTCGATCCGGTCCAGGCCCCAGGGGGCGTTGGTCTGGGTGGCGTCGACCTTCACGGTCTGGTTCTGCTCGACGGCGGCCACCGACGGGTCGGCGGCGAGTCTGGCGGCCTCGTCGGCGGAGAGGGTGGCGGTGTAGCCGTTCAGCGCGGAGCCGAACGTCTTGTCGACCTTGCCGCCGTACTCGCCGATCAGGCCCTTGCCGGTGCTGGAGGACGCCTTGAAGCCCGCGTCCTTCTTCAGGGTGACGATGTAGCTGTCCTTGACGGCGGTGGGGGAGCCGGCCGCGAGGACCGTGCCCTTGGCCGGGGCGGCCTGGGCCGGTATCGCGGTGAGCCCGCCGACGAGGGCCGCGGTGGTCATGGTGGTGATCGCGGCGAGCTTCACCTTGGTGCTGCGCAGGTGTGCCATGACGAGGGTGTCCTCCTGTTGGCGGCGCGCGCGCCCCTGTTGGGGGCGCACGGCTGTGGGGGGCGCGCGCGTCTTCGCGCGCACAACCCTGGAACGTTGCGTTCCGCTCCGGGGGCTGCGGTACAGCCTGTGCCAACCATCCCCGTAGATCAAGGGTGTTGAGTACCCGTCAACAAACGTGACATGAGCACGTAATCAAGCGGTGAAGAGCTGTCAGGAGTTGTGGTGGATCTCGGGTGAATGTCTGGAATTCTTGGCATGCACACTTCCAGTCAACGCGCGTAGTTGGTATGCCTGTTGCAGCAGAGATCCTGCTAAAGGGAGGTTCCATGAGACGTTCCCGACTTGTCGTACTCGTCAGCTCGTTCCTCCTCGCCGTCGGCGCCGCCCTCACCGGGGCGACCGCGGCGCAGGGCGCCGAAGCAGCCGCGACCGGCTATGTGGCGCTCGGCGACTCCTACTCCTCCGGGGTCGGCGCCGGCAGCTACATCGGCTCCAGCGGCGACTGCAAGCGCAGCACCAAGGCGTACCCGTCCCTGTGGGCCGCCGCCAACTCACCCTCGTCGTTCAACTTCACCGCCTGCTCGGGCGCCCGAACGGATGAAGTTCTGGCGAGTCAGCTCACCCCGCTCAGCGCCTCCACCGGCCTCGTCACGCTCAGCGTCGGCGGCAACGACGCCGGCTTCGCCGATGTCATGACGACCTGTGTGCTCCAGTCCGACAGCGCCTGCATCTCCCGGATCAACACCGCGCGGGCGTACGTCACCTCCACCCTCCCCGGCAAGCTCGACACCGTGTACTCCACGATCCGCTCCAAGGCCCCCGCCGCCCAGGTCGTGGTCCTCGGCTACCCCCGCTTCTATCTGCTCGGCCAGTCCTGCCTGGGCCTGTCGGAGACCAAGCGCAAGGCCGTCAACGACGCCTCCGACCTCCTCAACAGCACCATCGCCAAGCGCGTCGCCGATCACGGCTTCACCTGGGCCGATGTCCGCACCACCTTCACCGGCCACGAGATCTGCTCCGGCAACTCCTGGCTGCACAGCGTCAACTGGCTCAATGTCGGCGAGTCCTACCACCCCACCGCGGCCGGCCAGTCCGGCGGCTACCTCCCGGTCCTGAACAGCGCGACCTGACCCTCCGCCACGTCCTCCCTCAGGACGTCGGTGCGGCAGTGGCGGAGGCCCCGTCCGACGGGGTCTCCGCCCCACAGGTCACCGAGAACTCCACCGCGTTCGAGGTCACCTCCACCGGCTCCCGCACCTGAACCCCCAGCGCGTTGCGATACGTCCCGCTCTCGTCGTACGTCGTCACCGTCACGCCCGCCCGCAGGGTGCGCTCCCCGCCCGCCGGGAACGACAGCGTCCGCCAGCCCTCGTCGGTGACCTCGCCGTCCCGCGCCACCCACCGGTACTCCACCTCGGCCGGCAGCCGCCCCACGGTGAACTCCGCCGTGAACACCGGCGCCGCGTCCCGCCCCGGCGGACAGGCACCCGCGTAGTCGGTGTGCGCCCCGCTCACCGTCACGGCCACCGACTGCGGCGGCGCCGAACTGCCCGACCCGCTCGCGGACTCCTCCTCCGGCGGCGGCGCACCCCCGCCGGACGGCTCGTCCTCCTCGCTCGGCGTGTCCGACGCCCGCGCCGAGGCCGCCGGGCTGTCCCCACCGGTACCGCCCGAGCCGCCCCCGCTCCCGCCCCCGTCCAGCAGGGCGTACATCAGCCCGCCGACGGCCAGCGCGAGCACGGCGATCCCGGCGACCAGGAAGGCGAGCGCACGGCGGTCCCGGGTGGGGCCGGGGCCGGCGGTGGCGGAGGTGGGGCCGATGTGCGTGGGCCCGGTCGGCGTCGGATCCGGGAGCGGCGGCACGGCGGCGACCGTCGGTGCCGTGGACGACGACCGGACGGGGTCCGCCCGGGGCGTGCCGCCCGCGCCCACCAGCCGCAGATCCCGCTCCGCGCGCTCCGCCGTCAGCCGCTCGGCCGGGTCCTTGCGCAGCAGCCCCTCGATCACCGGCGCCAGCGCACCCGCCCGGCGCGGCGGCGGCAACTCCTCGTCCACGACCGCCCGCAGCGTGCTCAGCGGGGTGTCCTGACGGAACGGCGTGACCCCCTCCACCGCCGCGTACAGCAGCACCCCCAGCGACCACAGGTCCGACTCCGGCCCCGGCGTGCGGCCCAGCGCCCGCTCCGGCGCCAGGAACTCCGGCGACCCCACGACCTCACCGGTCATGGTCAGCGCCGAACTGCCCTCCACCGTCGCGATCCCGAAGTCCGTCAGCACCACCCGGCCGTCGTTGGACAGCAGCACATTGCCGGGCTTCACATCCCGGTGCAGCACCCCCGCCCCGTGCGCCGCGCGCAGCGCCGCCAGCACCTCCGCCCCGATCAGCGCGGCCCGCTGCGGCGGTATCGGCCCCTCCGCCTGAAGCGTCTCGGCCAGCGACACCCCGCGGACCAGCTCCATCACGATCCACGGGCGGCCCTCCTCGGTGGCGACGTCGTACACCGTCACCACATTCCGGTGCGCCACCCGGGCCGCCGCCCACGCCTCGCGCTCCAGCCGGGCGTACATCCGCCCCACGTCCGGGGCCGGCAGCCCCGCCGGGGCCCGTACCTCCTTGACGGCGACCTCCCGGTGCAGCACCTCGTCCCGGGCCCGCCACACCGTCCCCATGCCGCCCTCACCCAGCGGTGACAGCAGCCGGTACCGGTCCGCGACCACCCGCTCACCGCCCGGCTGTCCGGACACCGGCGCACCCCCTTCGGTCGTCCGCCGTGCCATGCCAGATTTCTCCCCAAAATTAGCTCAGCCCACCGCGGATGAGGCCCCCCTGAACACCGGTCCGCCACCCCGCACCGCCCCCGCGCTCCCGATTGCCCCCGCCTCCGCCCGCGTTTTCGCCCCGCCGATCCGTATCCGTCTCCGGAGGTGCGCGGTGCGGAAACCGGATGTACGCGGACGACGACGGCCCGAGGGCTGCGGCCGGGCGGAGCCGAGGACGAGGGGGGACGGGCTGGCGGCGGACACCTTGCTCCTCAAGGTGGCGGCCGGTGACCAGCGCGCCTTCGAGGACCTGTACCACCTGGTGTCCGGACCGGTGTACGGCCTGGTGAAACGGGTGGTACGGGACGCCGCGCAGGCGGAGGAGGTGGCCCAGGAGGTGCTGCTCGAACTCTGGTGCTCCGCCGCCCGGTTCGACCCCTCGCGCGGCTCCGCCCTGTCCTGGATCCTCACCGTCGCCCACCGCCGGGCCGTCGACCGGGTGCGCAGCGCCCGCGCCGCCGGGGAGCGCGAGCGGCGCGACGCCCAGCGCTCGGCGGCGGCACCCGCCTTCGACCAGGTCGCCGAGGAGGTCGAGGCCGGACTGGAACGGGAACTCGTGCGCCGCTGCCTGGACCGGCTCACCGACCTCCAGCGCCAGTCCGTCACCCTCGCCTACTACGACGGCCACACCTACCGCGAGGTCGCCGAACGGCTGTCGCTACCGCTCGGCACCGTCAAGACCCGGATGCGCGACGGCCTGACCCGGCTGCGCCAGTGCCTCGGGGACGGTACCCCGTGAGCGCGCTGGACCGGCTGCCGCGCCGCACGGCCCCCCACTCGCTCGCCGCGCCCTACGCCCTGGACGCCCTCGACCCCGGCGAACGCCGCCGCTTCGAGCGGCATCTGAACGGCTGCGCCCGCTGCGCCGCCGAGGTGCGGGCGCTCACCGAGGCCACCGTCCGGCTCGCCCGGACCACCACCGAACCGGCGCCCGAGGCGCTGCGCGCCCGCGTCCTGGCCGCCGTACGAAGCACTCCGCAGGAGCCCGCACCGGCGCACACCCCGTCGCTGCCGTCCTACGTCTGGGGGACCCGGCCACCCCCGGAGCGATCCCGCCGCCCGCTGCTGATGCCCTTCACCACGGCGACCGCCGCCGCGACCCTGATCGTCGCCGGGCTGTTCGCGGTGCAGGCCGGACGCGCCCAGGACCGGCTGGACGCCGAGCGGGCGCAGACACGTGAGATCGCCCACGTTCTGGCCGCCCCGGACGCCCGCGCCGCCGTCGGCCGGGACGCCGGGGGCCGGGGGATCGGGGTGATCGCCTCCGCCACCGAGGGGCGCGCGGTGGTGACCTTGAGCGGTTACGGCGCTCCCCTCAGCGGGCGAGTGCATCAACTGTGGCTGATGCGCCCCGACGCACCACCACGCTCCCTGGGCCTGTTCAGCGCCGACACGCCCCTCACCGCCTCCGGCCTGGACCCCACCGCCTCGTCACTCGCCGTGACCGTCGAACCGGACGGCGGCTCTCCGCACCCCACCGGCCAGCCCATTGTCCAACTCGCCCTGAAATCGGTTGGATTCGGAGAGTAATCAGAGCGTGTACGTCAACACCCTTATGGGAAAGGTGAATCCTGTGACCGCGATACACGAGTGCCCCGAGGGGGCGATAGGGTTAGCCTGCCTGGGCCGGGTGGACTCGTACGGGTGGGGAGTGACATGGATCAGATAACAGTGCGCAGCAGGGCAAGGGTCCCTGCGATCACCTGCGGGAGCAGCGCGACCAGTTCGCGCCTCGACCGCCACCTGTCGGTGCTGGCGGGTCCCGCCGTGCCACAGCGAGAGACAGCCGAGGCCACCTCGCTGATGCGGGAGCTGACCGCGCGTGACACCACGCAGGACCAGACCTCCCGGGGCGCCCGTGTCCGGCGCGTCTCGCTCTTCGCACCTCTGCGCCGACTGCGCCGCTCCCTGTTCGGCGGACGCTGAGCACCCCCGGCGTCCGCCCGGACGTCCCCCGCTCGCCCTCGTCCCTTCCGGTCTGACGCCCCCCGACTCCCCACGGGCGGCGTCAGCGGCGTATCACCCTCCCTCTTCCGGCTTCCCTCCCTGTTCAGCAGAGATCGTGCAGTGCTGTGGTCAGCGATCAGCGGTCCGCGATCAGCGCGCTGGCTGAGCTGAACAGACCCAGCGTCTCCTTGTACTCCCCGTACTCCTCGTCCTCCGTGTGCTCCTCGTCATGGGTGAGCAGTCCCGGCAGCATCCCCGCCCGGGTGGCCGCGGGACGACGGAACGGCGGC
Organism: Streptomyces sp. NPDC004610; assembly: GCF_040609715.1. Lineage (NCBI taxonomy): Bacteria > Bacillati > Actinomycetota > Actinomycetes > Kitasatosporales > Streptomycetaceae > Streptomyces > Streptomyces sp. NPDC004610. The sequence goes on along the minus strand of NZ_JBEXLA010000001.1, from coordinate 396,175 downwards.
AGCGGTCCGATCCAGCCCCCAGGGCCATCCCCTACCCGGTCACGGCCGAGCCGGAGTCGCCATGTCCACCCGGGTGGTCGGCATCTGCGCCGGGAACGAGACCGCCGCTGCCGAGCGCACCTGGGCGATGCCCTGGACGCAGGATGAGGAGAGCGACGCCGGGCGGATGGCCCACCGGGGTGGGCAGATGGCCCCGTCGGTGCCTGTGCCCGGCTCGTGCGGCGGCGTGCGCCGGGCGGAGCGGGCCGGTCGGCCCGGAGGCGGTGTTTCGAGCAGGCCCTCGCTCGCCGGGCGTTGCGGGTGGTCCTGAGGCCGCTCAGATCAGGGCGAGCTGCCCCTGGGGGCCCTCCTCGGGGGTGTCCAGGACCGTTGCCGGGCGGCGGGCCGACGCCGGGACCGGCAGGACGCCCGCCGCGCGCAGTTCGGCGGCCGTGACGGGGGAGGACGCGGGTGCGTCGGGCAGCGGCGGGAGTTCGGCGAGAAGTGCCAGGACCGTGATCAGTTCCAGCAGCTCCGATGTCCAGGTCTGCGGCCAGGTCGCGGGGCGGATCGCGGCCAGGGTGCCCGGCTCCGGTTCACCCGTCCGGGCGAGGAACCACTCCTCCAGCACCCGCACCCCGCCCGCCTCGAAGTCCCAGGCGTCCACCGGTACCGGCGAGATCCGGCCCTCCCCGAGGTACAGCGCCTCCTCCTCGCGGTCGTAGCGCAGCTCACCGGGGCGGTCGGGCAGCGGGGCGCGGACGTACGGGCGGCGTCCGCCGGGGAGTTTGGGGCGCTCGCCGTCCCGGCGCATCAGCCACAGCGCGCGGCGGCCCGACGCCACGCCGAGCGCCCAGCGCGCGGGGTCCGCGGTGAGCGGGACGGTGAGATCGGCGCGGACCGCGCTCAGGATCCAGGCCAGCACGTCCAGCGGCTCCGGGGCCTGCGCCGCGCCGCCGAGCCGTGCACCCAGATACTCCGTCAGGCCCGGCGCCAGATTGGGCTCCCGGCCGCCGGGGCGGCGGAAGAGGGGGCGCACCCGGCCGGGGCGGAGCAAGGGGAACAGGGTGGTCGCCAGCAGCCGCGGGCCGGGGCCGCCGGGAGTCTCGGTGACGAAGACCTGGCGGTCGTCGGCGACCCGCCACAGCTCCGGGCGGGCCGCGTCGAGCAGTCGCTGATCCGGGATCAGCCACTGCTCGTCGAAGGGCGCGGCCAGGGCGCGGACGGGTTCCGGGCAGGGGCCCTCGGCGCGGGCGAGGGGCTCGGTGCCGGTGGCTCCGCCGGGGTGGCCGGGGAGCTGTCCCACCGCGGAGTGCGGGGTGCGGGCGCGGGTGGGCTCGAACAGGGCCTCGCGGTCCGGGCCCCGCGCCTTGAGCAGCGCGTCCCAACGGGCCTTGAGGGATGCCGGGTCGGGGGCCGCCGGCCAGCCCCGCCCCAGGCGCGGCGGTGCGACGGACCACGGCATGAGGTCCGCGAGCGGCGGAGCGTCGTCGGCGGCGTCGTGCGGCACGCTCCGCATCGTACGACGGGGGGAGGGGTGGGGGTGGGGCGGTTCGGGGTGGGGGTGGTTGGGGGTGGTGGGGTGTGGTGGGGTGCGGGGCGGTGGTCGCTTTTTGCGCAGTTCCCCGCGCCCCTGGAGGGTGGGGGAGGGCTGGGGCTGGGGGTTGGGTGCGGGTGTGTGGGGGTTGATCGCGCAGTTCCCCGCGCCCCTGACTCGGCACCCTGGGCCCCCGCCGAAGCCTGCGCCCCACCGAACCTGGCACCCACGGATCCGGGTACGCACCGAACCCTGCGCCCCGCGCGAACCTGGCGCCCCGCGCGAACCTGGCGCCCCGCGCGAACCTGGCGCCCCGCGCGAACCTGGCGCCCCGCGCGAACCTGGCGCCCCGCGCGAACCCGGCGCCCCGCGCGAACCCGGCTGACCCCCGTAGGGGCTACGTGGCGTCGAGGGTTACCGAGAAGGAGAAGCGGTCGCCCCGGTAGTGGATGACGGCTACGTCCAGGGGGCGGCCGGTGGTGTCGTAGGTGATGCCGGTGTAGTGCAGGATCGGGCTGAGGAGGGGGACGCGGAGGAGGCGGGCCGTCTCCGGGTCCGCCAGCCGGGCCTGGACGGTGTCGGTGATGCGGCTGATGTCCGCGCCGACCGCATCCCGCAGCACCTTGGTCATGGGCTGGCGGATCAGTTCCTCGGGGTCGATCCGGGCGGCGATCTCGGGGCGGACGTAGTTGCGGGCGTGGTTGGTGGGCTCGCCGGTCTTCTCGTCGCTGCGCAGCCGGTGGTACGTCATCGCCTCCGGCAGACCGGGGAAGTACTCGGCGAACTCGGCCGGCACCGGCACCGGCCCGTGCTCCAGCAGTTCCGCCGTCATCCCGGACTGCTGGGCCACGATGGCGTCCACCGAGCCCAGCAGCCGGACCGGGGCACGGGTCGCGTCCGGTTCGATGAAGGTGCCCCGGCGCCGGTGCCGGGTGATCAGGCCCTCGTCCTCCAGTTCCTTCAGCGCCTGCCGCATGGTGAGCACGCTGACGCCGTAGTGCTCGGCCAGTTGCTCCTCGGTGGGCAGCCGCAGCGGGTCCCGGGCCGAGCGGCCGAGTATGGAGGCGCGCAGCGACTGCGACACCTGGTACCACAGCGGCAGCTTGCGGTTGAGGACGATCGAGTCTGGGGCGAAGGAACTCACGGGCCTATCCGTACCGGTCGTACGCGATCAGTGCAACGGGCGGAAGTGGCGTTCGAGGCCCTGCCACACCTCGTCGTAGCCCTGCTGGAGGTGGTCGGCGCCCGCGGCCTGCGGGGTGAGGGTCACCGGCCAGCGGGTCTCGAACATGAACGCCAGCCCGTCATCGATCTTCTGCGGCCTCAGCTCGGCCGCGCTCGCCCGGTCGAAGGTCTCCCGGTCCGGGCCGTGCGCCGACATCATGTTGTGCAGCGAGCCGCCGCCCGGCACGAACCCCTCCGCCTTGGCGTCGTAGGCGCCGTCGATCAGGCCCATGTACTCGCTCATCACATTGCGGTGGAAGTACGGCGGCCGGAAGGTGTCCTCGCCGACCAGCCAGCGCGGCGCGAAGACCACGAAGTCGACCCCCGCGAGTCCCGGGGTGTCGGACGGCGAGGTCAGCACCGTGAAGATCGACGGGTCCGGGTGGTCGTACGAGATGGAGCCGATGACATTGAAGCGGCGCAGATCGTATACGTACGGGGTGAGGTTGCCGTGCCAGGCGACGACATCGAGGGGGGAGTGGTCGTAGGTCGCGGTCCAGAGGTTGCCGCAGTACTTGTTGACCACCTCCACCGGGCCCTCGACATCCTCGTACGCGGCGACCGGGGCCAGGAAGTCGCGGGCGTTCGCCAGGCCGTTGGCGCCGATCGGGCCCAGGTCGGGGAGGATGAACGGGGAGCCGTAGTTCTCGCAGATGTAGCCGCGCGCCGAGTCGTCCAGCAGTTCCACCCGGAAGCGGACCCCGCGCGGGATCAGCGCGACCTGGCCCGGCTCGGCGTGCAGCAGCCCGAACTCGGTGCGCAGCAGCAGCCCGCCGTGCTCGGGGACGATCAGCAGCTCGCCGTCCGCATCGCTGAACACCCGCTCCATCGATGCGGTGGCGTGGTAGAGGTGCACGGCCATACCGGTGCGCTGGGTGACATCGCCGTTGCCGCCCAGCGTCCACAGTCCGGCCACGAAGTCCGTCCCGGCCTCCGGCGCGGGCAGCGGGTTCCAGCGCAGCCGGTTGGGGTCGGGCGGGGTCTGGGTGAAGGGGGCGGTGCGCAGCGCCCCGTTGCGGGTGCGGGTGAAGGCGGGGTGGGCGGCCGACGGGCGGATCCGGTACAGCCAGGAGCGGCGGTTGTGGGCCCGGGGCTCGGTGAAGGCGGTGCCGCTGAGCTGCTCCGGGTAGAGCCCGAGCGGGGCCCGCTGGGGCGAGTTGCGGCCGACGGGCAGCGCGCCGGGCGCCGCCTCCGAACTGTGCTCGTTCCCGAACCCGGAGAGATAGGCCAGCGATTCGGCCGTCTTGCGCGCGTCCGCACTCATGTTCCCAGCTCCTTGGCAGCCCTGCGTTCCTGATGCGAGCATCTATTCCTATAGTGAAGCATAGGAATAGATCTCACCATAGGAAGAAGGGGTGGGTGGGCGCAAGAGGCAGGAGGGGGAGGGAGGGGGGAGGAGAGGGGGGACGGGGAGGGGGAGGGAGGTTGGGGGCGTGGTGGCGTTCGGGGGTTCCTTCGGGCGGATGTCGCCGGTGCCTACCGGGGGGCTACGCCTGCCGTAGGGGGGTGGCGGGCCGGATGTCCTCTGAAGGGACTACGGCCGGGCGGGGGAACCCGCCCACAGGTGGATTCAAGGTGTCGCACCGCTGTTCTACGCTCGCCCGTATGACGTGGAGACGGGGGGCTTGCGCGGTGCTCGCGGTCGGTGTCCTGCTGCTGGCCGGAGCCGCCGGCTGCGACTCCGGCGGTGGCTCCGGCGGTGACCAGGAGCGCGCCACCGACCGGACGTATCCGGTGGGCAAGGTGCTGGAGGACACCGACGAGGACGGCTCGCATCTGCGGGAGATCGACCGGGGCGACGCCCCCGAGGTCGGCATCGAGGTGCAGCCGGTCGGCGAGGGACAGGGCTGGGAGGTTCGGCTGACCGTCACCGGCTTCACCTTCTCGCCGGTCGGCACGGAGCCGGAGGCCGTCGCCGGGCGCGGGGTGGCCCGGCTGTTCATCGACGGCCGCCCGGTCGTCGATCTGCGCACCCCCCGCCACCGTCTGGCCGCCGGTCTGATGGACCGCGGCACCCACCACATCACCGTCCGGCTCTACGCCGACGACGGCACCGCCTGGGCCGACGACGGCGACCCGGTGGAGTCCACCGCCGATGTCACGGTCTCCGAACCTGGGCCCGGAGTGTCGCCGTAGGGGCGGGGGCGGGGGCGGCGAGGTTCTGCCGGGCCGGGTGGTGTCCGGTTCCGGGGGCAGGCCATGGCGGATGGCGGGCGGCTCCGGGCCCGTGGTGCCGGGTGCCAGGTGCCGGGAGTCAGGAATCAGGTGCCGGGAGTCAGGAGTGTGGCCCCGGGGGCGTCCGGTCCGGCTCCGGAGGAGGCCCGCTTCACCCCGGACCGGTGGGGAGGCATCATGATGCCCGTGCCTGATGCGACGACCACGCTCCGCCGCGCCCCCGTGCAGCGGCGCAGCGCCGAGCGGCTGACCCGGATCCTCGACGCCTGCGCCGCTCTCCTCGACGAGGTGGGCTACGACGCCCTGAGCACCCGGGCCGTCGCCCAGCGCGCCGGAGTCCCCATCGGGTCGGTCTACCGCTTCTTCGGCAACAAGCGCGCGATGGCCGACGCCCTCGCCCAGCGCAATCTGGAGCGGTACACCGAGCGGGTGCGCAGACGGCTCGACGCCCTGGACGGCGGCGGCTGGCGGCGGGCGCTGGACGCCGTACTGGACGAGTACCTCGCCATGAAGCGCACCGCGCCCGGGTTCTCCCTGGTGGACTTCGGCAATCAGATCCCCGTCGGCTCCCGCCACGACGAACCCAACCACCGGGTCGCCGACCGGCTCACCGAACTCCTCGCCGGTCACCTCGGCCGCCGCCCCGACGACCGCCTCCGCCGTACCTTCCTGGTCGCCGTCGAGACCGCCGACACCCTGGTCCATCTGGCCTTCCGCGTCGACCCCAAGGGCGACGCCGGGATCATCGAGGAGATGCGGGAACTGCTGCGGGCGTATCTGGGGCGGGTGCTCGACGGATCCGAGTGACCCGGGACCGCCCCGGCTGACCCGAGGCCGACCTGGCTGAACTGAGACCGTCCCGGTTGCTCCGAGACCGCCCCGGCTGACCTGAGCAAAGCTGTGACCTGGAGTTTTGCGCTTATTGCTCGCACGTCAACATCTTGTTAACGCGGATCGGGCGGACCTAACGTCATCGCACCGCCGGCCCTGGTGGGAGTTCAAGGGCGAACGTTAGGTATCCACACATATGCTGACCATCCTCGGCTTCGCCATGATCGCGACCTTCCTGGTCCTGATCATGCTGAAGAAGATGTCGCCCATCGCGGCGCTCGTGCTGATCCCCGCGCTCTTCTGCGTGTTCGTCGGCAAGGGCGCCGAACTGGGCGACTACGTCATCGACGGTGTCTCCAGTCTCGCGCCCACGGCGGCGATGCTGATGTTCGCCATCGTCTACTTCGGACTGATGATCGACGTCGGGCTCTTCGACCCGGTCGTCAAGGCCATCCTGAAGTTCGCCAAGGCCGACCCCATGCGGATCGTCGTCGGTACGGCCCTGCTCGCCGCGATCGTGTCGCTGGACGGCGACGGCTCCACCACCTTCATGATCACCGTCTCGGCGATGTACCCGCTCTACAAGCGGCTGAAGATGAGCCTGGTCGTGATGACCGGTGTCGCCGCCACCGCCAACGGCGTGATGAACACCCTCCCCTGGGGCGGCCCCACCGCCCGCGCCGCCACCGCGCTCAAGCTGGACGCCAGCGACATCTTCGTCCCGATGATCCCGGCCCTCGCCGTCGGCCTGCTCTTCGTGATCGTCCTCTCGTACTTCCTCGGACTGCGCGAGCGCAAGCGGCTCGGGGTGCTCACCCTGGACGAGGTCCTCCAGGACCCGGTGGACGAGAAGGAGACGGTGCTCGTGGGCTCCGGTGCCGGTGCCGGTGCCGGCAGTGGCTCCGGCTCTGGGTCCGGGTCCGGGAAGGCCGATCTCCGCAAGGCCGGGAGCGCGGGCGCCGCCGATGCCGATGCCGACGATGACGACGACTTCCAAGGGCTCGACCCCAACCGCCCCACCCTGCGTCCCAAGCTCCTCTGGTTCAACGTGCTGCTCACCGCGACGCTGCTGACCGCCATGATCATGGAGCTGCTGCCGATCCCGGTGCTGTTCCTGCTCGGCGCCGCGCTCGCGCTCACCGTGAACTTCCCCCGCATCCCCGACCAGAGGGCGCGGCTCGCCGCCCACGCCGACAACGTCCTCAACGTCTCCGGCATGGTCTTCGCCGCGGCCGTCTTCACCGGCGTCCTCCAGGGCACCGGCATGGTCGACTCCATGGCGAACTGGCTGGTCGACATCATCCCCGCCGGCATGGGCCCGCACATGGGCATCGTCGCCGGACTGCTCAGCCTGCCGCTCACCTACTTCATGTCCAACGACGGCTTCTACTTCGGTGTCCTGCCGGTCCTCGCCGAGGCGGGCGCGGCCCATGGCGTCAGCCCGGTCGAGATGGCCCGCGCCTCCCTCGTCGGTCAGCCCCTGCACATGTCCAGCCCGCTGGTCCCGGCCGTCTACGTGCTCGTCGGCATGGCGAAGGTCGACTTCGGCGACCACACCCGGTTCGTGGTGAAGTGGGCGGCCCTCACCTCCCTGGTGGTGCTCGGATCCGCCATCCTGTTCGGCATCATCTGAGCCGCCCCGGCGCCCCGGCGCCCCGGAGGAGGACCGTTCCGTGCGTGTGAGGCCCGGCGGTAACCGCGGCTGGCTGCTTCGGCTCGTCATCGCCTTCACCTTCGCCCAGGCGGCGGTGTCGATGGCCCGGCCCGCCGTCTCCTACCGGGCCCTCGCCCTCGGCGCCGACGAACGGGCCGTCGGGATCATCGCCGGGGCCTACGCCCTGCTCCCGCTGTTCGCCGCCGTCCCCCTGGGCCGCCGTACCGATCACGGGCGGTGCGCCCCGCTGCTGCCCGCCGGGGTCGTCCTGATCGCGGCGGGCTGTGTGCTCGGCGGACGCGCGGACTCCCTGGCGGCGATGGCGGTGTGGAGCGGGGTCATGGGCCTCGGCCATCTCGCCTTCGTCATCGGCGCCCAGTCCCTGGTGGCCCGCCGGTCCGCCCCGCACGAACAGGACCGCAACTTCGGCCACTTCACCATCGGCGCCTCCCTCGGCCAACTCATCGGCCCGATCGCCGCGGGCGCGCTGATCGGCGGCCACGGCGACCTGGCCGCCACCAGCGCCCTCGCCCTGCTGGTCGCGGGCGCGGGCGCCGCCGCGGCCTTCACCTCCCTGTGGCGGATAGAGGACCGTACGGTCCTCGGGGCCCGCGCCCGGAGCGGCGACCGGGTGCCGGTGCGGCGCATCCTGGGCGCCCGGGGCGTCCCGGCGGGCATCCTGATCAGCCTCTCCGTGCTCTCCGCGACCGATGTCCTCACCGCCTACCTCCCGGTGGTCGGCGAGGAGCGGGGCATCGCGCCCTCCGTCGTCGGGCTGCTGCTCAGTCTCCGCGCGGCGGCCACCATCGCCTGCCGCCTCGTCCTCACCCCGCTGCTCCGGCTGGGCCGCACCCTCCTGCTCACCTCCACCTGTCTGCTCGCCGCGCTGCTCTGCGCCGGGATCGCGCTGCCGATGCCGGTGTGGGCGCTGGCCGTGCTGCTGGCCGCGCTGGGCTTCTGCCTCGGCGTCGGACAGCCGCTGTCCATGACGACGGTCGTCCGGGCGGCCCCCGAGGGCGCCCGCTCCACCGCCCTCGCCCTCCGGCTCACCGGCAACCGCCTCGGCCAGGTCGCCGCGCCCGCCGGAGCCGGTCTGGTCGCCGGGGTGGCGGGCGTCGCCGCGCCGTTCGTGCTGCTGGGCGGACTGCTTCTGCTGTCGGCCGGGGTGGCGCTCCGCTCCCCGGCGCGCGAACCGGCCCCCGCCCCCGCCGACCGGACCCGGCGGAGCCTGACCGGGCGGAGCCCGACCCGAGGGAAGCCGACCCTGCGGAAGCCGACCCGGCGGAGGCCGACCGGGCGGTGACGCAGCCCCAACTCCCGTACCTGACCGGTGAGGGTAGGTGAGGGGCATGACACTCCAGCCGACCCGCCCCCGGGCCGCCCTCGTCACCGTCGCCGCGCTGCTCGCGGTGGCCGCCCCCACCGCCGCCACCGCCGCCTACGCCACCCTCGACGGCTCCCCGGGCCCCACGGCCCCGGTGCCCGCCGCGCCGGGTCCCACCGCGCCCGGTTCCACCACCCCTGTGCCCGCCGCCCCGGTGCGCGGTGAACCGTTCGCCGAGACCCGGCTGTACTTCGGCACCGTGCGCTCCGGCGGACCGGCGGTCACCGACCGGCAGTTCCTGGCGTTCATCGACCACGAGGTCACCCCGTCCTTCCCCGACGGCCTCACCGTGCAGAGCGGCCGGGGCCAGTGGCGGGACGTCACCGGCACGATCGTGAAGGAGCGGTCGTACGAGTTGCTGCTGCTGTACCCGGTCACCGCGGCGGTCACCGCCGACCGGGCGATCGAGGAGATCCGCCGCGACTACGAGAAGCGGTTCGGGCAGGAGTCGGTGGGGCGGGTGGACGACCGGGTGACCGCGGACTTCTGAGCCCCCGGAACCCGGGCGCTCCGAGGCATGGGTCACGTGCCGCCGACGGCCCTGGCGTGGCAAAACTATCGCCGCTAGTTTGAGCGGTGGCGCGGCGCCGGGTGACGCCGCCGGTTCGGGAGGCGGAACATGCGCGGCACGGCCCAGGGTGGGACGGACGGGACGGACGGGACGTGCGGGAGGGACGGCAGGGACCAGATGGACGGGATGGACGGGATGGACGGGACGGACGGGCTGTATATCGACGGCGGCTGGCGTCCGGCCGTCGGAACCGGACTCATCGATGTGGTGAACCCGGCCGACGAGCAACTCCTCGCCCGGGTCCCGGCGGGCGGCGTCGAGGATGTCGACACCGCCGTCCGGGCCGCCCGCGCAGCGCTCCCGGTCTGGGCGGCGACCCCGCCCGCCGCGCGCGCCGCCCGGCTCGCCGCGCTGGTCGATGCCCTCACCGCCCGTCAGGACGAGATCGCCGCGACCGTCACCGCCGAACTGGGCGCCCCGCCCGCCTTCGCCCGGTCGGTCCACACCGCCATGCCGATCACGGTCGCCGCCTCGTACGCCGAACTGGCCGCCACCCACTCCTTCGAGGAGAAGGCCGGTACCTCGGTGGTGCATCTGGAGCCGGTCGGGGTGGTCGGCGCGATCACTCCCTGGAACTACCCACTGCACCAGATCGTCGCCAAGGTGGCCCCCGCGCTGGCGGCGGGCTGCACGGTGGTGCTCAAGCCCGCCGAGGACACCCCGCTCACCGCCCGGCTGTTCGCGGCGGCGGTCCACGAGGCGGGGGTACCGGCCGGGGTGTTCAACCTGGTCACCGGGCTCGGCCCGGTCGCCGGGCAGGCGCTGGCCGAGCATCCGGGCGTCGATCTGGTCTCCTTCACCGGCTCCACCGCCGTCGGCCGTACCATCGGCGCCGTCGCGGGCGCGGCGGTCAAGAAGGTGGCGCTGGAACTGGGCGGCAAGTCCGCCAATGTGATCCTGCCGAGCGCCGATCTCGCCCGCGCGGTCAACGTCGGGGTCGCCAACGTCATGGCCAACTCCGGCCAGACGTGCAGCGCCTGGACCCGGATGCTGGTCCACCGCGACCGGTACGACGAGGCCGTCGCTCTCGCCGCCACGGCCGCCGCCAAGTACCCCGAGCGCATCGGCCCGCTGGTCAGCGCCCGGCAGCGGGAGCGGGTGCGCGGCTATATCCGGCAGGGCGTCGCCGAGGGGGCCAGGCTGGTCGCCGGTGGCCCGGAGGCACCCCGCGAGCGCGGCTTCTACGTGAGCCCCACCGTCTTCGCCGAGGTCACCCCGGAGATGACCATCGCCCAGGAGGAGATCTTCGGCCCGGTCCTGTCCATCCTGCGCTACGAGGACGAGGCCGACGCGCTGCGGATCGCCAACGGCACGGTGTACGGGCTGGCCGGTGCCGTCTGGGCGGGCGAGGAGACCGAGGCCGTCGCCTTCGCCCGGCGCATGGACACCGGGCAGGTCGACATCAACGGCGGCCGGTTCAATCCGCTGGCCCCGTTCGGCGGGTACAAGCAGTCCGGGGTGGGGCGGGAACTGGGCGTCCACGGTCTCGCGGAGTACCTCATGACGAAGTCGCTCCAGTTCTGAGCGCCGCCCTCCGACACCGGCCCGATAGCCCCGATAGCCCCGATAGCCCCGATAGCCCCGAGAATCCCGAGAGCCCTGAGAGTCCCGATAGCCCCAAGAGAGAGACACCCCTCATGACCGTACGGACCGTCCGTGCCGCCGTGCTGCCCGCCGTCGGTGCCCCGCTGGAGATCACCGGGGTCGAACTGCCCGAGCCTGGCCCCGGCCGGGTCCGGGTGCGGCTCGCCGCCGCCGGGGTGTGCCACTCGGATCTGTCGCTGTCCGACGGCACCCTGCGCATCCCGGTCCCGGCGATCCTCGGCCATGAGGGCGCCGGCACGGTGGAGTCGGTGGGGGAGGGCGTCACCGACCTCGCCCCCGGTGACCCGGTGGTCCTCAACTGGGCCCCGTCCTGCGGGAGTTGCCCGGCGTGCGGGCGGGGCGAGGTGTGGCTGTGCGGCAACGCGATGAACGGCGCGGCCGGTGTCCACGCCCGCACGCTCTCCGGCACCGCCCTGCATCCCGGCCTGAACGTGGCCGCGTTCGCCGAGGAGACCGTCGTCCCCCGCTCCTGCGTCCTGCCGCTGCCCGAGGGCATCCCCCTCACCGACGCGGCCCTGCTCGGCTGCGCGGTCCTGACCGGCTACGGGGCCGTCCACCACGCGGCGAAGGTGGCGCCCGGCGAGACGGTCGCCGTGTTCGGCGCGGGCGGGGTGGGGCTGGCCGCGCTCCAGGCGGCGCGGATCGCGGGCGCGGCCCGGATCGTCGCGGTGGATGTCTCCCCGGCGAAGGAGGAACTGGCACGGGCGGCGGGCGCGACCGACTACGTGACCGCCTCGGAGCGCACCGCCCGCGAGATCCGCGCCCTGACCGGCGGGGAGGGCGTGGACGTGGCGGTGGAGTGCGTGGGGCGGGCGGTCAGCATCCGCACCGCCTGGGAGTCCACCCGGCGCGGCGGCCGGACCACGGTCGTCGGCATCGGCGGCACCGATGAGCGGGTCACCTTCCACGCCCTGGAACTCTTCCACTGGGGCCGCACCCTCTCCGGCTGCGTCTACGGCAACTGCGATCCCCGTACCGACCTGCCGGTCCTCGCCGACCATGTCCGCGCGGGCCGCCTGGACCTGTCGTCGCTGGTCACCGATCGCATCGGCCTGGAGGACATCCCGGCCGCGTTCGACGCGATGCTGGCGGGCCGGGGCGGGCGGGCGGTGGTGACGTTCTGAGGGGGGCCGGAGCCTCCGGCGGCGGACCGGGCTCTCACGGCCGCAGTGACTCCTTCGCGGCGGCGCCCGGTCCCGTCGCCGTATCGGCTGCGCTTCCCTGGTCTGGTTCCGTCGCCGTATCGGCCGCGCTTCCCCGGCCCGGTCCCGTCGCCGTATCGGCCGCCCTCCCCCCGGCCCCGGCCCGCGACCGCGACACCGCCACCCCCAGCAGACACAGCCCCCCGCCCATCAGCGTGAGCACCCCCGGTACCTCGCCCAGCGTCAGCCACGACATCAGCACCACCAGCGCGGGCACCGCGTACGTCGTCGCGCCCATCCGGCTCGCCGTGGTCCGCGACAGGGCGTACGCCCAGGTGGTGAAGGCCAGCGCGGTCGGGAAGAGACCGAGATACACCATGTTGAGGGTGGCCGACAGCGGGGCGTGCGCGGCCTCCGTCACCAGTTGCCAGGAGAACGGCAGACACAGCACCGTCCCCACCGCGCACCCGAACGCCGTCACCTGGAGCACGCTCGCATGCCCCAGCGCCGGTTTCTGCGCGACCACCCCGCCCGCGTAGGCCACCGCCGCGATCAGGCACAGCGCCACCCCCAGCACCGACGACCCGCCCCCGCCCGACATCGACAGCCCCACGGTCACCGCCCCCGCGAACGACACCGCGAGCCCCGCCACCAGCCGCGGCGGCATCGGATCGCCGAGCAGCCGGGCGCCGAGCAGCGCGATCAGCAGCGGCCCGGTGTTCACCACCAGCGCGGCGGTCCCGGCGTCGACCTGCTGCTCGGCCCAGTTCAGGACGACCATGTAGACCCCGAACCACAGCACCCCGGATATCGCGATGCCGGGCCACGCCGCCCGTGGCGGCCACCCCTCCCGCCGGACGAGGCACCAGGCGCCCAGCGCGAGGGTGCCCGCCGCCAGCCGGCCCAGCGCCAGCGCGCCCGGCGAGTACACCTCGCCCGCGCTGCGGATCGACACGAACGCGGAGGCCCACAGCACGACGGTGACCACGGCGGCGGCGGTGGCGGGCACACCGGCCCGACGGTGGACGGCCCGACCAGGGCTGTCAGGGGTGTGGCTCATCATGCTCCTGAGCGTAGGGACGGGTGCGGGGGAGGCGCTCGCGGTTTTCGGACGGCGGGGCGAGGAAGGGTGGTGGCGGCGTGGGGCCCCTGGTGGCGGCGTGGGTCAGCGCAGGGCGGCCGGGTCGATGCCGAGGAGCCCGGAGAGCGCCCGCGCCCCGCGCGGGGTGACCCGTACGGCCCGGCCCGAGCCGATCCGTTCGCACCAGCCCGTCTCCAGGGCGTGGCCGCACAGCGCGGCGCCCGCGACCCCGCCGAGGTGGGGTCGGCGTTCGGTCCAGTCGAGGCAGGCGCGGGCGAGGGGGCGCCGCCCGGTGCGGGGGAGCGCGATCCCGGCCGCGCCGAACCACTCCACCCCGCACCCGCGCGGCCAGATCCTCCACGACCTGGGCGATCCCGGGGTCGGCCAGCCGCACATACCGGTGCCGCCCCTGCCGCTCCTCGGCCAGCAGTCCGGCGGCCACCAGTTTTCCCAGATGCCCGCTCAGGGTGGAGGCCGCGACCCCGGCGTGCCGGGCCAGTTCCCCGGCGGTCCAGGCCCGCCCGTCGAGCAGCGTGAGCAGCACGCTCGCCCGGGTCTCATCGGCGATCAGCGCGGCGAACGCGGCGAGGCCCGGGGCACGGGGATCCCTGGCGGATCCGGAACGGGTGGTGGACATGACTCCAGGGTGCGGCACGGATGGTTCGGCGCCCACCGAAGTGTCGACGTACCGGCCCGGTCCGGCCCGGTCCGGTCCGGTCCCCGATCTCAGGGACGACCGGGACGACCGGAAGTACCAGGACGATCGGAAGTACCAGGACGACCGGGGCGCCCGGCGACCTGCTCGGGCACCCGATCGCCGTCCCTGCCGCCGCCGCCACCGACCGTCTCGAAGCGCAGCGCCAGCCCGTCCAGCAGGGCGTTCAGGCCCGCCTCGAACGCCCGCTCGTCCACCGTCTCCTGCCGCTCCGCCAGCAGATGCGCCTGCCCCAGATGCGGATAGGCGTCGGGGTCGTACGCGCTCTCCTCGTCCACGAAGCCCCCGGCGAAGGATCCCAGGGCCGCGCCCATGATGAAGTACCGCATCACCGCGCCCACCGAGGTGGCGTGCGCCGGGGGCCAGCCCGCGGCGACCATCGCCCCGTAGACCACGTCCGCCAGGCGCAGCGAGGCCGGGCGGCGGCCGGGGCCCTTGGCCAGCACCGGCACGATGTTGGGGTGGTCCCGCAGGGCGCCCCGGTAGGAGAGCGCCCAGTCGTGCAGCGCGGTCCGCCAGCCGCGGCCGTCCTCGAACATCGACAGATCGACCTGTGCACTGACCGAGTCGGCGACCGCCTCCAGGATCTCGTCCTTGGTGCGGAAGTGGTTGTAGAGGGACGGCCCGCTCACCCCGAGTTCGGCGGCCAGCCGCCGGGTGGAGACCGCCGCGAGCCCCTCCGCGTCCACCAGGTCCCGCGCGGTCGCGACGATCCGTCCGGTGCTCAGCAGAGGCTTACGGGGTCGGGCCATGGCGCACATAGTAGGGCGGGGGCACGCGAGCACGGCGGCGCGCGGACCTGAGTATCCGACTGAGTACGGCGACGGATGTGGCCGGCGCCACATTCGCCGAGTCTGTTCCCCATGAGTGACTCACCCGTCAAGCCGCACAACACGGCGGCGTTCCACGGTCAGGCCGTCGTCTCCTTCGCGCTCGCCCTCGGGGCCACCGCCGTCGGCATCTTCCAGTTGGAGGCCGACCCCTGGGTCCGGGCCTTCCTGGGCATCGCCGTTCTCTATCTCGTCACCTCCGCCTTCACCCTCGCCAAGGTGGTCCGCGACCGCCAGGAGGCCGGGCAGATCGTCAGCCGGGTCGACCAGGCCCGGCTGGAGAAGCTGCTCGCCGAGCACGACCCCTTCGAGAAGCTCTGATCCGGCCGCCTCGCCCACCTGCTAAGCGCTCGCTCACCTTCGGTTGTATGGTGGTGCCCCGGTCGGCGAGAGGGGCGAGGAAGCGATGAGTACGGCGGAGGAGACGGCCGGCGGCGAGCACGAGTCGTGGGCCGAGGTCACGCCCGACGCGGCCCGGCGGCTGCTGATCGCCGCGGTGGACGCCTTCGCCGAGCGCGGCTACCACGCCACCACCACCCGGGACATCGCCGGCCGCGCCGGGATGAGCCCGGCCGCGCTCTACATCCACTACAAGACCAAGGAAGAACTGCTCCACCGGATCAGCCGGATCGGCCATGAGAAGGCCCTCGACATCCTGCGCACCGCCGCGCGCGGCGACGGCACCGCGGGTGACCGGCTGGCCGACGCGGTCGCCTCCTTCGTCCGCTGGCACGCCGGACACCGTACGACGGCACGGGTCGTGCAGTACGAGCTGGACTCCCTCGGGCCGGACGCCCGCGCGGAGATCGTCGCCCTGCGGCGGCAGTGCGACGCCGAGGTCCGCGGGATCATCGAGGACGGCATCGCCTCGGGCGAGTTCGACGTCCTCGACGTCCGGGGCACGACCCTGGCGGTGCTGTCCCTGTGCATCGACGTGGCCCGCTGGTTCAGCGTGCGGGGGCCCTGGACGCCGGACGAGGTGGGGGCGATGTATGCGGGGCTGGTGTTGCGGATGGTGGGGGTCGGGGGGCCCAAGGGGCAGGGGTGAGCGGCGGGGCTCGGAGGGCAGGAGCGGGGCTCGGTGGGGATGGCGTGGGGCTCGGTGGGGATCGCGTCGGGCTCGGTGGTGGTGGCGCGGGTCCAGCGGCCTCAGAGGTAGTAGCGCGACACCGATTCCGCCACGCACACCGGCTTGTCCCCGCCCTCGCGCTCGACCGTGAAGACGATCGCCACCTGGACGCCGCCCGGCACCTCGTCCACCGCCGAGATCGCGGCCGTGGAGCGCAGCCGGGAGCCGACCGGGACGGGGGAGGGGAAACGGACCTTGTTGGTGCCGTAGTTGACGCCCATCGTCACCCCCTCCACGGCTATCAGCTGCGGCGCGAACAGGGGCAGCAGCGCGAGGGTGAGATAGCCGTGCGCGATCGTCGTCCCGAAGGGGCCTGCCGCCGCTTGTGCCGGGTCCACGTGGATCCACTGATGGTCGCCGGTCGCCTCGGCGAACAGATCGATCCGCTGCTGGTCGATCTCGATCCAGTCGGTGTGCCCCAGCCGCTCGCCCACCGCGGCCCTCAGCTCGTCCACGGAGGTGAAGATCCTCGGCTCCGCCATGTCCCGGCCTCCCGTTCGATCGGTCTAAGCAACTGCTTAGCATGGTCGGGTGGGGTGCCGATGTCAACGGGCCGGTGGGCACGGGGCGCATGGGTAGGGTTGCGGTGATGCCGCAGATTCCAGAGAACGTTCATGAACTCACCGTCGGGCAGTTGTCGGCGCGGAGTGGCGCCGCAGTGTCCGCGCTGCACTTCTACGAGTCCAAGGGGCTGATCAGCAGTCGCCGGACATCGGGCAATCAGCGCCGCTACTCACGGGACGCGCTGCGCCGGGTCGCCTTCGTACGGGCCGCGCAGCGGGTCGGCATTCCGCTCGCCACGATCCGGGAGGCGCTGGCGGAGCTGCCGGAGGAGCGGACGCCTACGCGGGAGGACTGGGCGCGGTTGTCCCAGGCGTGGCGGTCGGAGCTGGAGGAGAGGATCCGGCAGTTGAATCGGCTGCGGGATCATCTGGCCGATTGCATCGGGTGCGGGTGTCTTTCGCTGGAGAGCTGTGTGCTGTCCAATCCGGATGATGCGTTCGGGCAGGAGCGGTCGGGGTCGAGGCTGCTGGTGGAGCGGCGGCGGTAGCCTCCGGCGGCGGTGGTTGTCGGGTGCGGGTGGGTGGGCGGCTGGTCGCGCAGTTCCCCGCGCCCCTAAAAAGGATGCGCAGTTCCCCGCGCCCCTATAAGAGATGCGCAGTTCCCCGCGCCCCCAAAAGGATGCGCCGTTCCCCGCGCCCCTGAAAAAGATGCGCAGTTCCCCGCGCCCCCAAAAGGATGCGCAGTTCCCCGCGCCCCTAAGATCATCCGCCGCCGAGCCATTCCCCCTCCCCCCGCGCGACTAAAAGCCCAACGCCCCCCTCACCAGCTCCTCGTTCGACAGCGCCCGCCCCCCGCCCGGCAGGGTCAACGTGTCCTCCAGGCCGATTCGGGAATGGAGGCCCAGTGTTCGGGCCAGGTGGAGGATGGGCCAGGCGCCCTTGTCCTTGCCGTGGAGGAGGATCGGGCGGGTGGGGGTCGGGGCGATGCGGGTGAGCAGGGTGTGCGCGGTGTGTTCCGGGGTGTCCTGGTCCGTCACCTCCGCCAGGATTCTTGAGACCCGGTCACGCAGGGGGGAGCGGGCGAAGCGGGCCGGGCCCTCCGTGTCCGACCGCAGAACCGCCTCCACGCCCACGCCCCGCTCCAGCAGCGCCGTCGCGATCTCCTCCGCGGCCGGTTCGTGCCAGTCGACCGAGGCGTGGTCCGGCAGGACCGTCCAGGAGCGCACCCGGTCCAGGCGCGCGGCGGCGTCGGGCTCCGCCCAGGCGCCCGTGGTCACCCCGACCGGCACCCGCACCCGCGCCCGGATCGCCTCCAGCACCGGTGCCAGCACCCGTGGGGACAGGGAGCCCCGGCCGCACGGTGTCCGGGGATGGACATGGAGGTCCGTCGCCCCGGCCGCCACCGCCGCCGCGGCCGATTCGGCCAGCGCGTCCGGGGTCAGCGGGATCATCGCGCCGTCGGCCGCACCCCGGGTGCCGTTCAGGGCGGCGGAGAGCGGAAGGTCGGCAGTGGTCTTGCGGGGGTGCGGCATCCCCGGCGCACCCCCGAGGTCTCCTCGGCCATCGGTCACGCGGACATGAGCAGGTGTCCGCGTCGCGCGTACGCGATCGCCTCGGCGGTCAGGACCGGGCGCGGGACCAGGATTCCGCAGTCCACGCAGACCGGCCCGGAGGACGGTTCGTGATCGAGTTCGTACTTCCAGATCAGGCGCTCGCCGTCGCAGACCGGGCACTCGGCGCCCGGCTCGCGCTCCAGCGCCGCGATCAGCCGGCGCAGCACCTCCGCCAGGGGCTCATCGGGGTGCACCCGGGGGTCGTCGCACCAGGCGACTCCGAAGCCGCCCCAGGTCAGCCGGTGCCAGTCGTCCACGCTGCCCGGTCGGCGCAGCCCGTCGTACTTCTCCTTCTTGCGGCGCTCGGCGAACCCGGTCTCGTAGGACAGCCAGACCGCGCGCGCCGCCTCCAGTTCCTCCAGCGCGGCCACGAGCCGCACCGGGTCGGGGGAGCGGTCCTCGGGGTCGAACCCGGCCCGCGCGCACAGATGGTCCCAGGTCGCTCTGTGCCCATAAGGGGCGAACCGCTCAAGGCACTTGCGCAGCGAGTAGCGCCGTAGTGCCAGATCGCATCGAGGGTCGCGCACCTGTCTTGCCAGACTCCGGAAACCGGCCATCGCCCTGCACCTCCGTCACATCTGCACCTGTACTTCGGTCACCGCGGCGTCGTCGTCGTACGGACGTCGCCGAATAGACGTATCGCCCCGCGATTCGGCTCCCTTCCGGCTGCCCCCGATTTCCCGGCGGCCACCCAGAGGCCCGGAGGAGCACGAGGAGAGCCCCTGGAACTTGACGCATGTTCACCTTTTAACCGGGCACTAACCGCCGGTAACGTCCGGCCCCATCCCCGTCGGGAGGAGCCGCCATGTCACGGCGCACCCCACGCACCGCGCTCGTCAGACTGAGAACTCCCCACACTCCCCGTGGGTTCCTGAAGACCGCTTCCGTATGCGTCCTGATGGCCGGGCTGCTGGCCCCGCTGTCCCCGGCCGCCTCGGCCGCCACCCCCACGGCGGCCGATGCGGCGGCGGTCGCGGACCACTGCGGATCCCAGTGCTCGGACATCCTGCCGCCCGGCCAGAACGGCAACGCCACCCTCGCCCAGATCCTGCTGAACCAGGCGTTCGGCACCCAGCCGGAACACGCCGAGGACCAGCTCGGGCCCTATGCGAAGCTCGCCACCGGCTATCAGTCGCTGACCGACTCGACGCTCAACACCTTCTTCAACGACGCCTCCTTCGGCGTCCCCGCCGACCAGGTCGCCTCCACCCTCAAGCCCGCCGGGCGCACCGACGTCACCATCGTCCGGGACAAGAAGACCGGTGTGCCGCACATCACGGGCACCACCCGCTACGGCACCGAGTTCGGCGCCGGTTATGCCGCCGCCCAGGACCGTCTCTGGCTGATGGACCTGTTCCGGCATGTCGGCCGGGGCCGGCTCACCCCCTTCGCCGGGGGAGCCCCCGACAACCAGGGCCTGGAGCAGACGTTCTGGCGCAACGCCCCCTACACCGAGGCCGACCTCCAGGCGCAGATCGACCGCGCCGCCGCCACCAACGGCGAACGGGGCCGTCAGGCCCTCGCCGATGTCAACGCCTACGTCGACGGCATCAACGCCTATATCGCCGCCTCCGACAGCGGTCGCTACTTCCCCGGCGAGTACGTCCTCACCGGCCACAAGGACTCGATCACCAACGCCGGCACCATCGAGCGCTTCAAGTCCACCGACCTGGTCGCCCTCGCCTCGGTGATCGGCTCCCTCTTCGGCGCCGGAGGCGGCGGCGAGGTCACCAACGCCCTCTCCCTGCTCGCCGCCCAGCAGAAGTACGGGGTGCAGAAGGGCACCGAGGTCTGGGAGTCCTTCCGGATGCGCAACGACCCCGAGGCCGTCCTCACCGTCCACGACGGCAGCTTCCCCTACGGCACCAGGCCTGCGAACCCGCAGGGCGCCGCCCTCCCCGACCCCGGCTCGGTCACCCGCGAACCCCTGGTCCACGACCGCACCGGCAGCGCCGCCACCGCGGCGGCCACCCGCACCTCCGCCGACGCCGCCGCGACCGCCGTCAGCTCCGCCCGGCGCGGGATGTCCAACGCCCTCGTCGTCAGCGGTGACCACACCGCGAGCGGCCACCCCATCGCCGTCTTCGGGCCGCAGACCGGCTACTTCGCGCCACAGCTGCTGATGCTCCAGGAGATCCAGGGCCCGGGGCTGAGCGCCCGCGGCGCCACCTTCGCCGGGCTCGGCATGTACGTCCTGCTCGGCCGGGGCCAGGACTACGCCTGGAGCGCCACCACCTCCGGCCAGGACATCATCGACACCTACGCCGTCGAACTGTGCCAGGACGACCACCACTACCTCCTCCGGGGCGTCTGCACGCCCATGGAGAAGATCGAGCGGAAGAACGCCTGGAAGCCCACCGTCGCCGACTCCACCGCGGCCGGCTCCTACACCATGCGGGTCTGGCGGACCGCGTACGGTCCCGTCGAGTACCGGGCCACCGTCGGCGGGAAGAAGGTCGCCTACACCACCCTGCGTTCGTCGTTCCTCAACGAGGCCGAGTCGATCATCGGTTTCCAGATGCTGAACGACCCGGGGTACGTGACCGGCCCGGAGACCTTCCAGCAGGCCACCCAGCACATCAACTTCACCTTCAACTGGTTCTACGCCGACTCCGAGCGCACCGCCTACTACAACAGCGGCGACAACCCGGTCCGGGCCACCGGCGTCGACCCCGAGTTCCCGGTCTGGGCCCGGCAGGCGTACGAGTGGCGCGGCTGGGACCCGGCGACCAACGCCGCCGATTACACCCCGCCCGCCCAGCACCCCAACTCCCTCGACCAGGACTACTACATCTCCTGGAACAACAAACAGGCCCAGGACTACGCCGCCGCGCCCTGGGGCAACGGCTCGGTGCACCGCGGGAATCTGCTGGACGACCGGGTGAAACGGCTGGTCCAGCAGGGCGGGGTGACCCGCTCGGCACTGGTGAGGGCGATGGCCGACGCCGGGCTCGCCGATCTGCGCGCCGAGCAGGTCCTCCCCGAACTGCTGAGGGTCCTCACCAGCAGCCCGGTCACCGACCCGGCCGCCGCCTCGGCGGTGACCAGACTCCAGGCGTGGGCCGCGGCGGGCGGCAGACGCACCGAGACCTCGGCGGGCTCCAGGACCTACGCCCACGCCGACGCCATCCGGATCCTCGACGCCTGGTGGCCGCTGCTGGTCAAAGCCCAGTTCGAACCCGGCCTCGGCACCGATCTGTACACCGCGATCACCGCCAACCTCCCCGTCGACGAGTCCCCGTCCGCCGCCCACGGCCCGACCGGCGCCCATGCCGGAAGCGCCTTCCAGTACGGCTGGTGGAGCTATGTCGACAAAGATCTGCGGTCGGTCCTCGGCGACACCGTCCGGGGCCCGCTCGGCGACACATACTGCGGCGGCGGCTCCCTCGGCGCCTGCCGGGACGCCCTGATCACCAGCCTCACCCAGGCCGCCGCCAGGACCCCCGCCCAGGTCTACCCCGGCGACACCCTGTGCGCGGCCGGGGACCAGTGGTGCGCCGACTCGCTCAACCAGCGCGCCCTCGGCGGCATCAAGCACCCCCACATCAGCTGGCAGAACCGGCCCACCTACCAGCAGGTCGTGGAGTTCACCTCCCACCGCTGACGACCGGGTCCCGGCGGGTACCGGCCACACTCGGGCCGGTATCTGCCGGTATCTGCCGGTCACCCACCTCCGCCCCGCCCGCCCCGCCTCCTCACCGATACAGCAGATACCGCGCCCGCGTCCGCCGGAACGCCGCCAGGTCGTCCTGCCAGGCCGCCACCACCTCGCCGGTCCCCGCCCCCGCGTCGATCATCGTGCGGACCAGGGTGGAGCCGGTGAGCGTGTCGATCCAGTTGTTCTCCAGCCAGCGGAAGTCGCTCCAGCTCCGCCGCGCGGTGACCAGCAGCCCGATCCCGGTCCGTACGGGGTCGTAGGCCCGCCGGTCGTGGACATGGACCTGGACCCCGCCGACGGTCTTGTTCGGGAACTTGGAGAAGGTCGGCGTGAAGTACGCCTCCCGGAAGCGGACGCCCGGCAGCCCGAGTTCATTCGCGGCGGCGGCCCAGCGTCCGTCCACGCCCTCCGCGCCGAGCAGTTCGAAGGGCCGGGTGGTGCCGCGCCCCTCGGAGAGGTTCGTGCCCTCGAACAGACAGGTCCCCGCGTAGACCAGCGCGGTGTCCGGCGTCGGCATGTTCGGGCTCGGCGGCACCCAGGGCAGCCCCGAGGCATCGTAGAAGTCCGACCGGCGCCAGCCGCTCATCCGGACGACGTCCAGCGGCACCGGCGCGGGCAGGAACTCCCCGTTGAACAGCCGGGCCAGCTCGCCCACGGTCATCCCGTGCGCCTGCGCGATCGGCTGCCGCCCGACGAAACTCGCGTGCGCCGGCTTCAGCACCGGGCCGTACGCGCCGCGCCCGGTGACCGGGTTCGGCCGGTCCAGCACCACGACCCGCTTCCCGGCCAGGGCCGCCGCCTCCATGCAGTCGAACAGCGTCCAGATATAGGTGTAGAAGCGGGCGCCGACATCCTGGATGTCGAAGACGACCGTGTCCACACCGGACGCGGTGAAGACATCGGCGAGGGGCCGTCCCCGCTTGCCGTAGGTGTCGTACACCGGCAGACCGGTCGCCGGGTCGTCGTGGCGGCCCTCGGAGCCACCGGCCTGGGCGGTGCCGCGGAAGCCGTGCTCCGGGCCGAAGACGGCGACGAGGTCCACCCGTTCATCGGCGTGCATGACATCCACGAGGTGCCGGACGTCCCGGGTCACCCCGGTGGGATTGGTGACGATCCCCACCCGGGCGCCGCCGAGCGGGGCGTACCCGTCGTCGGAGAGGCGCTCGAAACCGGTGCGCAGGGACGGGGTGCGGTGCGCGGCGGACGCGGTGGGGGCGGTGAGGGCGAGAGCGGCGGTCGTTCCGGCCAGGATCGTGCGTCTCGTTGGGGGCATGAGGGGACGGTAGGGGTTTCCCGGGGCGGTGGGGAGGGTGCGGAGGGCGGCGACCGGGTGTGTCGGCGGGGCGGGGGCGGTGGCTGCCCGGTGCCGAGCAGGGTGGCTGCCCGGTGCCGAGGGCGGTTGCTCTCCGATCCGGAGCGAGGTTGTTGTCCGGTCCCGAGCGGGGGTCGTTCCTGGTCCCGAGCGAGGTTGCTGCCCGGTGCCGAGCGCGGTTGCTGTCCGGTCCCGAGCGGGGGTCGTTTCCCGGTCCCGAACGCGGTCGTTCCCCGGTCCCGAGCGAGGGTCGTTCCCCCGCCCGGAGTCCCCTTCCTCCCCCCATACCGACCGGTTAGTCTGGAGCCGTGGGGGCCCGGAGCGGTAGGGACTGGAGGGCGATGGTGGTCAGCGTGCGGGGTGCCGGAGTGGTCGTCACGGGGGCGGGCGGTGGGATCGGGGCCGCGCTCGCCCGGCGGTTCGCCCGGGAGGGAGCCCGGGTCGTCGTCAACGACCTCGACGCCGCGAGGGCCGGGGCCGTGGCCCGGGAGACCGGCGGGACCGTGCTCCTCGGGGACGCCTCCATGATCGCGGACGCCGCCCTGGACGCCCTCGACGGCCGGGTCGACATCTACTGCGCCAACGCAGGTCTCGGCTCCGGCGGCTCCGAGACCGCCGAGGACGAGGTGTGGGACGCCGCCTGGGACGTCAATGTGATGGCCCATGTCCGCGCCGCGCGGGCGCTGCTGCCGGGCTGGCTGGAGCGGGGCGAGGGACGGTTCGTGTCGACCGTGTCCGCCGCCGGGCTGCTCACCATGATCGGCGCCGCCCCCTACAGCGTCACCAAGCACGGCGCCTACGCCTTCGCCGAGTGGCTGTCGCTGACGTACCGGCACCGCGGGGTGAAGGTGCACGCCGTCTGCCCGCAGGGCGTGCGGACCGACATGCTGGACGCGACCGGCAGCGCCGGCGATCTGGTGCTCCGGCCGACCGCGATCGAGCCCGAGGACGTGGCCGACGCGCTGTTCGCGGGCATGGCCGAGGAGCGGTTCCTGATCCTGCCGCACCCCGAGGTCGCCGCCTACTACCGGGCCCGCTCCACCGACCCGGACCACTGGCTGACCGGCATGAACCACCTCCAGCGGAAGTGGGAGGCGGCGGACTGAGCCCGGTCCCGCCCGACACGCCGGACCGGGCGGGTGGGAGGATCCTCCGTCGGGAGGTGTGCTCCTGTTCGCGGGACCGACGGCGAACCCTCATGGAAGGCAGGTGGCGGAAGTGCCCAGAACGACGGACGGGGACGGGGCGCCCGTCCCCCAGCGGCTGCTGGCCGCCGCCACCCGGCTCTTCGCCGAGCAGGGCTACGACCGCACCTCGGTGCAGGAGATCGTGGAGGCCGCGGGCGTCACCAAGGGCGCCCTCTACCACTACTTCGGCTCCAAGGACGATCTGCTGCACGAGGTGTACGCGCGCGTGCTGCGCGTCCAGCAGGAGCGTCTCGACGCCTTCGCCGACGCCGATGAGCCGGTGGCGAAGCGGCTGCGGGACGCGGCGGCGGACGTGGTGGTCACCACCATCGAGAACCTCGACGACGCCATGATCTTCTTCCGCTCCATGCACCATCTCGGCCCGGAGAAGAACAAGCAGGTCCGCGCCGAGCGCCGCCGCTACCACGAACGCTTCCGCGCGCTCATCGAGGAGGGCCAGCGCGAGGGCGTCTTCTCCGACGCGACCCCCGCCGACCTCGTCGTGGACTACCACTTCGGGTCCGTCCACCATCTCTCCACCTGGTACCGCCCCGACGGACCGCTCAGCCCCCAGCAGGTCGCCGACCACCTGGCCGATCTGCTGCTGAGGGCGCTGCGCCCCTGACCCGTACGGGCCGTCTCACAGGTACCGCTTCAGCTCCCGCCGCGCCAGCGACCGCTGGTGCACCTCGTCCGGCCCGTCCGCGATCATCAGCGTGCGCGCGGCGGCGTACAGCTCCGCCAGCGGGAAGTCCTGACTCACCCCGCCCGCCCCGTGCAACTGGATCGCCCGGTCCAGGATCGCGACCACCGCGCGGGGCGTGGCGATCTTGATCGCCTGGATCTCGGTGTGGGCGCCCCGGTTGCCGACGGTGTCCATCAGCCAGGCCGTCTTCAGCACCAGCAGCCGCAGCTGCTCGACGGTCACCCGCGCGTCCGCGATCCAGTTCTGCACCACGCCCTGCTGCCCCAGCGCCTTGCCGAACGCCGTACGGGACACCGCCCGGCGGCACATCAGCTCGATCGCCCGTTCCGCCATGCCGATCAGTCGCATGCAGTGGTGGATCCGGCCGGGGCCGAGCCGGGCCTGCGCGATGGCGAAGCCGCCGCCCTCCTCGCCGATCAGGGCCGACGCCGGGACCCGCACCCGGTCGAGGAGCACCTCGGCATGGCCGCCGTGGGAGTGGTCCTCGTAGCCGAAGACCCGCATCGCGCGGCGGACGGTCACCCCGGGGGTGTCGCGGGGGACCAGGATCATGGACTGCTGGCGGCGGGGGTCCGGGCCGTCGGGGTCGGTCTTGCCCATCACGATGAAGAGGGCGCAGTCCGGGTTCATCGCGCCGGAGATGTACCACTTGCGGCCCGTGATGACGTAGTGGTCGCCCTCGCGTTCGATCCGGGTGGTGATGTTGGTGGCGTCGGCGGAGGCCACCTCCGGTTCGGTCATCGCGAACGCCGAGCGGATCTCCCCGGCGAGCAGCGGCTCCAGCCACCGCTTCCGCTGCTCCTCGGTCCCGAACTGCGCCAGCACCTCCATGTTCCCGGTGTCGGGGGCGGCACAGTTGGTCGCGATCGGCGCGAGATGCGGGGAGCGGCCGGTGATCTCGGCCAGCGGGGCGTACTGGAGGTTGGTCAGCCCGGCGCCCTGGGCGGCGTCCGGCAGGAACAGATTCCACAGGCCCCGCCGCCGGGCCTCCGTCTTCAGCTCCGCCACCACGGCCGGGGTGTCCCAGGGCGAGGCGAGGGCGGCCCGCTGCTCCTCGGCGACCGGCTCGGCCGGGTACACGTACTCGTCCATGAAGGCGAGCAGGGCGGAGCGCAGCTCCTCGGTGCGGGCGTCGAACGCGAAGTCCATGCCGGTTCAGCCTTCCTGGAGGTCACGCAGCGTGGTCAGGCCGTGCTCGATGAAGACAGGGACCAGATCACCGATCCGGTCGAAGCCGGGCCCGACGGTCCGGCCGAGCGTGTAGCGGTAGTGGATGCCCTCCAGGATCACCGCGAGCTTGAACCAGGCGAAGGCCGTGTACCAGGCCACCGCCGACACCTCCCGCCCCGAGCGGGCCGCGTACCGCTCGATCAGCTCGGCGGGCGCGGGATGACCGGCGGCCTCGGCGGTGGTGGAGACCGGCGAGCCGGGGGTGCCGAGCGGGATGCCGTACATCACCAGCAGTCCCAGATCGGTCAGCGGATCGCCGAGGGTGGACATCTCCCAGTCCAGCACGGCCGCGATCCGGTCGGAGTCGTCCAGCAGGACGTTGTCGAGCCGGTAGTCGCCGTGGATCACGGTCGGGGCGGGGGAGCGGGGCAGGGCGCGGCCCAGCGCCGTGTGCAGCTCGTCGATCCCGGCCAGGTCGCGGTTGCGGGAGGCGTCGAGCTGCTTGCCCCAGCGACGCAGCTGCCGGTCCAGGAACCCGTCCGGCCGCCCGAAGTCACCGAGGCCGACCTCCGCCGGATCCACCGCGTGCAGCTCGACCAGCGTGTCGACCAGCCCCAGCACGGCCGCCCGGGTCCGCTCCGGCCCCAGCGGGGCGAGCTGTTCGGCGGTGCGGTACGGGGTGCCGGGCACCTGCTCCATCACATAGAACGGCGCCCCGAGCACCTCCTCGTCCTCGCACAGCAGCAGCGTCCCCGGCACCGGCACGGCGGTCGGGTGCAGGGCGCTGATCACCCGGTGCTCGCGCCGCATGTCGTGCGCGGTGGCCAGGACATGGCCGAGCGGCGGACGCCGGACGACCCAGCGGCCGGTGCCGTCGGTGACGGTGTAGGTGAGGTTGGAACGGCCGCCCTCGATCAGCCGGGCCGTCAGCGGTCCGGCCACCAGACCGGGCCGCTCGCGATCGAGGAGTCCGCGCAGCCGTTCGGGATCGAGACCGGGCGGGTGATCGGCAGCCATCGTCGCTCCTACGGACGCGCGAACAGGACGTGACCATGATGCCGACCGGTCGGTATGCCGTCCAGGCGCCCGGGAGGGATCGTTGTCTGAGCCACCTTAGGGGGTGGGGTTCGATCACGTCAGTGGTCCGATGCCGGGTCGGGTGCCGGGTCCGGTGCCGGGTCGGGTGCCGGGTCCGATATCGGGTCCGGTGCCGTCAGTGGTCGTCCCAGTGGTCGCCGTGGGCGGCGTGCCGGTGGCCGTCGTGGAGGTAGTCGATGTGATCGCCGTGCAGCACCGAGGCATGGCCGCAGTTCGCGCCGTGCCGGTGCTCGTGCCCGGCGTGGGCGGTGTGCCCGGCGGCCTCGCACTCGTCCCAGTGGCCGTCGTGCGCGCGGTGCAGATGCCCGTCGTGCGCGTAGTCGACGTGATCGCCGTGCGGTACGGCGGTGTGGCCGCACTCGGGGCCGTGGGTGTGGGTGTGGGTGGTGTGTTCGAGGTGTGTGGTGCTCATGGAAGCGAGCAT
Source organism: Streptomyces sp. NPDC004610 (assembly GCF_040609715.1). Lineage (NCBI taxonomy): Bacteria > Bacillati > Actinomycetota > Actinomycetes > Kitasatosporales > Streptomycetaceae > Streptomyces > Streptomyces sp. NPDC004610. Next base: position 368,647 of record NZ_JBEXLA010000001.1, on the reverse strand, counting down.
ATGGGGCATATCTCTCATATGCCTTGCGGTGTCGTGCTGGGAGGCGGCGTGGTCCTTCAGGGCGGGCCCGCAGAACGGGCCTACCGAACGCCCTTTCGGAGCGGCCTTCGGAACGCCCCTTCAGAACGCCCCTTCAGAACGCCCCTTCAGAACGGCCTTCGGAACGCCCTCAGAACACGATCGCCGCCGCCGCGCACACCGCCAGGAACACCGTGCACAGCGTTGCCGCCGCGGCCTGCCGGGGTGGCAGCGCGGCCGGGCGGGCGCTGGCCGTGAGGGCGCGTATCCGCCGGTGGGCGATCAGCAGAAAGCCCAGCCAGAGCAGACAGCATGCGGCGCACACCAGCGCCGACGCGGGCGACAGACCACCCCGTACCGTGGTCCGCACCGCGAGAATGGCGGTGACCGTGCCGGCGAGGGTGGTGCGCCGCCAGGCCAGCCGGGTCCGCTCCGGCTGGAGCCCGGGATCGCGTACGGGCGCGGCCTCGGCGCTCACCGTCGCCTCACCCCTCCCAGCCGAACACCACGACCACCACCATGCCGAGCGCCACCACCGCGATGACCAGGCTCAGCAGCGCCGGGAACCGGGAGACCGGAAGATCCTCGCCGCGCCGCATCGCCCGCTCGCAGCGCACCCAGTGGTTGACCGCCCGCAGCGAGCACAGGACACCGGCCGCGAGCAGCGCCAGCGCCAGCGCGACCCGGACCGCCCAGCGCAGATCGGGCAGGAACTGGTCCACCGCGAACCCGCCGCCGATCAGCGCCAGCGCGGTCCGCAGCCAGGCCAGGAAGGTGCGCTCGTTCGCCAGGGAGAACCGGTAGTCGGGGGTGGCGCCCTCCGCGCTGACCCGCTCGGGGGCGAACCACAACCGGACGTTCCGCACGAAGTCGCTCACCTGACCGACCCTAGCCGTCAGCTGTGATCCCGGTGCGGTCAGCCTCGTCCCGCCGGGCGATCCCGCAGCAGCGTGTACGCGGCGAGGCCGTCCGGCACCCACTCCCAGGCACCGTCCCCGCCGAGCCGCCGCTCGATCTCGCTCTCGGGCAGGAAGGCGTGCCAGGCCACCTCCTCGGCCTGGGGCCGCACCGGCAGCGCGCAGCGCACCTCGTACACCGCCGACCACCAGCTCCGCCCGGCCCCGTCGTCGTAGAGGAACGTGAACAGATACGACGGGTCCGGCAGCCCCGTCACCCCCAGCTCCTCCTCGGCCTCGCGCAGCGCCGCCTCGTCATAGGACTCGCCCGCGCCGACCACCCCGCCGACGAACATGTCGTAGAGGGCGGGGAACACCAGCTTGGTCGCCGTCCGCCGATGCACGAAGATCCGCCCGGAACCATCCCTGACCCGCACGAACACACAGCGATGTCGGAGCCCGCGGGCATAGACCACGCCCCGGGGGGACCGGCCGATCACCCGGTCGTGCTCGTCGACCACATCGAGGATCTCGTCGGCCGGGTCGCCCGGCCGATGGCCCGGGTCGTCGCTGCGGGCTGGGTCGCTCATGGGGGTATCCAAGCAGCCGGGCGGCGCCCCTTCGCTCGGGAGGCGGTCAGCTCGGGCGGACCGGCTGGAGCCGTCCCATCGTCGCCGTCGTGGCCGCCGTCGCCCCCCGGGGCATCGCCGGGTGCATGCCCAGCAGGACGATGCCCGCCACCACCGCGGCCAGGCCCGCCGCCTCCCAGGCCAGGGCGCCGGTGTCGGTGCGCAGCCGGTCGCCCAGGAACCCGACGCCGCAGATGATCCCGGCGATGGGCTGGGCGGCGGTCAGCGCGGGCAGCGAACTGCGCAGGGACCCGGTCTCGAACGCGCTCTGCACCAGGATCAGCCCGGTGATCCCGAGCGCCAGCACGGCGTACGGCTGCCAGCCGGTGAGCACCTCCAGGATCCCGCCCGCACCGAAACGCTGTCCGCTGACCCGGGTCAGCGCGTCCTGCACGCCGTAGAGGAGGCCCGCCGCCAGGGCGAGCAGCATCGGGGCGTAGCCCAGCCGGGAGCGCTTGGCGTACCCGGTGAGCAGGATCGCCAGCCCCACCATCACGCCGATGATCAGCCAGTGCCGTACCGGATCCACCACCGCCGTACCGCCGTGCGGCTGGCCGGCGACGATGAAGGTGGTCACCCCGCCCGCCAGCAGGGCGAGCCCGGCCCAGCCCTGGCGGCCCAGCGGCTGCTTGGTCTGACGCCGGGACAGCGCGAGGGCGAACAGCAGGTTCGTCGCCAGCAGGGGTTCCACCAGGGACAGCTGGCCCTGGCCCAGTGCGATGGCGCCGAGCACCATGCCCGCGGCCATCAGCGCGATACCGCCGAGCCAGCGCGGCACCCGCATCAGATCGAGCAGCAGCCGCGGGGAGAGGAAGTCGCCGAGCGGCGCCCGCTGCGCCGCGTTCTGCTGGAGGACGAAGCCGAAGCCCAGACAGCACGCGGCACTCACGGCGAGAACCAGAACCAGAACCGACACGCTGTACCTCGGGATCATCCGGCCGGAAACACATGGTGCGGTACGGCCGACTGTAGGGGACCGGGGGCGTCGCTGCCCCCGGGGAGCGCCCGAACGCGAGCGGCCGGGGGCAGTGGGGACACTGCGGCGGCGGCCGGCCGCGGGCGCGGGATGCGTACTCGCCATGGTCCGGCGCCGCATCCGTGATCGCTATGACCTACGCCACATTCGAACCCGGTATCCGGAGCGCCACGCTCCGCTACACCGTCGACTGGCGGACACTTCCGCGCACGCATGGCCGAGAATCGCCGGTGTGACTTAACGCACAACATCCGAGGTGCATCACGGCCCGCGTGCGGCGATCTCCACGAAGTCGGCACAACTGTCTCTCTCTTCCCACGAGTTGACGCGTGTCACGGCCGGATCGCACTTGACGCTGAGCGTTGGCTGCCGGTTTGCTGTCCGTGATCGGCCGATAGCACGCCGACCACGCCGACCACCCGCATCGTCGCTGAGGAAGTTCCCGCGGTGTCCCCACCCCCGCCTCCCCTCGGTCGAGGCCGCAGGCGAGCGGCCCAGGCCCACGACGCGGCTCTCGACGACACCGAACTCAGTGCCGCGCGTGCCGCGTTGGCTCAAGGTCGCTGGCAGGCGGTCCGTTCCCTGCTGGTGCGCACCGCCGACGACTGGGACCGCCGGGGCCACCGGGTCACCGTCCTCGGCGCCGAGTCGTACACCGCCGCCTGGGCGGTCGAGTGGCAGCTCGCCGAGCCCGAGTCCGCCGACGCCGCCGTGCTCCTCGCGTTCGCCCAGGTGCACCGGGCGCTGCGAGGCAAGCAGAAGCCGGATCGGGCCCGCGAGGCATGCGCCGCCGCCGCCCGCCGCGCCCCCGCCGACCCCACCCCCTGGCTCGGTCTGCTGCTGCTGGAGCGCTCGCTCGGCGCCGAGGAGGACGTGGTCCGGCTCTTCGACGAGATCCGGCACCGCCACCCCGATCACCACCACGCCCACCATCTGCTGGTGGCGCGGCTCGCCGAGCGGCTGACCGAGGCAGGCGCCGACCCGCTGCACGAGGTGTACGACTTCGCCAACTGGGCCGCCGAGCAGGCCCCCGCCGACTCCCCGCTCGCCATCCTCCCGGTGGTCGCGCACGCCGAGCGGTTCCGGGTGCTGGCCGCCGCGGGCCTGCTGCCGACCGACCCGCCCGCCTCCGGGCACTGGGACGGACGCCGGGCCCGGCAGGTGATGAAGGCCGCGTTCGACTGGTGGCTGGAGTGGGAGCACGAGGAGCATCCGCGCCGTCTGATCGACCTCAACTTCCTCGCCCACGCCAAGTACTGCGAGGGCCGCTCCGCGGAGGCCGCCGCCCTCTTCCACCGCATCGGCGACCGCTTCACACCCCAGCCGTGGTCCTACCCGGACCGCGACCCCTCCACCGCGTTCCGCTCGGCCCGCGACGGCGCGCTCGGCACGACGTGAGCACGCCGAGGCACCCGCACGATCCGCTCCGCACGCTCCGCCTGCACGATCCGCATGATCTGTACCGCCTGCACGACCCGCACGACCTGTACGTCCCGCACCGCCTGCACGACCCGTACTGCCCCTAGAGCACCCAGAGCCCCGCACCTCACCGCGCCGAAAGGACCCGCTCCCCATGAGCACCGGCAGTCCCCGCACGAGCAGACCGGCCGCCTCCTCCGACGGCATCAGCACCTTCAAGGGCCAGGAACGCGCACTGCGCGCCGACCGGCTCGGTACGGGGGGCCTGCTGCTCTCCGTCCTCGCCGCGACCGGCCCCATCATGGTGGTCGCCGGTGTCATGCCCACCACATACGCGGTGATGGGCATCGTCGGACAGCCCCTGCTCTTCGTGCTCCTCGGCGTGGTCCTGGTCCTGTTCGGCATCGGGTACGCCGAGATGAGCCGCCATGTCCACAACGCGGGCGCGTTCTACGCCTATATCTCGCGCGGCCTCGGCGGCACCGCCGGAGCGAGCGCCGCGATGGTCGCCCTGGTCGCCTACAACGCCCTCCAGGCCGGTATCTACGGCATCTTCGGCTTCGAGGTCGCCGGACTGCTCGGCACCTACGCCGACATCACCGTCTCCTGGTGGGTGCCCGCGCTGGCGGCGCTCGCGGTGGTCGGCGTGCTCGGCTGGCTGAAGATCGACGTCAACGCCAAGGTGCTGGGCGTTCTGCTGATCATCGAGGTCGTCCTCGTCGTCATCTTCGACATCGCCGCCCTCGGCGACCCCGGCCCGCAGGGCCTGTCGCTCGGCGCGTTCAACCCCGACACCCTGACCGGCGCGGGCGTCGGCACCGCCCTGTGCTTCTGCATCGCCGCCTTCCTCGGCTTCGAGCAGGCCCCGGTGTACGCGGAGGAGACCAGCAGGCCGCACATCCTGGTGCCCCGGGTGATGATCCTGGCCGTCGCCGGGACCGCCGTCTTCTTCGCCTTCAGCAGCTGGGCCCTCACGGTCGCCACCGGCCCGGACCACATCGTGCCCACCGCCCAGGAGCAGAGCGCCGGACTGCTGTTCTTCCTCACCGAGGCCCGGCTCGGCGAGACCTTCACCGACGTCATGCACATCCTCTTCGTGACCGGTATGTTCGCCGCGCTGCTCAGCTTCCACAATGTCGTCGCCCGGTACGCCTTCGCCATGGGCCGCGAGGGACTGCTGCCGTCCGCCTTCGGCCGCACCACCGGCTCCAGCGGCGCCCCCGGCACCGGCTCGCTGCTCCAGACCGCCATCTCCGCGATCATCGTGATCGCCTTCGCGGTCACCGACGACAAGCCGAACGGCGACCCGACCGCGCCGGTCCTGCACCTGTTCACCTGGTTCGGGAACGTCGGCGCGCTCGGCGTGATCGTGCTGATGGCCGCCGCGTCCCTCTCCGTGGTGGTGTTCTTCGTCCGGCGCGGCGCCGCGGGCACCCAGGGCTGGCGGCTGGTCACCTCCTCCCTCGCGGGCATCGCGCTGGTGGTGATCGCCGGGTACACGGTCAAGGACTTCGACGTCCTGGTCGGCACCGGCCCCGGCTCCTCGCTGAGCTGGGTGCTCCCCGGCGTCATCGGCCTCGCCGTCCTCGGCGGTCTGGTCCAGGGCCTGATCATGCGGGCCCGCAAGCCGGAGGCCCACGCCCGGATCGGCCTGGGCAACGAGGCGTTCCAACTGGAGAAGGCGGCCGAGTCCCGGTCCGAGTGACGGCCCGCGCCGCTCCGCCGCCCCGGATGACGGAAGCCTGACGGCACCCCGCGAACCCTGGCCCGTACGGGTTCGCGGGTGCTCGAATGGCAGCCGCGACCACTCCCGGCTCCCCCCGGCCACCCGTACCCCCACCGGGCCCCCGGGGCGCCCCCGTCGGCCGCCGCGTCCTCCTGGGCACCCTCGGTCCGGGCGCCCTCGGGGTGCTCACCGCCCCTGCGCTCCAGCGGGGCCTGGAGCCCTTCCTCGCGGACGCCTCCGACAAGGACCCCACCTCCCCAACGGCGGCGGCTTCCGCTCCTACTCGGTCGCCGCGCCCGTTCCCCGCCTCACCGTCGACGGCCTGGTCGACCGCCCCACCACCCTCACCCTCGCCGCCCTGCGCGCCCTGCCGCAGACCCGCCTGGTCCGCGACGTCCAGTGCGTCACCGACTGGCGCGTCCCCGCCACCGCCTTCGAGGGCGTACGGCTGTCCCGGCTGCTGGACGCCGTCGGGGTCCGCCCGACCGCCCGCGCGGTCCGCTTCACCTGCTTCGACGGCACGTACACCGAGAAATGGCTCTCCGGCATCACCCTCACCGAGGACGTCGAGCCCGGGTACTGGGAGGGAACGCGGCTACGACATCGACGCCTGGGCGGGCCGCTCCAACGGGCGTGACGATGTCCCCACGAGCTGACGCCCCGCCCGCCCAGGGCCGCGTCCGGCGCTTCACCCGCGCCGAGCGCTGGATCCACCGCGCCACCGCCGCGCTGATGGGCGTCTGCGTACTCACCGCCGCATGCCTGTACCTCCCCGAACTCGCCCAACTCCACGGCCGCCGCGCCCTGGTGGTCCGGCTGCACCAGTGGTCCGGCCTCGCGCTGCCGGTCCCGGCCCTGGCCGGACTCGCCTCCCGCGCCTTCCGCGCCGACCTGGGCCGCCGGAGCGACGCTGGTCATGCTGGGCACGGGGCTGGTGATGTGGTTCACCGGCCTGACACCGCTGCGCCGGCGCACCGCCGCGACCTTCGTCCACGACTGGCTGGCCCTGACCCTCGGCATCGTCCTGGCCGGCCACATCGGCATGGCCCTCGCCGACCCGGAGGCCCGCCGGGGGATGCGGACGGGATCGGTGAGCCGGGAGTGGGCGGAGCGGGAGCATGGGGCGTGGGAGGGGTGAGGCGAGGGGGTGAGATGAGGTGAAGGGGTGAGGTAAACAGGCAGCGGTGCGGAGGGACGGCTCATCGCCCTCACTTCATCACCGGTTCTCCTGCCCAGGCATCGGGTACGTCCGGCGCCGCAAGGATCTCCGGCACTTCAACCCGCCACCGCTCCGGCACCCCCGTCGACCGCAGCGCAGGCAGCGCAGGCAGCGCAGGCAGCGCAGGTAGCCCAGACAGCCCAGGGACCCCAGGCAGCTCCGGCACTCCCGGCGCCTCCGGCCCCGGCACCGCAGGCCCAGGCGCCCCCGGTGCCAACCCCACCGGCGGCTCCCGACCCGGCTCGGGCACCGGCACCTCCCCGGGCGACCCGCCCGGCGATTCACCTGGCGATTCCCCAGGCGATCCGCCCGGCGTCCCACCCGGGTTCTGCGACCCCGGCGTGGACCCAGGCCCCGCCGGTACCACCCCGAACGCGTCCTCCAGCACGGCCTCCTCACCCCCGTACCGCACGGTGACGCTCACCGTCCGGGGGAGGCCCGCCAGTCCCGCCGGCACCGCCACCGACACCCCGGGTGCCGCCCCGCGTCGGCTCTCCGGGATCACGGGGACGGTCTGACCGTCCACCAGCACCTCCCCGCCGACCGCGAGTTCGGCGACGTCGAAGAACACCCCGCGCAGTGCGATCCGCACCCGTTCCCCGGGCCGTGCCGTGGCCGCCGTGGTGCCCGTGTCCACGCCGGTGATGCCGAAGGCGCAGGCGGGGGGCGCCTCGGCGGTGGAGCCGAGCACCGCGCTCTGTCCCGGGTGGCGGTGCTCGAACTCCAGCAGCCCGTCGAGCACGGCGAGGGCGGCCCGCCCCTTGCAACTGCGCGCCTCGTCCCCGACCGCGTCCCGTGCCCGCCGGGCCGCCTCCCAGTGACCGTCCCGCCCCTGCACGGCCAGACACGCCGAGGCGAGTCCGCGCAGCACCTGCCATTCGGGGTCGTCCGTCGCCACGGGCACGGCGGTCAGCGCCTCACCGCAGCGGCCGGGGTCGCGCAGGATGTCGTAGACCCGCGCCGGGTCGGCGGTCCGGTCGGCGTCGGGGGAGTCGGGGCCCGGCGGCAGCCAGCGCAGCCGTACGGTTCCCGGGCGTTCGGTGGGGGAGGGGAGGACGGGGCCGGGGGAGGTGGCCGGGGGCCGGGTGGCCGTCGGCGGGGTTCCGGTGGCGGTGCCGCCGACGCCCCCGGCGGGTGAGGACAGCAGGGGAGGGTGTTCCGGCACCGGCGCCGGGGTGACCGTACCGCCGACCGACCCCGAGGACGGTCCGGCGATCATGGGTCTGCCGGGCTGGTCCGGCGGGCCGAGGGCGTCGCGCCCGCCGCCCGTGAACGCGACGGCGACGATCGCCACCGCCCCCGCTACCAGCCACCCCGAGACACGTGTCCCCAGGGAAACCGTCATGACGCCCCCCGCTGTGATGACCTCCGGCGGCCGATCGGGGCCGACCGAAGCCGTCCCATCATCATCCAGGCCGGGTCATCAGAAAAGCCACGCGGGGATCAAGTCCGTACCGATATCGGTACGAGGCACCGCGGAGGAACCCCGGCGACGATGCCCGAGTCCCGGCCAGCCGCCGAGGTCCAGGAACCCCCACGCCGCGCCGACCCGCGCCGGGTCCCCCGCCCGTACGGGTACGACCGCGCCGCCGATCTCGGTGCCGAGGCGGAACGCGCGCCCCGCAGCTCGATCTTCCGCCCGGCGACGGCATTTCCGGCGCACGCCGACGGCTCGGTGTCCGGTGTCCCGGCGTGCGCCGACGGCCCGGTGTCCAGCTTCCCGTCGTATGCCGACCGCCCGGCGCCCAGTGTCCCGGCGACCGCCGACCACCCCGCGAACGGACTCCCCACGCACGCCAACCACCCGCCTCCGCCGGACCGTCCACCCTGACCCGGGTCTCGCCCCTGCCGACGCGAGCGAACTCCAGTGCCCCGACCGGTACCCCGGCCCCGGATCACCGGCCATCACCCGACCCGCACCCCCGCCCGCCCCGGCGAGAAGACCGACGAACGCGCCCTGCACAGACGGGCGGCGGAAGGGCCTGGCCGATCGCGGGCACGGTCGCCGTCGCGATCGCCCCCGGCGCGAGCCGCCCGCCCCCTCCCCCCTCCCACCCCAGCCTCCGCCGGGTGCCGCCCCGCTACCCGCTACATCAGCAAGGACAGCAGCAGCACGAACGCCCCGGCGACCACCGAGATGATCGTCTCCATCACCGACCAGGTCTTGATGGTCTGGCCGACATCCAGCCCGAAGTACTCCTTGACCAGCCAGAACCCGGCGTCGTTGACATGGCTGAAGAACAGCGACCCGGCGCCGATGGCCAGCACCAGCAGCGCGGTCTCCCCGGTGGACATCCCGGCCGCGAGCGGCGCGACCAGCCCGGCCGCCGAGACGGTCGCCACCGTCGCCGAACCGGTCGCCAGCCGGATCACCACGGCGATCAGCCAGGCCAGCAGCAGCGTCGGGATCGCCCAGTCCTCGGATATCTCCAGGATCATCTGACCGACCCCGGAGTCGATCAGCGTCTGCTTGAACCCGCCGCCCGCGCCGACGATCAGCAGGATGCCCGCGATCGGCGCGAGCCCCTTCTCCACCAGCCCCGACACCCGCTCCCGGGCGAACCCGGCGGGCCGCAGCAGGGTGAAGATGCCCACCAGCACGGCGGCCAGCAGCGCGATCATCGGTGAGCCGACGACGTCGAAGACCCGCTGGGTGGCGTTCTCGGGGTCGTCGATGACGATGTCGACCAGGGCCTTGGACAGCATCAGGATGACCGGCAGCAGGATGGTGATCAGCGTCGCGCCGAAGCCCGGCCGCTTCTCCAGCGTCTCGGACGGCCGGTCGGGGATCATCCGCTCGGGCGCCGGGACATCCACCCAGCGCGCCGCGTACCGGGAGAACAGCGGTCCGGCGATGATCACCGTCGGGATCGCCACCAGCACACCGAGGGCCAGGGTGACGCCCAGATCGGCGTCCACGGCGTCGATCGCGACCAGCGGGCCGGGATGCGGCGGCACCAGGCCGTGCATCACGGAGAGCCCGGCGAGGGCGGGGATGCCGATCCGCATCAGCGAGTAGTTGCCGCGCTTGGCGACCATCAGCACGACCGGGATCAGCAGCACCACACCGACCTCGAAGAACAGCGGCAGCCCGATCACCGAGGCGATCAGCACCATCGTCCAGGGCATCGACCGGCCGCCGGTCCGCGCCAGGATCGTGTCGACGATCTCGTCGGCGCCGCCGGAGTCGGCGAGCATCTTGCCCAGGATCGCGCCGAGCGCGATCAGCACGCCGACGCCCGCGACCGTGGTGCCGAGCCCGGCGGTGAAGGACGCGATGACCTTGTCCAGCGGCGCCCCGGCGAACGCGCCGAGCGCCAGCGAGCCGAGGGTCAGGGCCAGAAAGGCGTGCAGCTTGAACTTGGTGATGAGCAGGACGATGACGGCGATACCGGCCAGCACGGCGATGCCCAGCTGGGCATGGCCGGCCGAGGTGATCGGCTCGACGCTGTCCGCTGCCAGCATCTCGACGCTGAGTCTGGTCACGGGGGATTTCCCTTGCAGAGACGGGGACGGGGGAGAGAGAAGGGGGAGAAAGGAGCGGGAGGAGGAAAGACCAGGTCAGCCGATGGCGTCGGTCACGCCGGTCAGGCCAGCCAGCAGACGTACCGCCCGCCCGGTGATCTCCTCCGGCGTGCCGGAGACATCGACGTCGACCCCGCTCTCGTCCGCCTGGAGCGGTTCGAGCGTGGCGAACTGCGAGTCCAGCAGCGCGGCCGGCATGAAGTGCCCCTGCCGGTGCGCCATCCGGTCCTCGATGAGGGGCCGGGCGCCCGTGAGATGGACGAAGACCAGCCCCGGAGCGGCGGCCCGCAGCCGGTCCCGGTAGACCCGCTTCAGCGCCGAACTGCTCACCACTCCGCCGAGCCCGGTCCGGCCGTCCGCCCAGGCGCCGATCGCGTCGAGCCAGGGCCACCGGTCGTCATCGGTGAGCGGGGTGCCGGCCGACATCTTGGCGATGTTGGCCTCGGGGTGGAACGCGTCGCCCTCGGCGTACGGGACGCCGAGCCGGGCGGCGAGCAGGGGACCGATCGTGGTCTTGCCGGTGCCCGCGACGCCCATGACCACGACGACGTGGGGGGTGTTCATCGCTGCCTCGCTGTCTGTTGATGTCACGACACTGAAACCTATTAGGTAAGACAAATTCAAGAGTCTGTGATGAATAAGTCTGACTTTTTCCGAGGGTGATCCGCCCCGTACGCTGAGTGCATGAGCACAGCGGGCCGGGGGCTGCACGGCCGGGTACTGGACACCCTCGGCCCCGAGATCACAGCGGGCCGATACCCCCCGGGAAGCGTGCTGCGCACGGATGAACTCGCCCAGCGCTTCGATGTCTCGCGCTCGGTGATGCGCGAGGCGGTCCGGGTCCTGGAGTCCATGCACCTGGTCGAGTCCCGCCGCCGCGTCGGCGTCACGGTCCGCCCGGAGGCGGAGTGGAACGTCTACGACCCGCAGGTCATCCGCTGGCGGCTGGCCGGCGCCGGCCGCCCCCGCCAGCTCCGCTCCCTGACCGTGCTGCGCTCGGCCGTGGAGCCGGTCGCCGCCGGGCTCGCCGCCCAGCACGCCACGCCCGAGCAGTGCGCCGAACTCACCGAGTGCGCCCTCGGGATGGTCGCCAACTCACGCGGCCAGCGGCTGGAGCGGTACCTGTTCCACGACGTGGCCTTCCACCGGGTGATCCTCACCGCGTCCGGCAACGAGATGTTCGCCCGGCTCGGCGATGTCGTAGCCGAGGTGCTGACCGGCCGCACGCAGCACGACGTGATGTTCGACGACCCCGACCCCGCCGCCGTCACCCTGCATGTCCAGGTCGCCGAGGCGGTCCGCGAGGGCGACGCCACCCGCGCCGAGCACCTCACCCGCGAGATCACGGTCGGCGCCCTCCAGGAACTGGACATCCTGGCCCCCTGAACGGCACCGGTGCGGCGCGTGCCGGGCCCCTCAGCCCACCCGTGGTGCCGGGCGCAGCCCAGACCACACCTCGCCCCGGACCCCGCGCTCGTGCCCTGCGCCGGGCCAGCCCTTCAGCCCGTGCCCTGTGCTGGGCGCCCTCAGTCGGCGCCTTGTCCCGGGCCCGGAGCCCGTGCCCCGGGCTACCTTCCCCCAGCCCGTTCTCCGGGCTACCTCCGCAGCCCGTGCCCCGAGCCACCCCCTCAGCCCGTGCCCTGTACGGGGCGCCCCCAGCCGGTGCCTTGTGCCGGGCTCGCGCCGCCCGCGCGCTGTGCCAGGCGCCTCAGCCCACGCCCTGAGGCCACCGCGCGCCCCCTCAGCCCGCCGGGAACTCCCCGTCCACGTACACCCACGCCCCGTCCACCCGCTCGAACCGGCTCCGCTCCCGCAGCGCGCCGCCCCGGTACGACGCCCGGAACTCCACGACCCCGGTGCGGTGGAAGGCGCTGCCGTCGGCGGTCGCCAGGATCTCCAGCCCGGTCCAGCGCGTCCCGGCATCGAGGTCCAGGGACGCGGGCCGGGTCCGCGGATGCCAGGTCCGCAGCAGATACCCCGCGTCCCCTCGGACGAAGGCGCAGTACCGCGACCGCATCAGCGCCTCGGCGGTCGGCGCGGCGGCACTCCCCGAGTGGAACCGCCCGCAGCACTCCCCGTACGCCGCCGGAAGCCCGCACGGACACCCCGCGGCCCGCCCGCCCGGCCCCGCACCCGCCGGACTCCTGACCGGCCCCGCACCCCCCGCCGCGCGGCTGCCCACACCCTCCGCCGTACGCCCGCCCGCACCCGGTGCCGCCGTACGCCGCTCCTTGCGCCCGCTCACGAGACCCACCTCCTACGCCCGCTCACATGACCCTCCTCCTGACCCCGCACCCGCAGCGCACCCCCGGTCCCCACGCCCCTCAAGCCGCACCCCTCCCGCCCCCTCAAGCCACACCCCTTCCCACGCCCTCAAGCCGCACCCCCCCGCCCCCTCAAACCCCCGACCCCCCACCCGGCGGATAAGGCGGACGCGCCGGTACCCCTGGTGCCCGGTGGGCCGGCAGCGGTGGCAGAGCCGTCCCGTACACCCACGCCCCGAACAGCTCGTCCAGCGGCTCGCCGGTGAAGCGCGCGGCGTGGGACGCGAACATGGCCGTCGTCGCGGAGCCGTTGCGGTGCTGTGCGGTCCAGCCGCGCAGCATCCGGAAGAACGCCTCGTCGCCCAGCGCGCAGCGCAGCGCGTGCACCGCGAGTCCGCCGCGCTCGTAGAGCCGGTCGTCGAACATCAGCTTGCGGCCCGGATCGGCCAGTCGCAGATCCTGCCGCAGCCCCGCCAGCATCCGGTGCGCGACGGCGGCGAGCTGCTGCGCGGAGCGCCCCCCGGACCGCTCCGACCACAGCCACTCCGCGTATTTGGCGAGGCCCTCGTTCAGCCAGATGTGCCGCCAGTCGGCGATGGAGACGCTGTTGCCGAACCACTGGTGGGCCAGCTCGTGCGCCACCAGCCGCTCCGCGCCCCGCGCCCCGTCGACATGGTTCGCGCCGAACAGCGACAGCCCCTGCGCCTCCACCGGGACGTCCAGCTCCTCCTCCGTCACCACGACCGCGTACTCGTCGAACGGATACGGCCCGAACAGCTCCTGGAACAGCTCCATCATCTGCGGCTGCCGGGCGAAGTCCCGGGAGAAGCGCGGCAGCAGCTGCGCCGGGATGTGCCCGTGCTGCGGCACCCCGCCGGGGCCCGGATCGCCCAGCAGCACCGTCTGGTACTTGCCGATCGACAGCCCCACCAGATAGCTGGAGGTCGGCGCCGCCTGCTCGTACACCCAGGTCGTGGTGGACGCCTTCGCCGTCCGGGTCAGCAGCCGCCCGCCCGCCACCACCGAGTACACCGAGGGCGTGGTGATGGAGATCTGGTACGACGCCTTGTCCGCGGGCCGGTCGTTGCAGGGGTACCAGGACGGCGCCCCCACCGGCTGGCTGGCCACCAGCGCCCCGTCGGTCAGCTCCTCGAACCCGATGCCGCCCCAGGGGCTGTGCACCGGCTTGGGATTGCCCGACCAGTGCACCTCGACGGTGAACGCGGCCCCCGCCCGGATCGCCTTGGGCGGCTTGATCCGCAGCCGCCCGCCGCGATGCGTGTAGTGGGGCTGGCGCCCGTCCACCCGCACCCGCCCGATCTTGAAGTCGGCCAGATTGAGCTGGAAGTCATGGAGCGGCGCCGGGCCCGCTATCGCGTTGATCCGGGCCGTGCCCGCCAGCCGGTTCGGCCCCGGCCGGTAGTCCACGGCGAGTTCGTAGCGGTGCACCCGGAAGCGGGCGTCACCGTTGCCCGGGAAGTACGGATCCGGAACCGCCGCCTGCTGAACTGCCACTGCCCCGCCTGCTCCCTGCCCTGTGCCCGTACCAGTGCCCGTACTGCCCGTACGGCACGACCGCTCGCCGAGACCCGTCCGAAGGACCCTAGCGGCGCCATGCCTCGATCGGGTTGCCCAGCCAGCGGGTGTCGTCGGGGAGGGACTCCGCCGCCATCACCAGCGACGCGGGACCCAGGGTGGTACGGGCCCCGACGATGCTGCCGGGCAGAACGATTCCGCCAGGACCCAGCGTCGCGCCCTCACGGAGAACCACAGTATCCGTCCGCAAGATCCGGTCGTGGAAGAGGTGAGTCTGGAGCACACAGCCCCGATTGACCGTCGAGGCGTCCCCCAGCGTCACCAGATCCGCCTCCGGCAGCCAGTACGACTCCAGCCACACGCCCTTGCCGATCCGCGCCCCCAGCCCGCGCATCCACACCGTCAGCACCGGCGTCCCCGGCACCGACCCCGCCAGCCACGGCACGCCCAGCACCTCCACGAACGTGTCCGCCAGCTCGTTGCGCCACACGAAGGAGCTCCACAGCGGATGCTCCCCGGCCCGGTGCCGCCCCACCAGCAGCCACTTCGCCGCCACCGTCACCGCGCACGCCAGCACCCCGGCTCCCAGCAGCACCGGCCCGGCCAGCAGCCACGCCCAGCCGCCCAGCGCGCTCAGCGCCGCCACGGTCAGCACCGCGAGACCGGCCGAGCACAGCACCGGCAGGATCCGGCACAGCTCCACCAGCCCCCGCGCCCACAGCAGCCCCGCGGACGGGTCATAGGTGCGGCTCTGCTCCCCGTCGGCCGCGCTGCGCGGCAGCTTCACCGGCGGCAGCCCCAGATACGAGGTCCCCTTCTTCGCCTTCTTCGGCGTCGCCGACAGCACCCCCACCAGCCCGCCGTCCGGCACGGTCCGCCCCGGCGCGGTCATCCCCGAGTTCCCCAGGAACGCCCGCCGCCCGATCTCCGCCCGCCCGATCCTGATCCAGCCCCCACCCAGCTCGTACGGGGCGGTCAGGGTGTCGTCGGCCAGGAACGCGCCCTCGCCGACCGTCGTCAGACTCGGCAGCGCCAGCACCGTGGACACCTCGGCGCCCTTGCCGATCCGCATGCCGAGCAGCCGCAGCCACACCGGGGTGACCAGCCCCGCGTACAGCGGGAACAGCGTCTCGCGCGAGCGGTCCATCAGCTGCGTCACGGTCCACGCCTGCCAGCCGATCCGGCTGTGCGTCGGATGGGTGCCCTCCCGCAGGCCCAGGCTCAGCACCCGCACTCCGGCCAGGATCAGCAGCGCGTACGCCGCCCCGAACGCCAGCGTCGCCGGCACCAGCGCCTGCGCCGCCCCCACCAGCGCCGCGCCCAGCCCCGTCCCCGGCGTCACGAACACCCGCGCCACCAGCAGCGCCGCGAGCCCCGCCAGCACCGGCAGCAGCGTCAGCGCCACCCCGGTCACCCCGTACATGACCCGCCAGTACGCGCCCCGCTGCGGGCGCTCCTTCGGCCAGTTCCGCTTGGCCTTGCCCAGCTTCACCGCCGGGGAGCCCGCCCAGCGCTGCCCGGTCGGGACCGTCCCGCCGACCGCGGAGCCGGGCGCCACCTCGGCCCGCTTGCCGACCCGCGCCCCCGGCGACAGCACGCTCCGGGTCCCGACGACCGCGTGCGCCCCGACCTTCACGGTCCCGATCCGCAGCCGGTCGCCGTCCAGCCAGTACCCGGAGAGATCCACCTCGGACTCCACCGCCGCACCCCGGCCCAGCTTCAGCAGCCCGGTCACCGGCGGCAGCGAGTGCAGATCCGCGTCCTCGCCCACCTTCGTGCCCAGCGCCCGCGCGTACCGCAGCAGCCACGCCCCGGTCAGCCCGGTCGCCCCGCTGAACTCGGCCAGCCGCTCCGCCGCCCACAGCCGCAGATGCACACCCCCGCCGCGCGGATACCGCCCCGGCTGCACCCCGCGCAGCAGCAGCCGCGCCCCGCCCGCCGCGACCGCGATCCGCCCCGGCGGCGTGAAGAGCACCAGCACCCCCGCGATCACCGCCCACCAGGGAGCCGTGGGCAGCCAGCCGTACCCGCCCAGCACATTGCCGACCGCCGCCAGCACCACCGTCCAGCGCAGCCCCAGCAGCCCGAACAGCGGCACCAGCGCCAGCGACTGCACGACCTGCGCCCGCACCGGCACCGGTGCGATCTTCCGCGCCGTCGCGTCCTCCTGCGCCGACTCCTCCAGATACCGGGCCAGCTTGCGCAGCACCGGCCGCTGATAGATGTCCAGCACGGCCGCGCTCGGATAGCGGGTGCGCAGCCGGGTGGTGAGCTGGGCGGCGGCCAGACTGCCGCCCCCGATGGCGAAGAAGTCGTCGTCCGCGCCGGTCACCGGCGCCCCCAGCACCGCCGTCCACTGCTCGGCGAGCCATGCCTGCGTCCCGTACAGCTCCTCGGCCGGACCACCGCCCGTCACCCCCTCCAACGGCCACGGCAGCGCGTTCCGGTCCACCTTCCCGGACGTCCGGGTCGGCAGCGCCGCCACCGGCGCCAGCAGCGGCACCAGCGCCGCCGGCAGCGCCGCCCGCAGCTTCTCCACGGCCGCCGCCCGGTCCCACCCGTCCTGGGTGACCACATACCCGACGAGCAGCTGATTCCCGCTCCGCGCGGTCCGTACGGCGGCGGCGCCCCCCGCGACCCCGGGCAGCGCCTGGAGCGCGGCGTCGACCTCCCCCAGCTCGATCCGCCGCCCGCCCAGCTTGATCTGCTCATCGGCCCGCCCGAGGAACACCAGCCCCTCGGCGTCGGCCCGCACCAGATCCCCGCTCCGGTACGCCCGCTCCCAGCCCAGCGACTCCAGCGGCGCGTACTTCTCCGCGTCCTTCCCGGCATCCAGATACCGGGCGAGCCCCACCCCCCCGATCACCAGCTCCCCGCTCCCCCCCATCCCCACGGGCACCCCACCCTCATCCACCACAGCCAGCTCCCACCCCTTGAGCGGCAGCCCGATCCGCACGGGCCCCTCCCCGCTCATCAGCGCCGCACACGCCACCACGGTCGCCTCGGTCGGCCCATAGGTGTTCCAGACCTCCCGCCCCTCCGTCACCAGCCGCTGCGCCAGCTCCGGCGGACACGCCTCCCCACCGAAGATCAGCAGCCGGACGTCGTCCAGCGTCTCCGGCTCCCACAGCGCCGCCAGCGTCGGCACCGTCGACACCACGGTGATGTCCTGCTCGACCAGCCAGGGCCCCAGGTCGGCGCCGCTGCGCACCTGCGCGCGCGGCACCGGCACCAGACAGGCCCCGTACCGCCACGCCAGCCACATCTCCTCGCAGGACGCGTCGAACGCCACCGACAGCCCCGCCATCACCCGGTCCCCGGGCCCGATCGGCTCCTCGGCCAGGAACAGCGCCGCCTCCGCGTCCACGAACGCGGCGGCACTGCGATGGGTGACCGCGACGCCCTTCGGCTTCCCGGTCGACCCGGAGGTGAAGATGATCCAGGCGTCGTCCTCGGTCCCCGGCCGCGCGGCGGGCTCCTCGCTGCGCCCCTCGACGGTCAGCGCGTGCCCCGCGCCGATCACCGCCCGCACCCCGGCCTCCCCGAACACCAGCTCGGCCCGCTCATCGGGATCCTCGGCGTCCACCGGCACATAGGCGGCCCCCACCGCCAGCACCCCCAGAATCGCCACATACAACTCATTCGTCCCGGACGGCACCCGCACCCCGACCCGGTCGCCGTGCCCGACCCCGGCCCGCTCCAGCCCGGCCCGCAGCCGCCCCACCTCCACGGCGAGCGCCCGGTAGCTCAGCCGCACGCTCCCGTCGTCCAGCGCCGGCTCGTCCGGATACGACCGTACGGAGGCGTCGAAGATGTCGACGAGCGTGCGCGGCGGGGCGGGCTGGCCGCCGGAGAATCGTGCCGTGTCGCCGAACCGCTCGCGGATCTCTTCGTCGAGCAGGCCGAGAGCGTCGCTCTCGTGAATGGCTGCCATCGGGTCCTCGCGTCTCGATCCCGGAAGCCTCCGGGGCGCTGGACGGTCCGCAGGTCTGCCTGGGTTGTCCGGCTCCAGCTCCGTAACAAGCCGGAAACTTTAGTACGACGCTAGTTTCGTCATCCCCCACCGGCCACCCGACGAGGCCGTACGGCCCCGGAACCGCCCCCTCACCACACCGGTGACCTCGGGATCTTCCACACAGCGAGAGATCCCCCACACAGCGCGTGAAACCGGACAGAAGCCCCCCGACGCCCCTGCCCGGACATGCAAAAGACCCCTGATCGCTCAGGGGTCTCGACTGGTGTCCGAGGGGGGACTTGAACCCCCACGCCCGATAAAGGGCACTAGCACCTCAAGCTAGCGCGTCTGCCATTCCGCCACCCGGACAAGGTGTTTGTCGCGCGGGTTTTCCCCGTGGCGACGACGTAAACATTACCAGGCTTTCGAGTCCGTCCGATCACCCCCCGGCGGGCTCCGGCTCCCGTGAACGACGGATGACGGACGGGGTCCGCTCTTGGGGCCGGGGCCGGTCGGAGAGAGGATGTGGGGGGACTGCCAGCAGCGACAGCGGGAGGAACAGCGTGAGCCAGACGGGCACCGCGGGCGGCGTCAGGGGCGAGGACGAGGTCGTCGACCTCTGCCGCGACCTGATCCGGATCGACACCAGCAACTACGGCGACCACTCCGGGCCGGGTGAGCGGGCGGCGGCCGAGTATGTCGCCGAGCAGCTCGCCGAGGTCGGGCTCGAACCGAAGATCTTCGAGTCCCACAAGGGGCGGGCCTCCACGGTCGCCCGGATCGAGGGCGAGGACCCGTCCCGGCCCGCGCTGCTGATCCACGGCCACACCGATGTCGTCCCCGCCAACGCGGACGACTGGACCCATGACCCCTTCTCCGGCGAGATCGCCGACGGCTGTGTCTGGGGCCGCGGGGCGGTCGACATGAAGGACATGGACGCGATGACCCTCGCGGTCGTCCGCGACCGGCTGCGCAGCGGCCGCAAACCGCCCCGGGACATCGTGCTCGCCTTCCTCGCCGACGAGGAGGCCGGCGGCACCTACGGCGCCCGCTTCCTGGTCGACAAGCACCCCGACCTCTTCGAGGGCGTCACCGAGGCGATCGGCGAGGTCGGCGGCTTCTCCTTCACCGTCAACGAGAAGCTGCGGCTCTATCTGGTGGAGACCGCCCAGAAGGGCATGCACTGGATGCGCCTGACCGTGGACGGCACCGCCGGGCACGGCTCGATGACCAACGACGACAACGCCATCACCGAGCTGTGCGAGGCCGTCGGCCGTCTCGGCCGCCACACCTGGCCGGTCCGCGTCACCAAGACCGTACGGTCCTTCCTGGACGAGCTGTCCGACGCGCTCGGCACCGAACTCGACCCCGAGAACATGGACGAGACCCTCGCCAAGCTCGGCGGCATCGCCAAGATGGTCGGCGCCACCCTGCGCAACTCGGCGGCCCCCACCATGCTCGGCGCCGGCTACAAGGTGAACGTCATCCCCGGCCAGGCCACCGCCCATGTCGACGGCCGCTTCCTGCCCGGCTACGAGGAGGAGTTCCTCGCCGACCTCGACCGCATCCTCGGCCCACGCGTGCGCCGCGAGGACGTGCACGGCGACAAGGCGCTGGAGACCGACTTCGACGGCAAGCTGGTCGACGCCATGCAGCTCGCCCTCGGCGCCGAGGACCCGATCGCCCGCGCGGTCCCCTACATGCTCTCCGGCGGCACCGACGCCAAGTCCTTCGACGACCTCGGCATCCGCTGCTTCGGCTTCGCCCCGCTGAAGCTGCCCCCGGAGCTGGACTTCGCGGGCATGTTCCACGGTGTGGACGAGCGGGTCCCGGTGGAGGGCCTCAAGTTCGGCGTCCGGGTCCTGGACCGTTTCATCGACGCGTCCTGACCCCGCGCCCGGCCCCCGGATTCGTCCTTGTGTACGGCTCTCACCGGGACGAGTGAATGCGCTCATCAGGTCGTAGCCCTAATGCGCGCCCCTCGTTACTGGTGTTGCGATCCGCGGTACGGGATCGCTTTTTGCCAACAAGGAGGAACAATGATCAAGAAGGTCGTCGCCGCTGCGGCTGCCACCAGTGGGCTGGTTCTCGCGGGCGCGGGCCTGGCCGTCGCCGATTCCGGTGCCCAGGGTGCCGCGGTGCACTCCCCGGGTGTCGTTTCCGGCAACGTGATCCAGGTGCCGGTGCACGTCCCGGTGAACGTCTGCGGCAACACGATCTCGGTGATCGGGCTGCTGAACCCCGCCTTCGGCAACACCTGCATCAACAAGTGACGTCGTGCCTCGCCCGATGAGGGTCTGAGCCTTCGGCCCCGGAGCGCCCGCCGCGCTCCGGGGCCGATCGTTCTTCCACCGCTTCTCAGACGCTTCTCAGATGTCGAAGGCAGGAACTTCAGCAATGCGACAGGTCACCCGCAAGGGTCTGATGACCATGGCCGCCGCGACCGGTGTGATCGCCGCCGCGGGCGGCACGGCCCACGCCGACTCCGGGGCGTACGGCTCCGCGGCCGGCTCACCCGGCGTGCTCTCCGGGAACTCGGTGCAGGCGCCGGTGCACGCGCCGGTCAATGTCTGCGGCAACACGATCTCCGTGATCGGGCTGCTCAACCCGGCGATGGGCAACACCTGCGCCAACGCCGGCCAGGGCGCGGGGCACTCCGCCGGCTCGGGGAAGGCCGGCGGCTCCCACACCCGGGGCACCGCCACCGACTCACCCGGCGTCGCCTCCGGCAACCATGTCGAGGCCCCGGTGCACGCCCCGGTCAACGTCTGCGGCAACACCGTGGACGTCATCGGCATCGCCAACCCCGCGACCGGCAACGACTGCGGCAACGCGGGGGGCGACGGGGACGGGGGGTACGGCGAACAGCCGGGGAATCCGGGCAACCCCGGGAATCCGGGTGAGCCGGGGAATCCGGGTGAGCCCGGTAACCCGGGTGAGCCCGGCAATCCGGGGAACCCCGGTGAGCCTGGTAATCCGGGGAACCCGGGTGAGCCGGGCAACCCCGGTAATCCTGGTAATCCCGGTAACCCGGGCAACCCTGGAAATCCGGGGAACCCCGGAAACCCCGGAAACCCGGGTGAGCCCGGTAACCCCGGTACGCCGGGTACCCCCGGAAACCCGGTGGAGCCGCCCTCCACCCCGGCCGCTCCCGGTGAAGGCCCGCACGGGAACCCCGTGAACTGGCCCGGCACCCGGTCCGCCGTCCAGCCGCACGCCGCCGCCCAGCTCGCCCGGACCGGCGGTTCGCTGCCGCTGGGGGCCGCCACCTCGCTGGCCGCCGGTGCGCTGCTCGCGGGCGCGGTGATCTACCGCCGGGCGCGCAGCTCGGCATAACGAGCCGCCGCAACCCGGCGGCGTGGAGCGGGCCCCGTCTCGGCGGGGCCCGTTCGCCGTTCGTGGGTTACCAGGTCGCGCGGACCTGGCGGATGATCCGGCGCCGCAGCCGCACCCGCCGGCTGCCGTCGCGCAGCAGGCTCAGACGGTACAACTCCCAGTGCCCGTACTCGGCGTGGTCGGTCAGCAGACGTGCCGTTTCCCTGCGGGAGACCCCGCGCGGCACGTACACGTCGACAAATTCGTATTCCGGCATCGCATCTATTGTGCGGGCTGGGGCCCGGTACGGATAGCGTCTGCACTATGTCTGATGCTGCGCAGCCCACCGCTGCCGAGGTACGTGCCGCCGCCGAGGCGGTCAAGACCGCGCTCGACCGCCACCTGGCCGCGGTCGAACGCCGGTCCGAGGAGGACGACCAGGCCGTCTACGAGGCGTTCAACGAGCTGGCCGCGGCGGCGGAGGCGTACGACGAGCTGCTCTATGACCGTTATGACGAGGTCACGCCCTTCGAGATCCCCGGCGCGGAGGACACCCTGCCGCCCTACACCGGCCCCGAGGAGCCGAACGCGCTGAGCGTGCTGATCCGCCGGGACTACGCGGTGGTGGAGCCGCAGCGGCTGCTGGCGCAGGCCCAGCGGATCGAGGCGGTGGACCAGGAGGACGGCGCGGCGGACGACCGGGCGGCGAGCACCCTGCACGGGGCGCTGGGGGTGCTGTTCGGGGAGTACGAACCGGACGAGATCGCCTCCCGGCACAAGGAGTTCGGGCTGGAGGAGGGCGACTCCACGCTGTGGGTGACCGCGGCGGACGAGTCGGCCGACCCGGGGGAGTGGCTGGACGCCCCGTTCGACCAGGTGGATCCGCAGCGGGTGGTGTGCCGCTTCGATGTCAGCTCGGTCTTCGACGAGGCCGACGACGAGGGCGACGACGAGGGCGGCGAGGATCTCGACGACGTCGACGAGGTGGAGCTGCACACCCTGGACGAGGACGAGGATCTGGAGCCTTTGGACGCCGACCGGCGTTAGGCATCGGCGGCCGGTGGGTCCGCGGCGGTGGCGGGGAGGGGTTCCTCCCGGCCACCGCCGTTCTCGTTCGCGAGAGGTCAGTCGGCCGTCGGGATCTGGGGGCGGAGCAGGGCCGGGAGCCGGGTGGTGCGGGGCTTCGCGGTGACTTCCGCGACGGCTCTGGGAAGCGCCTGCTCCACCCCGTGCACCACGGACAGATGGCGGTCGGCGCGGCCGAACGCCGTGTAGATCCAGGGCCTGGTGAGGGTCTGCGCGGCATCGCCGGGGAGGACGACGACCGCCGCCCGCCAGCGGGACCCCACGGCCTGGTGGGCGGTCAGCGCCCAGCCGTGCCGCACCGACCGGGCGACCCGGTCCTGGGGGACGACGATCCGCTCGCCCGCGCAGGACAGATGCAGTCCGGCGCCGTCCGCCGTGACCACCGTGCCCGGTTCCGCCCGGCCGGGGGCGGGGGAGTGGACGATCCGGTCGCCGGGGTCGAAGCCGCCGAAGCGGCCGGGGCCGGGATTGAGCCGCTCCTTGAGGGCGGCGTTGAGCGCCCGGGTACCGGCGGCGCCGCCATGGCCCGGGGTGACGACCACCGTCTCCTCGGCGGGCACGCCGATCGCGCGGGGCACGGAGTCGGCGACCAGCTGGACCGTGCGGTGCACGGCCTCGCCCGCGTCCCGGACCGGCACGATGACGATCTCCTTGCCGGGTGCCTCGACCTGGTTCAGCTCCCCGGCGCCGATGCCCGAGACCAGCTCGCCCAGCGGGCCGGGGTCCGGGCGGCGGGAGGCGATCTGCGGGCAGTGCCGGGCGGCCAGCAGATCGGCGAAGACCCGGCCGGGGCCCGCCGACCACAGCACCGCCGGGTCACCGGCCAGCACCAGCCGGGCCCCGTCCGGCAGCGACTCGGTGAGCAGCGCGGCGCCCTCCACGTCCAGTTGCGGGGCGTCCAGCACGATCAGCAGATCCAGATCGAGCGCGCCGTCCGGGTCGCGCCCGGGACCGTGGGCGCCGGAGAGCAGCGCGGCGACGGTGGTGACGCCCTCGGGGTCACCACCGCCGGACTCCGCCACCCGCGCGGCGAAGCGCTCCCGGCCGACCGGGGTGTGGGCCGCCGCCCAGACGCGCAGGCCGAGGGTGCGCGCGGCGGTCAGCAGCGCGGCCGGTTCGGCGAGGGACGCCTCGGCGCCGGTGTGCAGCACCAGGGCGTGCCCGGCGACCGCGCGGATCAGGTCGGTGGCGGCCCCCTCGGTGGCGACGGCCGCCCGCTCCCAGTCGTCCGCCGAGCCGTCCTGCTTGGGGACCGAGGTGATCAGCCGGGCCAGTCCGTCGGCGAGGCTCTCCTCGGCGAGGGCGTACCGCTCCAGGCCCACCAGCACCCGCACCGGGCGCTCCTCCTCTTCGCCCTCCTCGCCGTCCGGCGCGGGCGGGGGCGGGGGTGCGCCGGGTTCGTCCAGGGCGTCCTGGAAGACCAGGGCCTCGCCCTCGGCGAGGGTGCTCTGCACGGCCTCGTCGGGGTCGGGCACCCCGTACCGGGTCAGGGCGGTGAGCAGGGCGGGCAGGTCCAGGGCGGTGTGCCCGGCGAGCGCCGCCTGCTCCAGCAGCCAGCAGACCACCGCCCGGCCGCGCCGCTCGTCGTCGGGGCGGCCGTCGGCGCCCAGCAGCGCCCGCGCGAAGCCGTCCGCCTGCTCGGGCCGCACCCCGGCGACCCGCAGCAGCCGCCAGGGGTCCTCGCGCAGCAGCGCGGGCGCGTCCTCGCCGAGCGCCTCCGCGGTCTGCGCGGCGAGCGACCCGGGTGCGCCGCCGTCGGCCAGCACCTGTCCGACGGCCGCGACCGCGTCGGGCGTGGGGCCCGCGGGCCGCTCGGCGCGCACGGGTTCGGGGCGGCGGACCGGTGCGGGCGCGGGGGCCCGGCGGCGCGGGGCGGGTTCGGGGTCGGCGAACGCGGTCGCGGTGGGCTTCTGGCCGCTCTCCACCGCCCGGACCGCCGCGAGCAGTTCGGCGGCCGTACCGCTGAGCTTGGCCCCGGCGTCGATGGGCCCGGCCTTCTCGGCCTTGCGCCGCTCGATCCGCTCCCGCTCCAGCTCCTGGGCGGCGAGCTCGGCCGCCGCCTCGGAACGCGCGCGGGTGTCGGTGCCGTCGTCTTGTACGGCGGCGGCCTCCTTGCCGTCCTCAGCGGTGGCGGCTTCCTCGGAGCGTCCGCCACCGTCTCCGCCGTCCTCCGAGGCAGCGGCCCCCTCGGAGTGCCCGCCGGTGGCCTCGTCGTCCTCCGTGATCGCGGCCTTCCCGGAGGGCTCGCTCGTGTCCGTGCCGTGCTTGGCGGCGGCAGCCTCCCCGGTGCGTCCGCCACCGTCCCCGCCGTCCTCCGAGGCAGCGGCCCCCTCGGAGCCCCCGCCGGTGGCCTCGTCGTCCTCCGCGATCGCGGCCTTCCCGGAGCCCCCGCCGGTGGCCTCGCTGTCCTCCGTGATCGCGGCCTCCCCGGAGGGCTCGCTCGTGTCCATGCCGTGCTCGGCGGCGGCAGCCTCCCCGGTGCGCTCGCCACTGTCCCCGCCGTTCTCCGCGGCAGCGGCCCCCTCGGTGCGCCCCCCGGGGTCCCCTCCGGCCCCCGCCGTGGCAGTCTTCCCGGAGCCCCCGCCCGTGTTCTCGCCGGTCTCCGCGGGGGCGGACTTCTCCGGGGTTTCCCGGGTGCTCTCCGGCTCCGTGCTCACAGCGTGCTCCAGTCGTGATCGGGATAGCGGTGCACGGGCGCCGACACATCGTCGAGCGCCCGGCAGATCTCGTCAGGAAGACTAAGCGCCTCCACTGACAACGCGGCGCTGAGCTGCTGCGCGTTGCGCGTGCCGACGATCGGGGCGGTCACCCCGGGCCGGTCCCGGACCCAGGCCAGGGCGATCTGGAGCGGGGTCACCGCGAGCCCGTCCGCGGCCGTGGCCACCGCGTCCACGATCCGGCTCGCGGTGTCGTCGAGATACGGCTCCACGAACGGGGCCAGATGCTCCGACGCGCCCCGCGAGTCCGGGGGCAGGCCGTCGCGGTACTTGCCGGTGAGGACCCCGCGCCCCAGCGGGGAGGACGGCAGCAGGCCGATGCCCAGATCCAGCGCGGCCGGCAGCACCTCGCGCTCGACACCGCGCTGGAGCAGCGAGTACTCCATCTGTGTGCTGGACAGCCGGGTGCGGGTGCCGGTGGCGGCGAGCTGCCAGGTGGCGGCCTTGGCGAGCTGCCAGCCGCAGAAGTTGGAGACCCCGGCGTAGCGGGCGCGTCCGCTGGCCACGGCCAGGTCGAGGGCCTGGAGGGTCTCCTCCAGCGGGGTGTCGGGGTCGTAGGCGTGGATGTGCCAGAGGTCGACGTAGTCCGTGCCGAGGCGGGCGAGGGAGGCGTCGAGCGCGGCGAGCAGATGGCCGCGCGAGCCGTTGAACCGGCGGTCCGGGTCGGGGACGCTGCCCGCCTTGGTGGAGATCACGAAGTCCCGGCGCGGCACGAGCCCTTCCATGAGGCGCCCGAGCAGATATTCGGCCTCCCCGTCGCTGTAGACGTCCGCCGTGTCGACGAGGTTCCCGCCCGCCTCCCAGAAGGTCTTCAAGAGGTCCGCCGCGTCGTGCTCGTCGGTGTCTCTGCCCCAGGTGAGGGTGCCGAGTCCGATGCGGGACACGCGCAGGCCGGTGCGGCCGAGATGCCTCTGCTCCATGAACGCCGAGAGTACTGGCCAGAACTGGTGCCGTGGGTTGCCTGTGGACAACGCGTTCCCCGGCCGCCCCGCTGGTCGGGCGCCCGGGGCGCGAGCCTCGTCACAGCGGTCTCGCCCCCGGCTCCGGCCCGCGCTAGGGTCTGCGGACACAGGGACGTTACTGATCAGTAAGGGGATGCGGTCATGCAGCTCGGGATCAACCTCGGCTACTGGGGCGCGGGAATGGACGCGGACAACCTCGCCGTCGCCCAGGAGGCCGACCGGCTCGGGTACGCGGTGTGCTGGGCGGCGGAAGCGTACGGATCCGACGCGGCGACCGTGCTCGCCTGGGTCGCCGCCCGGACCGAGCGGATCGACATCGGCTCGGCCATCTTCCAGATCCCGGCCCGCCAGCCCGCGATGACGGCCATGACCGCCGCCACCCTCGACTCCCTGTCCGGCGGCCGGTTCCGGCTCGGTCTCGGCGTCTCCGGCCCGCAGGTCTCCGAGGGCTGGTACGGCGTGCGGTTCGACAAGCCCCTGGCCCGCACCCGCGAGTACGTGGAGATCGTCCGCAAGGCCATGACCCGCGAGCGCCTCACCCACGAGGGCGCGCACTGGACGCTGCCGCTGCCCGGCGGCCCCGGCAAGCCCCTCAAGCTCACCGTGCACCCCGAGCGCGAGCACATCCCGCTCTACATCGCCGCGATCGGCCCGAAGAACCTGGAGCAGACCGGCGAGATCGCCGAGGGCGCCCTGCTGATCTTCTCGTCCGCCGAACATCTGGAGGACACCGCGCTGCGGCATCTGCGCGCGGGCCGAGAGAAGGCCGGGAAGACCCTGGACGGCTTCGACGTCTGCCCGACCCTGCCGCTCGCCCTCGGCGACGACAAGGACCTCACCGCCCTCGCCGACACCTTCCGCCCCTACACCGCGCTCTACGTCGGCGGCATGGGCAGCGCCCAGCAGAACTTCTACAACCGGCTCGCCCGCCGCATGGGCTACGAGGAGGCGGCCGGCGAGATCCAGGAGAGGTACCTCTCCGGCGACAAGCAGGGCGCCGCCGCGGCCGTACCGCACGATCTGATCGACTCCACCACCCTGCTCGGCTCCGTGGACCGGATCGCCGACCGGATGACCGCCTACGCGGCGGCCGGGGTCACCACCCTCACGCTCGCCCCGGCCGGTTTCACCCTGGACGAGCGGCTCGCCGCGCTGCGCGCCGGCACCGAGGCCCTGGAGCGCGCCGGACTCGCGTGACACGCCGTCGGGCGCAGGGTGGGGGGAGTTTCCGCGGCCGTGGTGGGGGCTCGGGGGTCTTCCCCGCCACGGCCGTCACGCGTACAACGCGCCGGAGCGTGCCCGGTTACGCCCCGGGGCGGCGCCGGGGGTCCGTCATTTGGCGGAGTTGTCCGACACAACTGTTGCAGCACCTGGGCGCGGGCATTTGACTCGTTCTTTGCGGAGTTCCTCCAGAGAGGTGCCTCAGATGCTTTCGGCCAAGAGCCTGTTCCAGGAGATCCTCGACAACGACGCGTCCTTCCGCCTGTTCTGCTCCATCGCCGCCAGCGGTGAGTCGCAGGGCGGCTGGGAGAACGCCCGCATCGCCGCGCTGGTCCCCGCGAGCGAGCGCGATCTCGCCCCCAAGATCACCCGGCACGGCGCCGACGAGGACAAGCACGGGCGGATCTTCAACGCCCTGATGAAGAAGCGCGGCCTCGAACCCGTCGACGTCCCCCCGGCGACCGACTACACCATGCTCCTGGAGCGCGCCGGGATCGGTCTGGCCCACGAGAAGCTCAAGAGCGACCAGGCCCTCACCCTCCAGGACATCATCACCTACCTCGCCCACAGCCGGGTCACCGAGCAGCGCGCCTCGGAGCAGATGGAGATGCTGCGCACCCGCTTCGGCGACCACCCGGACATCGGCCGCGCGGTACGGATGATCTCCCACGACGAGGACAACCATCTCGCCTACTGCCACGAGGAACTGCTGCGCTACGCCCGCGCGGGGCACGGCCCGGCCATCCAGCGCACCCTGCGCGCGTGCGCCCTCGCCGAGATCCGGATCTACCGGGATGTCAGCCTCGCCGTCATGGCCCATATGGGGCACGTCCTCGGCTGGTCCCGGCCCAAGGCGGCGCTCCTCGCCCTCGGCATCCACGCCGTCCACCTCTACGAGCGGCTCGGCGGCTGGCGGCGCATGGTCTCCCTGCGGATGCCGGAACGCCGGGACGCCCTCGGGGGCCCGGCGGGGGCGACGCCGGAGTTCGCCTGAACCACGCCGGAAGCGCCCCTGGGGGACCGGGAGGCGCCCCACGCGCGCGGGGCGTCCCCAGAGCGCTGCCCGGGGCGTCGCCCTACATCCACCCCCGCCGCTTGAAGCCCCGGTACAGCAGCGTCACCAGCGTGCCCATCAGCGCGATGACCGCCGGGTACGACCAGATCCAGTGCAGCTCGGGCATATGGTCGAAGTTCATGCCGTAGATGCCCGCGATCAGGGTCGGGACCGCCGCCATGGCCGCCCAGGCGGAGATCTTCCGCATGTCGTCGTTCTGCCGCACGCTCATCTGCGCCAGATGCGCCGACAGGATGTCCGACACCAGCCGGTCCAGGCTCTCCACGGCCTCGTTCACCCGCGCCAGATGGTCATTGACGTCCCGGAAGTACGGCCGCGCCTTGTCGTTCACGAACGGCACCGTGCCGCCGAACGGGCCGAGCCCCGCCAGCCGGGTCAGCGGCAGCGCCAGCGGCACCGACGCCCGCCGGAACTCCAGCACCTGCCGCTTGAACGAGTAGATCCGCAGCGCCGAGTTGCGCGAGCCGCCGCCCTCGGGGGAGAAGACGTCCGCCTCCAGCTCCTCCAGATCGGTCTGCAGCTCCCCGGCGACATCCAGATAGTGGTCGACCACGGCGTCCGAGATCGCGTACACCACCGCCGTGGGGCCCTTGCCCAGCAGTTGCGGCTCATGCTCCAGACGGTGCCGGACCGCCGCCAGCGGGGAGCCCTCGCCGTGCCGGACGGTCACCACGAACCCCTCCCCGATGAAGATCATCACCTCACCGGTGGTGACGGTGTCGCCCTCCGGCTCGTACAGCACCGGCTTCAGCACCAGGAACAGCGAGTCGTCGAACACCTCCAGCTTGGGCCGCTGGTGGGCCTTCAGAGCGTCCTCCACGGCCAGCGGATGCAGTCCGAACTCCTCGGTGACCAGGTCGAACTCGCCCGGCGTCGGCTCGTACAGCCCGATCCAGACGAAGCCGCCGCCCGCGCGGGCCTCGGCCAGCGCCGCCGAGAAGTCCTCGGGCGCCTCCTCACGGCGCCCCGCGCGGTAGATGGCGCAGTCCACGATCACCCTGCGTATTCTCCCGCCACCGCCCGGCCACCGCACCCGGGCTGCGCCTACCCTGGGCGGCATGCCCACGCTGATCCTGGTCCGGCACGGACGTTCCACCGCCAACACCGCGGGACTGCTCGCCGGCTGGACGCCCGGCGTCACCCTCGACGAACGGGGCCGTGAGCAGGCCGCGGCCCTGCCCGGACGACTCGCCGCACTGCCCCTCGCCGAGATCGTCACCAGCCCCCTGACCCGCTGCCGGGAGACCGTCCAGCCGCTCCTCGACGCCCGCCCCGGCCTCACCGCCGAGGAGGACGACCGGATCGGCGAGGCCCACTACGGCGACTGGACCGGCCGCAAGCTGGCCGAGCTGAACGACGAACCGATGATGCCGGTCGTCCAGACCCACCCCTCCGCCGTCGCCTTCCCCGGCGGCGAGTCCATGCGCGCCATGGCCACCCGCGCCGCCGAGGCCGTACGGGAGTGGAACGCGCGCGTGGAGCGCGATCACGGGGCCGACGCCCTGTATCTGATGTGCTCGCACGGCGACATCATCAAGTCCCTGGTCGCCGACGCCCTCGGACTGCACCTGGACCTCTTCCAGCGGGTCTCCGTCGAGCCCTGCTCGGTCACCGTCATCCGGTACACCCCGCTGCGGCCCTATCTGGTGCGGCTCGGCGACACCGGCGACTTCGCCTCCCTGGTGCCCCGCGAGGCCACCGGGGAGGGGGACGCCCCGGTCGGAGGCGGTGCGGGCGCACCGTGATCGTCGGTCGCAGTAGGGTTGAGCGGTTGCCGTAGCCGCGCTCCGGCCGGCACCGCCCGCGATCCCCCACGACCGCCCGATTCCCACCACGACTGCTATGGAGCTGGACGTGTCCCGTCAGGTGTTCCTCTACGACCCCCCGGACCGCTTCGTGGCCGGTACGGTCGGGCTGCCCGGACGCCGTACGTTCTTCCTCCAGGCCACCGCCGGATCCCGCGTGACCAGTGTGGCCCTGGAGAAGACCCAGGTCGCGGCCCTCGCCGAACGCATGGACGAACTGCTGGACGAGGTCGTCCGGCGCAGCGGCGGCAGCGCCTCCGTACCGGCCGTGGCGCCCTCGGAGATCTCCGACACCGGCCCCCTGGACACCCCGGTGGAGGAGGAGTTCCGCGTCGGCACCATGGCGCTCGCCTGGGACGGCGAGGAGCAGCGCATGATCGTCGAGGCCCAGGCGCTGGTCGAGCTGGACGCCGACTCCGAGGAGGACCTCGCCGAGGCCGAGGAGCGCCTGCTCCAGGACGAGGAGAACGGGCCCCCGATGCTGCGGGTCCGGCTCACCGGCGCCCAGGCCCGCGCCTTCGCCAAGCGGGCCCTGGACGTCGTCAACGCGGGTCGGCCGCCCTGTCCGCTGTGCAGCCTGCCGCTCGATCCGGAGGGACATGTATGTCCGCGCCAGAACGGATACCGCCGCGGAGCGTGACCGACGTGGACCTGCTCACCGAGGGTGAGCTGACGGTACGCGGTCGCATCCGGGACGCCTCCAACGCCGCCCTGTACTGCACCCTCGCGCACGAGGGCCGCGAGGCCGCCTGCATCTACAAGCCGGTCGCCGGGGAACGCCCGCTGTGGGACTTCCCCGACGGCACCCTCGCCCAGCGCGAGGTCGCCGCCTACGCGGTCTCCGCGGCCACCGGCTGGGACCTCGTCCCGCCGACCGTGCTGCGCGAGGGCCCCTACGGCGAGGGCATGGTCCAGCTGTGGATCGAGGGCACCCGGGACACCGAACTCCTCGCCCTGGTCGACGCCGAGGAGCCCGAGCCGGGCTGGAAGGCGATCGGCCTCGCCGAGGTCGGCGAGGGCCGGACGGCCCTGCTGGTGCACGCCGACGACCCCCGGCTGCGCCGCCTCGCCGTCCTGGACGCCGTCATCAACAACGCCGACCGCAAGGGCGGCCATCTGCTGCCCACCGCCGACGGCCGGCTCCACGGCATCGACCACGGCGTGACCTTCCACACCGAGAACAAACTCCGCACCCTGCTCTGGGGCTGGGCGGGCGAACCGCTGCCCACCGAGGCCACCGACACGCTGTGCCGCCTCGCCGGGGACCTGGAACCCGGCGCGGCCCTCGCCGCCCGCCTTGCCCCCCTGATCACCCCCGCCGAACTCGACGCCACCCGCGCCCGCGTCACCGCCCTGCTCACGGCGGGCGTCCACCCGGCCCCCGGCGGCGAATGGCCGTCCATCCCCTGGCCACTTGTCTGAGGCCGTCTGACACCCGCACGCGTCTGAAGCCTGCACCCGTGCGAAGCCCGCACCCGTCTGAAGCCCGCACCCGTGCGAAGCCGCACCCATCTGACACCCGCACCCATCTGACACCCGCACCCGTCTGATCTGACGCCCGTTCCGGAACCCCGCATATCGGGGCCCAATCCGCAAGACCGCCTTACCGGCCATCCGGCCCGTCCGGTTCGTATGCGGAACTGTCGTCCGGTTAGGCTCACAGCATGCATGCCTGGCCCGCTTCCGAGGTCCCCGCCCTGCCTGGTCAGGGCCGCGACCTGAGGATCCACGACACCGCGACCGGCGGCCTCGTCTCCCTCGACCCCGGTCCCGTCGCCCGTATCTACGTCTGCGGTATCACGCCGTACGACGCGACCCACATGGGGCACGCGGCGACCTACAACGCGTTCGACCTCGTGCAGCGCGTGTGGCTCGACACCAAGCGCCAGGTCCACTACGTCCAGAACGTCACCGATGTCGACGATCCGCTGCTGGAGCGGGCCCAGCGCGACGGCGTCGACTGGACCGCCCTCGCCGAGCGGGAGACCACCCTCTTCCGCGAGGACATGACCGCCCTGCGGATGCTCCCGCCCCGGCACTACATAGGCGCCGTCGAGGCCATACCCGGCATCGTCCCGCTGGTCGAACGGCTGCGCGAGCTGGGCGCCGCCTATGAACTCGACGGCGACCTCTACTTCTCCATCGGGTCCGACCCGCACTTCGGCCAGGTCTCCCACCTCGACACCACCGCCATGCGGCTGCTCTCCGCCGAGCGCGGCGGCGACCCCGACCGCCCCGGCAAGAAGAACCCCCTCGACCCGATGCTCTGGCTCAGGGCCCGCGACGGCGAGCCCAGCTGGGACGGCGGCTCCCTCGGCCGCGGCCGGCCCGGCTGGCACATCGAGTGCGTCGCCATCGCCCTCGACCACCTCGGGATGGGCTTCGACGTCCAGGGCGGCGGCTCCGACCTCGCCTTCCCGCACCACGAGATGGGCGCCTCCCACGCCCAGGTCCTCACCGGCGAGTTCCCCATGGCCAAGGCGTACGTCCACGCCGGGATGGTCGGGCTGAACGGCGAGAAGATGTCGAAGTCCAAGGGCAACCTGGTCTTCGTCTCCCAGCTCCGCCGCGACGGCGTCGACCCGGCCGCCATCCGCCTCGCCCTGCTGGCCCACCACTACCGGGCCGACTGGGAGTGGACCGACCAGGTCCTCGCCGACGCCGAGGCCCGGCTGGAGCGCTGGCGCGCCGCCGTCTCCCGGCCCGACGGCCCGGCCGCCGACGCCCTGGTCGAGGAGATCCGCGAGGCCCTCGCCCAGGATCTCGACGCCCCGGCCGCTCTCGCCGCCGTCGACCGCTGGGCCGCGCTCCAGCGGGAACAGGGCGGCACGGACATCGGCGCCCCCGGCGTCGTCTCCCGCGCGGTGGACGCGCTGCTGGGCGTGGCGCTGTAGGCACGGAGGTATGCGGGTACGGCAGTGGGCGGGACCCCTCACCGGGGGTCCCGCCCACTGCCGTAGCCACGGCCCGCTCTCAGTCCTCCGACGACTCGTCGTCGTCCGTCGCCGCCTTCGGGGGCTTCGGCGGGCGGGTCCGCTCGCCCGGCAGGGGCGGGCCCGTCCCGCCGTCCCGGCGCCGCAGATAGCGTTCGAACTCGCGTGCGATGGCCTCGCCCGACGCCTCGGGTAGCTCCGCGGTGTCCCGCGCCTCCTCCAGCGTCTGCACATACTCGGCGACCTCGCTGTCCTCGGCCGCCAGCTGATCCACCCCGACCTGCCAGGCCCGCGCGTCCTCGGCCAGCTCGCCGAGCGGGATCCGGACGTCGATCAGATCCTCCAGCCGGTTCAGCAGCGCCAGCGTCGCCTTCGGGTTCGGTGGCTGCGAGACGTAGTGCGGCACGGCCGCCCACAGCGACACCGCCGGTACCCCGGCATGGGTGCACGCCTCCTGGAGCACGCCCACGATCCCGGTGGGGCCCTCGTACTTGGTCTCCTCCAGGTCCATCCGCCGGGCCAGGTCCGCGTCGGACGTGGTGCCGCTGATCGGGACCGGGCGGGTGTGCGGGGTGTCGCCGAGCAGCGCGCCCAGGATGACGACCAGCTCGACGCCCAGTTCATGGGCGAAACCGAGCAGCTCGTTGCAGAACGAGCGCCAGCGCATGGACGGCTCGATGCCCCGGACCAGCACCAGATCGCGTGGCTTGTCGCCGCCGACCCGCACCACGGACAGCCGGGTCGTCGGCCATGTGATCTTGCGCACCCCGGCATCCATCCACACCGTGGGGCGGTTCACCTGGAAGTCGTAGTAGTCCTCGGCGTCCAGCGCCGCGAACACCTCGCCCTTCCACTCCCGCTCCAGATGCGCGACCGCGGTGGAAGCGGCGTCGCCGGCATCGTTCCAGCCCTCGAACGCGGCCACCATCACTGGGTCGATCAGCTCGGGAACCCCCTCCAGCTCGATCACCCAGCGCCTCCTTCCGACATGCCCTCGCCTGACCACCCAACCTTACGGCGTGCGGCGGGGGCGCCCGCAGCCCCCTGGCAGGGGGCAGTGAACGGATCACTGCCCCGCCCGCCACCCCGGAACACCCCGCAGAACAGCTCTGCGAATCATCCGAGCACCGGCCCCGCCGCCGGGGCCCTCAGAGGCTGGAGCGCAGCCACTGCTCGACGCTGGCGATGTGCACGGTGGCCCAGGAGCGGGCCGCCTCCGCGTCCCGGTCGCGCAGCGCGGCCAGGATCGCCCGGTGCTCGCGCAGGGTGCGGCCGACCGCGTCCTCCTGGGTCAGCCCGCGCCAGATCCGGGCCCGGGTGGTCGGCCCGGACAGCCCGTCCAGCAGCGAGCACAGCACCGAGTTGCCGGACGCCTGCACGATCCCCCGGTGGAACTCCAGATCGGCGGCGACCAGTTCCTCCACCGACGGGGTCCCGCCGAGCGCGTCCAGCTGCGCGGCCAGCGCGTCGAGCTGCCCGGCGCCGATCCGGGGGGCGGCCAGCGCGGTCGCGGCGGGCTCCAGGATGCGGCGGACGGCGAGGAACTCCAGCACGGTGTCGTCCCGGTGGAAGTCGACGACGAAGCTCAGCGCCTCCAGCAGCAGCTGCGGATCCAGACTGGTGACATAGGTGCCGTCGCCCTGCCGGACGTCCAGGATGCGGATCAGGGACAGGGCGCGGACGGCCTCGCGCAGCGAGTTGCGGGACAGGCCCAGTCCGGCGGCGAGTTCGCTCTCCTTGGGCAGCCGGTCGCCGGGCCGCAGCGCGCCGGAGACGATCATCGCCTTGATCTTCTCGATCGCCTCGTCGGTGACCGCCATCGCCCCGCCTCCCGCTCGCCCAGACATCGGATGTCTCACCGCCCATTATGCGGGTGGCGAAGACCACCGGGCAGGCCGAACGCACAGGTCGGACGGGGGCGCGCGGGCCGCTCCGCCCGCCCCGCCGCAGGCCGTACGAGGCTCAGTCCGCGCCCCGGGATCCCTCCGCCAGCAGCCGCAGCGCCTCCAGCGACACCAGCGCCCCGCGCGCCACGCCCGCCGCGACGACCTCGCGGTGCGGGTCGTACGCCCCGGTGGCCCGCTCGTCGGCGAGTTCATCGGCGTTGACCCCGTCGATCACCAGCACCCCACCGGCCACCAGGCCGCGCAGGGAGGCGGTGACGAGGAGGGCCGAGAGTTCCATCTCGATGGCGGCCAGGCCCGCGCCCTCGTAGCCGGTCAGCGGGATCAGGCCCGGCTGGAACGCGGCCCGGGTCCAGACGATGCCCCGGTGATGCGGCGCCCCCGCCCGACGCGCGGCCCGCTCCAGCGCGAGCACCGCCTCGGGGGTGGCCACCGCCGGGTACTCCGCGGGGAGCAGTTGCCCGGTCACCCCGTCGTCGCGCACGGCGGCCTCGGCGATCACCAGGTCGCCGTCCGCGATACCCGGCCGCATCGCGCCCGCGGTGCCGAACCGGAGGAAGGTGCGCACGCCCGCGTCGGCCATCTCCTGGAAGAGCAGGATGGCGCCGGGCCCGCCGATGCCGTGCGAGGCGACGGCCACCGGCAGCCCCTTCCAGCTCCCGGCGAAGACCCGGTACTCGCGGTGGTACGACACCTCCTCGGCGTCGTCCAGCAGCGCGGCGACGGCCGCGGCGCGCGCCGGGTCGCCGACCACCACGGCATGGGCCGGCAGCCCGGTGCGGGGTATGCGGGTGAGCGGCTGGAGGTCCTGCGGCATACGGCGGCTCCCAGGGACGGGCGGTGGATCGGGCGGCCACGCGATCATACGAACCGCCCGGTCACCGGCCCGCACCCCGGGTCGGCACGGGCGTCAGCCGAAGGCGCGCACGGCCTGGTAGTAGGTCCAGGCGGTGCTGTTGCAGGCGGTCTTGGAGGCGCCGCCGTAGCCGTTGCACACGCGCTTGAGGTCCTCGTAGAAGGCGCTGTCCAGGCGGGCCTTGTTGGCGTTGAAGGCACCGGCCGCCTTGTAGTTGCGGTAGCCGAAGTCGTGGCGGGCACAGGAGTTGGCGAACGGGAAGCCGAAGGGGTTGTCGGGGGAGGAGGAGCAGTAGTCCGTGGACCAGTCGAACTGGTAGGCCGACCAGGCGCTCTGGTTGGCACGGGCGGCGGACCAGGAGTTGTAGCTGGACGCGCTGGTCTGGGTCCAGTTCGACAGGACCTGGGGCTTGTCGGCAGGGGCGGCGGTGGCGCTGGTGGCGGTCACGGCGACGGTGATCACGGCCAGCGCCGACGCGGCGAGACCGGTGGCGAGTCTGCGGTGCATCCCACACCTCCATGAGGCTGCGGCCCGGCCCTCGGACAGCAGGTTCATGACAAGATGATTGACGCCCTGTCACCCTCCTTACACCGCCGGCGCTCCAATACGCCGTGAACTCTCCCGCGCGCCCGGCGATCACAGGGTGAACGCGGGGGTGATCACCGGTGCGACGGGGTGCGCGGGCAGCCGAAAGGGGCGGTTCCGGTGGTGGAACCGCCCCTTGGGCACCGTGTGTTCGGCTTACGCCGGGTCTGTGGCCGCCGGGTCCGCCCCTGTGGCGGCTGAGCCTCTGTTCGTGGCCGCCGGGGCCGCGTCCAGGGCGTCCGCGACTACGCGGGACTACGCGCCACTACTCGGGACTGCGCGGGACTACGAGGGCCTCGCGTCGAGCAGGGCCCGCACCCGCGCGCGGATCTCGTCCGTCGCCAGACCGCGGACGGTCAGCGTGGTGCGGCGGCGCAGGACGTCGTCCGCCGTCTCGGCCCACTCGTGGTCGCGCGCCCACACCACCTGCGCCCAGATCTCCGGGGCGTCCGGGTGGACGCGCCGGGCGAGTTCCGGGTCCTCGTTGGCGAGGCGGGCGATGTCGAAGGCCAGCGAACCGTAGTGCGTCGCCAGATGCCTCGCGGTGTCGGCGGCCATCCGCGGGCCCGGCGCCGGGCCGTCGACCAGGAGCCGGTGGGCGACCGCGCGCGGGTTGGCGACCCCGGGCAGCGGCAGCCCGCGGGGCAGCTGCGCGACGGGCTCGAAGTCCTCGCCGAGCGGGTGGCCCGGCAGCGACTCCAGCTTGCGCATCACGGTCCGGCCGATGTGCCGGAACGTCGTCCACTTGCCGCCCGCCACCGACAGCATCCCGCCCCGGCCCTCGGTCACCACGGTCTCCCGCTTGGCCTTCGAGGTGTCCCCGGGCCCGCCCGGCAGCACCCGCAGCCCGGCGAAGGAGTAGGTGATCAGGTCCCGGCTCAGCTGCCGGTCCCGTACCGAGAACGCGGCCTCGTCCAGGATCTGGGTCACATCCCGGTCGGTGACCGCCACCTCCGCCGGGTCGCCCTCGAACTCCTCGTCGGTGGTGCCCAGCAGCAGCATGTCCTCCCAGGGCAGGGCGAAGGTGATCCGGTACTTGTCGATCGGGGTCGCCAGCGCCGCCTTCCACGGCGAGGTCCGCCGCAGCACCAGATGGGCGCCCTTGGACAGCCGGATCGACGGGGCCGCGGCCGGGTCCTCCATCCGGCGCAGCCGGTCCACCCAGGGCCCGGTGGCGTTCAGCACCAGCCGGGCGTTCACCCCGAACTCCTCGCCGCCCAGCCGGTCCCTCAGCTCCGCACCGGTCACCCGGCCCCGGGTGAACCGCAGCCCGGTGACCTCGGCGTGGTTGAGGACGACCGCCCCCGCCTCGACGGCCGCGCGGACCGTCATCAGCGCCATCCGGGCGTCGTTCATCTGGTCGTCGCCGTACACGGCCACGGCCCTGAGATTCTCGGTCCGCAGCTCCGGCACCTCCCGCGCCGCCTTCGCCGGGGAGAGCAGATGCCCCACGCCGTCGCCGAACGCGGACAGCGCCGAGTAGGCGAGGACCCCCGCGCCCAGCTTCGCCGCGCCGTGCGGTCCGCCCTTGTAGACGGGGAGGTAGAAGGTGAGCGGGTTCGCCAGGTGCGGGGCGACCCGGCGGGAGAGCGCGCGCCGCTCGACATGGTTCTCCGCGACCAGCTTCACCGCGCCGGTCTGGAGGTAGCGCAGCCCGCCGTGCAGCAGCTTGGAGGAGGCGGAGGAGGTGGCACCGGCGAAGTCCCCGGCGTCGACCAGCGCCACCCGGAGCCCGGACTGCGCGGCGTGCCAGGCGGTCGAGATCCCCAGGATGCCGCCGCCGACCACGAGCAGGTCGTACGACGCCCCCGCCAGCCGCTCGCGGGTCTCGGCGCGGCCGGGGTTGGTCCCGGAGGAGGGGCGGGTGCCCAGGGCGGGCACGGACAAAGGGGTGGTGGACGGACGGGTCATGCTGGTCATGCGGGGTTCCAACTCCTCACCGGGGCCCGGGGCGGACCGGGATCGCCGGCCCGCCCCGGGTGTCGTCTGCCGCCGCCGTCGGCTCTTCGAGGGGCGGCCCAGCCGTCACCGGCTGTCGTCGGGCAGCTCTCGTCGCTGTCGCCGGCTGTCACGGTTGTCGTCAGTGCGCGTCAGTGCGCGTCAGTGTTCGTCAGGTCTCAGTGCTCAGTGCTCGTCGGCTGTCGTCGGCTGTCGGCCGGGCTCGGACCGGGCTCGTCAGGGTTCATCGGGGATCGTCAGCGCTCGTCGGTGCTCGTCACTTCTCGTCTTCGAGCCAGCCCATCGTGCGCTCGACCGCCTTGAGCCAGCTCTTGTACTCGCGTTCGCGGACCTCCGCGTCCATCCGGGGGGTCCACTCGGCGGCCCGGCGCCAGTTGGCGCGCAGATCGTCGGTGCTGTTCCAGAAGCCGATGGCGAGACCCGCGGCGTAGGCGGCGCCGAGGCAGGTGGTCTCGGCGACCATGGGGCGCACCACGGGCGCGTCCAGGACGTCCGAGAGGGTCTGCATCAGCAGATTGTTGGAGGTCATACCGCCGTCGACCTTCAGGGTGGTCAGCTCCACCCCGGAGTCCTTCGTCATCGCGTCCGCGATCTCCCGGGTCTGCCAGGCGGTGGCCTCCAGCACCGCGCGGGCCAGATGCGCCTTGGTGACGTACCGGGTCAGCCCGGCGATCACCCCGCGCGCGTCGGAGCGCCAGTAGGGGGCGAACAGACCGGAGAAGGCGGGGACGAAGTAGGCGCCGCCGTTGTCCTCGACGGTGAGCGCGAGGGTCTCGATCTCGGCGGCCGTGGAGATCAGGCCCATCTGGTCGCGCATCCACTGCACCAGCGACCCGGTGACCGCGATCGAGCCCTCCAGGGCGTAGACCGTGTCCTGGTCGCCGATCTTGTAGCCGACGGTGGTCAGCAGCCCGCTGTAGGAGTTGATGATCTTCTCGCCGGTGTTCATCACCATGAACGTGCCGGTGCCGTACGTCGACTTGGTCTCGCCCTCGGCGAAACAGGTCTGGCCGAACAGGGCCGCCTGCTGGTCGCCGAGCGCGGACGCCACCGGGATGCCGCCGAGCAGCTCGCCGAGACGCCCGCCGGTGATCTCGCCGTACACCTCGGAGGAGGAGTGGATCTCCGGCAGCATCGACAGCGGTACGCCGATGGACTCGGCGATCTTGGGGTCCCAGGCCATGGTGTGCAGATTCATCAGCAGGGTGCGGGAGGCATTGGTGACATCGGTGACGTGCTTGCCGCCGTTCACCCCGCCGGTGAGGTTCCAGATGACCCAGGTGTCCATGGTGCCGAACAGGATGTCGCCGGCCTCGGCGCGCTCCTTGAGGCCGGGCACGTTGTCCAGCAGCCAGCGGGCCTTGGGACCGGCGAAGTAGGACGCGAGCGGCAGGCCGGTCTGGCGCCGGAACCGGTCCTGGCCGACATTGCGGCCGAGTTCCTTGCAGAGCGCGTCGGTGCGGGTGTCCTGCCAGACGATCGCGTGGTGGACCGGCTCACCGGTGTTCTTGTCCCACAGCACGGTGGTCTCGCGCTGGTTGGTGATGCCGATGGCCAGGATGTCGTCACGGGTGATGCCGGCCTTCTCGATCGCTCCGGCGACGACCTCCTGGACGTTGGTCCAGATCTCGTTCGCGTTGTGCTCGACCCAGCCGGGCTTGGGGAAGATCTGCTCGTGCTCCTTCTGGTCGACGGAGACGATCCGGCCGTCCCGGTCGAAGACGATGCAGCGCGAGGAGGTGGTGCCCTGGTCGATCGCGGCGATGAAGGGTCCGGCGGTGTGGGCGTCGGTCACGATGTGCTCCTGGGGGTTCCGTGGGGCGGGGCTGCTGCCGCCCGGTGCTGTCGTCTGGTCCTTGCCCGGTCCATGCCCGGTCGTCGTCCGGTCCTTGCCTGGTACGGCGCCGCGCTGTCCGGTCCCTGCCCGGTACGGCGCCGCACTGTCCGGTACTGCCTGGCACTGTCAGGTACTGCCCGGTCGGCCCGGTCGGCTCAGTGCGGGAAGGCGGCGTTGAAGAGACCGGCCGCGGCGGCACCGCCGATGAGCGGGCCGACGATCGGGATCCAGGCGTAGCTCCAGTCGGAGCCGCCCTTGTTGGGCAGCGGCAGCAGGGCGTGCACGATGCGCGGACCCAGGTCACGGGCCGGGTTGATGGCGTATCCGGTCGGGCCGCCCAGCGACAGGCCGATGGAGACCACGACGAACGCGGTGACCAGACCGCCGAGCACGCTGAGGCCGTTGCCGTTGTCGTTGAGACCCTGGGTGAGGATGGCGATGAGCAGCACGAACGTACCGATGATCTCGGTGGCCAGGTTCATCCACACATTGCGGACCTCGGGGCCGGTGGAGAAGATGCCGAGCACCGGGCCCGCGCCCCGCTCCCGGGCCTCCAGGGCCTTGTCGGCCTTCGGCACCGGGTCGCCGACGATCTCGCGGTCGGTCAGATGGGCCTGGAACTGGCCGTAGTACGCCACCCAGGTGAGGGCCGCGCCGATCATGGCGCCGAGCAGCTGACCGCCCCAGTAGATGGGCAGGTCGCTCCACTTGCCGTCCTCGATGGTGAGCGCCAGGGTCACCGCCGGATTGAGGTGGGCGCCGGAGAGCGGCGCGGACACATAGACGGCGACCATGACGGCGAAGCCCCACCCGAAGGTGATGGCGACCCAGCCGGCGCCGCGCGCCTTGGACGCCTTGAGGGTGACGGCGGCGACCACGCCGGCACCGAGCAGGATGAGCAGGGCGGTACCGATGGTCTCGCCGATGAA
Source organism: Streptomyces sp. NPDC004610 (assembly GCF_040609715.1). NCBI lineage: Bacteria > Bacillati > Actinomycetota > Actinomycetes > Kitasatosporales > Streptomycetaceae > Streptomyces > Streptomyces sp. NPDC004610. The sequence continues at coordinate 327,300 of NZ_JBEXLA010000001.1, read as the reverse complement.
GATGTCGGAGCTGGACACCCGCGACTCCTTTGTCCTTCGTCCAGGGGAAGCAGAACCCCTTCATCCCTTTCCGGGGTCCGACGGCCCGCGAGGTCACCACACTCTAACGCGTATTGCCGGTAGGTGTTCGACAATGCCGACCGATGGACGCGAGTCTTGCTCTGGGTTACGCGCCAGTCAAGGGTTCTGTTATCGGAAGCGTGATCGTTACTGATCGGCTCCGCTTATCAATCTGCACTCAGTTGGAGCTGAGATCTGACCCCTTTTCGGGGGATTTGTTGACTTCAGGGTAGGGCGAAGCGAGAGAGTCGACCTGTCGACTTCACCACCGGGCGGGCGCGGCGCCCCGCCGGAGCCCTAGAAGCGCCCGGCGCCCAGGTCCCGGGACACCGCCCGCGCGCAGTCCCGTACCGCCGCGATCAGCTCCGGGCGCAGCTCCCCGCCGCGCACCAGCCGCTCCACCGCGCCCGTGATGCCCACCGCGCCGACCGGCATCCGCCGCCGGTCGTGGATCGGCGCGGCGATCGCCGCCACGCCCTCCCAGGTCTCCTCGACATCCGCCGCGTAGCCCCGCGCGCGGGTGAGGTCCAGCAACTCCTCGAAGCCCGCCGCGTCGCACACCGTGCGGTCGGTGAACGGCTTGCGCTCGCTCTCCAGCGCCTCGCTGTGCGCCACCGGGTCGTACGCCGACAGGACCTTGCCCAGGGCCGTGGAGTGCAGTGGCTGCATGGCGCCGATCTCCAGCACCTGGCGGCTGTCGTCGGGCCGGAAGACGTGGTGCACGATCAGCACGCCGTGCTGGTGCAGCACGCCCAGGTGGACGCTCTCGCCGCTGGAGCGGGCCAGGTCGTCCGTCCAGACCAGCGCCCGCGCGCGCAGTTCGTGCACATCCAGGTAGGTGGTGCCCAGCCGCAGCAGCTCGGCGCCCAGCTGATAGCGCCCGGACGCCTCGTCCTGCTCCACGAACCCCTCGTGCTGGAGGGTGCGCAGGATGCCGTGCGCGGTGCCCTTGGCCAGGCCGAGCGAGGAGGCGATGTCGGAGAGGCCGAGCCGCCGCTCGCCGCCCGCGAGCAGCCGCAGCATCGCCGCGGCGCGTTCGAGCGACTGGATGTTCCGTGCCATGGCCGTCCTGCCTCCGTCCGTTCCCCTCGACCCACCGACCTGCCGACCCGCCGAACGACGCGCCGACCCACTGCCCCGCCGTTCGACGCACCGACGCGCCGACGCGCCGAGCCACCGCCCCGCGCGTCGATCGGCCTGCCGGTCAGCAGCCGGTCGACCGCCGGTCAGCCCGCCGGTCGCCCCGCCTCTCGGCCCCGCCGCCGATCCGCTGGCCGATCTGCCGGCCAATCCGCTGGTCAACCCGCCGGTCAACCCGCTGGTCAACCCACCGGTCAGCGCCACCGCCGACCCGTCGGCAGCCACCGACCAGCCACCGCCCGGCCACCACCCACCCACCGTTCGGCATTGTCGAACAGTACCGGTGCATGCCGACCCCCCGCCAACGATCGGCGGGTGCGTGTCGGTACTTCGGTGCATATCAGTACGCAGGCCGGGCACGGTTCGCCGGTCCGTCCCGTGGACGTGCTGACGATAAGCCCTGCCGCCCCGCTACCCTGGGCGACGTGCGTGCCCCGACCGGGAGGCGCCCGGCGCCCGCCGAGCGCATTCTGACCGGGACGCAAAGCCGACAGCCGTCGCATCCGAGGGAGCCCACTCCATGGCCGCAGTGCCGACCCCTTCCGCCGACCCCCGGACCCGTGTGTCCGCGCTCCGCGAGGCGCTCGCCACCCGCGTGGTGGTCGCCGACGGCGCCATGGGCACCATGCTCCAGGCGCAGGACCCCACGCTGGACGACTTCCAGCAGCTCGAAGGCTGCAACGAGGTCCTGAACGTCACCCGCCCGGACATCGTCCGCTCGGTGCACACCGAGTACTTCGCCGCCGGTGTCGACTGCGTCGAGACCAACACCTTCGGCGCCAACCTCTCCGCGCTCGGCGAGTACGACATCCCCGAGCGGGTCTTCGAGCTGTCCGAGGCCGGTGCCCGGATCGCCCGCGAGACCGCCGACGCCTTCGCCGCCGACACCGGCCGCCCGCGCTGGGTGCTCGGCTCCATGGGCCCCGGCACCAAGCTGCCGACGCTGGGCCACACCACCTTCACCGCGATCCGCGACGCCTACCAGCAGAACGCCGAGGGCCTGCTCGCCGGCGGCGCCGACGCCCTGCTGGTCGAGACCACCCAGGACCTGCTCCAGACCAAGGCGTCCGTCATCGCCGCCCGCCGCGCGATGGCCGTCGCCGGCTACGACGTCCCGCTGATCGTCTCCGTCACCGTCGAGACCACCGGCACCATGCTGCTCGGCTCCGAGATCGGTGCCGCGCTCACCGCGCTGGAGCCGCTCGGCATCGACATGATCGGCCTGAACTGCGCCACCGGCCCCGCCGAGATGAGCGAGCATCTGCGCTTCCTCGCCCGCCACTCCCGCATCCCGCTCTCCTGCATGCCGAACGCCGGGCTGCCCGTCCTCACCTCGGACGGCGCCCACTACCCGCTGGGCGCCCCCGAGCTGGCCGACGCCCAGGAGAACTTCGTCCGGGACTACGGGCTGTCCCTGGTCGGCGGGTGCTGTGGGACCACGCCCGAGCATCTGCGCCAGGTCGTGGAGCGGGTCCGGGAGCTGACCCCCACCGAGCGCAGCCCCCGCCCCGAGCCGGGCGCGGCCTCCCTCTACCAGTCGGTGCCGTTCCGGCAGGACACCTCCTATCTGGCGATCGGCGAGCGCACCAACGCCAACGGCTCCAAGAAGTTCCGCGAGGCCATGCTGGAGGCCCGCTGGGACGACTGTGTGGAGATGGCCCGCGAGCAGATCCGCGAGGGCGCCCATCTGCTCGACCTGTGCGTGGACTACGTCGGCCGCGACGGCGTCGCCGACATGGAGGAGCTGGCGGGCCGCTTCGCCACCGCCTCCACCCTGCCGATCGTGCTCGACTCCACCGAGGTCGACGTCATCCGGGCGGGCCTCCAGAAGCTCGGCGGACGCGCGGTCATCAACTCCGTCAACTACGAGGACGGCGACGGCCCCGAGTCCCGGTTCGCCCAGGTCACCGCACTCGCCCAGGAGCACGGCGCCGCGCTGATCGCGCTGACCATCGACGAGGTGGGGCAGGCCCGCACCCCCGAGAAGAAGGTCGAGATCGCCGAACGGCTGATCGACGACCTCACCGGCAACTGGGGCATCCATGAGTCCGACATCCTCATCGACACCCTGACCTTCACCATCTGCACCGGCCAGGAGGAGTCCCGCGGCGACGGCATCGCCACCATCGAGGCCATCCGCGAACTCAAGCGCCGCCACCCCGACGTCCAGACCACCCTGGGCCTGTCCAACATCTCCTTCGGCCTCAACCCGGCCGCCCGCATCCTGCTGAACTCCGTCTTCCTGGACGAATGCGTCAAGGCGGGCCTGGACTCGGCGATCGTGCACGCCTCCAAGATCCTGCCCATCGCCCGCTTCAGCGAGGAAGAGGTCACCACCGCCCTCGACCTCGTCTACGACCGCCGCCGCGAGGGCTACGACCCGCTCCAGAAGCTGATGGCCCTCTTCGAGGGCGCCACCGCCAAGTCCCTGCGGGCCGGCAAGGCGGAGGAACTGGCCGCCCTGCCGCTGGACGAGCGCCTCAAGCGCCGGATCATCGACGGCGAGCGCAACGGCCTGGAGGCCGATCTCGACGAGGCGCTGACCACCACCTCCGCGCTGGACATCGTCAACAAGATCCTGCTCGACGGCATGAAGGTGGTCGGCGAGCTGTTCGGCTCCGGCCAGATGCAGCTGCCGTTCGTGCTCCAGTCCGCCGAGGTGATGAAGACCGCGGTGGCCCATCTGGAGCCGCACATGGAGAAGACCGACGAGGCCGGCAAGGGCACCATCGTCCTCGCCACCGTCCGCGGCGACGTCCACGACATCGGCAAGAACCTCGTGGACATCATCCTCTCCAACAACGGCTACAACGTGGTCAACCTGGGCATCAAACAGCCCGTCGCCGCGATCCTGGACGCCGCCGCCGAGCACCGGGCCGATGTCATCGGGATGTCCGGGCTGCTGGTGAAGTCCACGGTGATCATGAAGGAGAACCTGGAGGAGCTGAACGCCCGCGGCATGGCCGCCGACTACCCGGTCATCCTCGGCGGCGCCGCCCTCACCCGCGCCTATGTCGAGCAGGACCTCCACGAGATCTACCAGGGCGAGGTCCGCTACGCCCGGGACGCCTTCGAGGGCCTGCGTCTGATGGACGCCCTGATCGGCGTCAAGCGCGGTGTCCCCGGCGCCGTGCTGCCCGAGCTGAAGCAGCGCCGGGTGCGGCCCGCCGCGACCGCGGTGGCCGAGGAGCGCCCCGAGGAGGGGCATGTCCGCTCCGATGTCGCCACCGACAACCCGATCCCGGCCACGCCGTTCCGCGGCACCCGGGTCATCAAGGGCATCCAGCTCAAGGAGTACGCCTCCTGGCTGGACGAGGGCGCCCTCTTCAAGGGCCAGTGGGGCCTCAAGCAGGCCCGCACCGGCGAGGGCCCGACCTACGAGGAGCTGGTGGAGACCGAGGGCCGCCCCCGGCTGCGCGGACTCCTGGACCGGCTCCAGACCGAGAACCTCCTCGAAGCCGCCGTCGTCTACGGCTACTTCCCCTGTGTCTCCAAGGACGACGACCTGATCGTCCTGGACGACGACGGCAATGAGCGCACCCGGTTCACCTTCCCCCGCCAGCGCCGGGGCCGCAGGCTGTGCCTGGCCGACTTCTTCCGCCCGGAGGAGTCCGGCGAGATCGACGTGGTCGGCTTCCAGGTCGTCACCGTCGGCTCCCGGATCGGCGAGGAGACCGCCCGGCTCTTCGAGGCCGACGCCTACCGCGACTACCTCGAACTGCACGGCCTCTCCGTCCAGCTCGCCGAGGCCCTCGCCGAGTACTGGCACGCCCGGGTCCGCTCCGAACTCGGCTTCGCCGGGGAGGACCCGGCCGGCATCGAGGACATGTTCGCCCTCAAGTACCGGGGCGCCCGCTTCTCGCTGGGCTACGGGGCCTGTCCCGACCTGGAGGACCGGGCGAAGATCGCCGAGCTGCTGGAGCCCGAGCGGATCGGCGTCCAGCTCTCCGAGGAGTTCCAGCTGCACCCCGAGCAGTCCACCGACGCCATCGTCATCCACCACCCCGAGGCGAAGTACTTCAACGCCCGGTGAGCCCCGGTCAGGGCCCTCTCGGGCCTCATCCGGCACTCTGATCGAAGCCGACGTACACTGGTCGGTCCACGCCAGGCCGGTTCCCCGCGCGGGAACCGGCCTGGTCGTCCCTCAAGGAGGTACGCCGGATGACGACCACCGTCCCCGCGCTCGGCACCCGTACGGCCGAAGGCTCCGGTCTTCAGGCCGTGCTCCTCGACATGGACGGCACCCTGGTGGACACCGAGGGCTTCTGGTGGGACGTCGAGGTCGAGGTCTTCGCCGCCCTCGGTCACACCCTCGACGACTCCTGGCGCCATGTCGTGGTCGGCGGCCCGATGACCCGCAGCGCCGGGTTCCTCATCGAGGCCACCGGCGCCGACATCGCGCTGGCCGAGCTGACCGGGCTGCTCAACCAGGGCTTCGAGGACCGGATCGACCGCGCCCTGCCGCTGATGCCCGGCGCCGCCCGGCTGCTCGCCGAACTGGCCGCCCAGCGCGTCCCCACGGCCCTGGTCTCCGCCTCGCACCGGCGCATCATCGACCGGGTCCTCACCTCGCTCGGCCCCCAGTACTTCGCGCTCACGGTCGCCGGGGACGAGGTCGCCCGCACCAAGCCGTTCCCCGACCCGTATCTCTTCGCCGCCGCCGGGCTCGGGGTGGACCCGGCCCGCTGCGCGGTCGTCGAGGACACCGCGACCGGCGTCGCCGCCGCCGAGGCCGCCGGCTGCCAGGTCATCGCCGTGCCGTCCGTCGCCCCCATCGCCCCGGCCGCCCGGCGCACGGTCGTGAACTCCCTGGAAGAGGTCGACCTCGCTTTTCTGTACGGGCTGATGGCGACCTGATGACATACCCGGTGACATATCCGGTGACCGACCCGATGACAGAAATGCGTCACCTGTTCACCGAGCGTGCGGAGATCCCCCGGACGGGGAATTCAAGAACGTTCTTGCACTAACCGGCCGGGCTCTGGCCGTAGGAATTCTTCTCGCCCCGATGACCGAATTCAGGCGCCCATACCCCCGCTGGGTGATGTGAGGTTCACCACCTCAGCGGGGGTCGACAGGGTCCGGGGCGTGTGCTTTCCGCCCCGGTTTCGGCTGCGTTACGGTCGTGTTGACGCACCGTTGTGTCCCGATTGGCGAAATGCCGCACGAATCCTTCCGCTGGCGGGTTTTCGGTGTGTCCGCACCCGGTTCCACAGCGTGATGGGGACTCAACTCCGCTGACCGTGAACCCCGGTGCGGGCGCCGACTAATCTCGACGCGAGACCCCGATCCCACCCCCGCATCCACCACGACACTCCTGTGTGTGCGATGCACGGACTCGACGCCTGGAGAAACCCGAGCATGAACCGAAAGATTCTCGTGCTGCCGGCCGTGGCCGGTCTGCTCGTCCCGGCGCTCGCCGCGTGCGGAGGATCCGACGGTGCCGGGGACGGCGGCGACACCATCGTCACGGGCACCACCGACCGCTTCATCGCCACCGGGGACGCGCCCGCCCCCGTCGACCCCGCCTACTCCTACGACGTCGGCAGCTGGAACGTACTGCGCCAGACCGTGCAGACCCTGATGGTCCAGCCCCGCGGCGAGGGCGAACCCGTGCCCGAGGCCGCCGAGAGCTGCGCCTTCACCGACAGCGGCAACGAACGCTATGTCTGCACGCTGCGCAAGGATCTGAAGTTCTCCGACGGCGACGCGGTCACCGCCGAGGATGTGAAGTACTCCATCGACCGCGCCCTCGCCATCGAGGCCGACAGCGGTGTCTTCGCCCTGCTGTCCACCATCGACACCGTGGAGACCTCCGGCGACCGCGAGGTGATCTTCCACCTCAGGACCGCCGACGCCACCTTCCCGTACAAGCTGTCCACGCCCGTCGCCGGCATCGTCAACCCCGACGACTACGCCAAGGACAAGCTCCGCGAGGGCTTCGCCATCTCCGGCTCGGGCCCGTACAGCATGGCGCCCAAGGTCGAGGACGGCGAGATGGTCTCCGCCGTGTTCACCCGCAATCCGCACTACAAGGGCTCCCTCACGGTCAACAACGAGAAGGCCGAGATCCGCTCCTTCGCGGACGCCGACGCGATGGGCGCCGCCCTGGAGAAGGGCGACATCGACGTCATGACCCGCTCCATGACGCCCGAGCAGATCCAGAAGCTCTCCGACAGCTCCGGCGGCTCCGTCGAACTCATCGAGGTCCAGGGCCTGGAGATCCGCTACCTCGGCTTCGACACCGACGCCCCGGCCGTCGGCGACAAGGCCGTCCGCCAGGCCATGGCCCAGCTCATCAACCGCACCAGCCTGATCTCCGAGGTCTACGGCACCCAGGCCGAGCCGCTTTACTCGCTCGTCCCGGCCGCCGTCCCCGGCCACTCCAACTCGTTCCTCAACAAATACGGCGAACCGAATGTCGAGAAGGCCAGGAACCTGCTCGCCGAGGCGAGGGTGACCACCCCGGTCCGGCTGACCCTGAACTACACCACCGACCACTACGGCGCCGCCACCCAGCAGGAGTTCGAGGTGCTGCAGAAGCAGCTCAACGCCAGCGGCCTGTTCGACGTCAGCATCAAGGGCACCCCCTGGGACGCCTTCGTCCCCGCCGAGCGCAAGGGCGAGTACGAGGTCTACGGCATGGGCTGGTTCCCCGACTTCCCCGACGCCGACAACTTCCTCGCCCCGTTTCTCGACACGGACAACTTCCTCAAGTCGCCGTACGCCAACCACCGCATCCGGGCCACCCTGATCCCCGACTCCCGCCGTGCGGCCGACCGGATCTCCGCCGCCGACGCGCTCACCGAGATCCAGGACATCGTCGCCGAGGACGTACCGCTGATCCCGCTCTGGCAGGGCAAGCAGTACGTCGCCGCCCGCGACGACATCACCGGCACGGCCTACGCCGTCAACTCCTCCTCCACGCTCCAGCTGTGGGAGCTGAACCGCGGCATCGGCGACTGACAACCGCCCGGCCCGGGTCTGCCTCCCGATCCGTCCTCCTCTCCGAACGACGACAAGGCACTCTCAGGTGAACAAGCGCAACCAGTGGCCCGTGCTGCCGCTCGTGGCCGGACTGGCCGGCGGCCTGCTGGCCGGATGCGGCACCCAGAACGGCGGTTCCGGGGGCGACGGCGGCAATGTCGTCATCGGCATGTCCGACGACGTCCTCGCCACCGACCCCGCCTCCGGCTACGACCCCGGCTCATGGCTGCTGTTCAACAATGTCTTCCAGTCCCTGCTGAGCTTCCCCAAGGGCAGCACCGAGCCCACGCCGGAGGCGGCCGAGAGCTGCGGCTTCACGGACACCTCCACCAAGCTCTACAAGTGCACCCTCAAGCCCGACCTCAAGTTCAGCAACGGTTCCGCGCTCACCTCGGAGGACGTCGAGTTCTCCTTCGACCGGATGCTGAAGATCGACGACCCCGACGGCCCCGCCGTCATGTTCCCGACCCTCGACCGGGTCGAGACCCCGGACGAGCGGAACATCGTCTTCCATCTCAAGACCCCCGACGCCACCTTCCCCAGCAAGATCGCCTCCGGCGCCGGCTCCATCGTCGACCACCGGTCCTACGACTCCGGCGGTCTGCGCGAGGACGGCGAGGCCGTCGGCTCCGGCCCCTACCGGCTGGAGTCCTTCTCGGACAACGAGGCCGTCTTCGCGGTCAACGAGCACTACAAGGGCACCGCCGAGGTCGCCAACGAGGGCGTCACCCTCCGCTTCTACCAGGGCGACCAGAAGAAACTGAAGCAGGCCGTCTCCGCCGGTGAGGTCGACATCGCCTACCGCGGCCTCAGCGCCGGGGACATCGCCGACATCGACCGCGGCTCCGACGGCACCGGCACCGAGGTGGTCGAGGGCAGCAGCGCCGAGGTCCAGCACCTCGTCTTCAACATGGACGACCCGGTCACCGGACAGCTCGGCGTCCGCCGGGCCATCGCCTACCTCCTCGACCGCGAGTCCCTGGTCGAAAAGGTCTACCAGGGCACCGCCACCCCGCTGTACTCGATCATCCCGGCGGGCATCGGCGGCCACAACACCGCCTTCTTCGACACCTACGGCGCCAGCCCCTCCAAGGCCAAGGCCGAGGACGCGCTGCTCGCCGACGGCATCACCGACAAGGTGCGCCTCACCCTCTGGTCCACGCCCTCGCGCTACGGCCCCGCCACCGACCAGGAACTCAAGGCGATAGCCGACCAGCTCAACGCCAGCGGCCTGTTCGACGCCGAGGTCCGCTCGGTCGCCTTCGACCAGTACGAGAAGGACATCGCCGACGGCAAGTACGGCGTCTACGTCAAGGGCTGGGTGCCGGACTACCCGGACCCCGACAACTTCACCGCCCCGTTCTTCGGCGAGGGCAACGTCCTCGGCAACAACTACGCCAACGACACCATCACCGGCACCCTCATCCCGCGCACCGCCGCCCAGAGCGACCGCGCCGCCACCGACGCCGACTACGACCGCCTCCAGGACCTGGTCGCCGAGGAGGTCCCGATGATCCCGGTCTGGCAGGCCAAGCAGTACGCCGTCGTCGGCGACGGGGTCTACGGGCTGGAGTACTGCCTCGACGCGTCGACGGTGTTCCGCTTCTGGGAGATCAGCAAGGGCTGAGCCCACCCGGCCCGGACCGAGAGTGAACGGCGCGGGGCGCCCCTCCCGAGGAGGAGCACCCCGCGCCGATGTCTGTTCCGGCGACCCTCGCCCACCGCGCGCCCGGCCCCTGGATCCGGGCCTACTGCGCGCCCGGTCGCACCAGCCCGCTCTCGTACGCGTACACCGCCGCCTGCACCCGGTCGCGCAGCCCCAGCTTGGTCAGCACATGCCCCACATGGGTCTTGACCGTGGTCTCGCTGACGAACAGATCCGCCGCGATCTCCGCGTTGGACAGCCCGCGCGCCACCAGCTTCAGCACCTCCACCTCACGGTCCGTGAGGGTGTGCAGGGTGTCCGGCACCGGTTCGTCACCCGAGGGCAGATGCGTGGCGTACTTGTCGAGCAGTCTGCGGGTGATGCTCGGCGCGAGCATCGCCTCCCCGGCCGCCACCACCCGGATCGCCTGCACCAGTTCATTGGCCGGGGCGTCCTTCAGCAGAAAGCCGCTGGCCCCCGCCTTCAGCGCCTCCACCACATACTCGTCCAGATCGAACGTGGTCAGCACCAGCACCTTCGCCGGGCCGTCCCGCTCCGGACCGGTGATCTGCCGGGTCGCCTCGACGCCGTCCATCCGCGGCATACGGATGTCCATCAGCACCACATCGGGCTGGAGGGCACGCACCTGGTCGAGCGCCTGGAGGCCGTCCCCGGCCTCGCCGACGACCGCGAGATCCTGCTCGGCCTCCAGAATCATCCGGAAACCCGTGCGCAGCAGCGGCTGGTCATCGACCAGTAGGACACGGATGGCCACGTAACTCTCCTTCGTTCGTCCCGTCCCATTCTGCCCTGCGCGCCCGCCCCGGCCCCGGCCGCCCTCACCGGCGCCGCACCGGCTGCGGCACGGATCACACCCCGGGCGCCGCACGCGCTTCGGATCGGCTCACACCCCGGGCGCGGACGCCTCGGCGCGTGTCACCGGCAGCGGGTAGGGCGGGGGAGTGCCCCCGAACTCCGGGCACACCGCCCGGTGGTCGCACCAGCCGCACAGCTTGGTCTGCCGGGGCCGCCAGTCACCGCTCTCCGTCGCCAGCCGGATCGCCTCCCACAGCGCCAGCAGCTTGCGCTCCACCCGCTCCAGATCGGCCGGCACCGGGTCGTACGTGAGCACATCCCCGCTGCCCAGGTACACCAGCTGGAGCCGGCGCGGCACGATCCCCTTCAGCCGCCACACCACCAGCGCGTAGAACTTCATCTGGAACAGCGCGCCCTCCGCGTACTCCGGGCGGGGCGCCTTGCCGGTCTTGTAGTCGACGATCCGCACCTCGCCCGTCGGCGCCACATCCACCCGGTCGATGATCCCGCGCAGCCGCAGCCCCGACTCCAGCTCGGCCTCCACGAACAGCTCCCGCTCGGCCGGCTCCAGCCGCGTCGGATCCTCCAGCGCGAACCAGCGCTCCACCAGCGTCTCCGCCTCGCCCAGCCAGCGCGCCAGCCGGTCCCCCTCCGGGTCGTCCGTGAACAGCTCGGCCAGCTCCGGACGGCTCTCCCGCAACCGGTCCCACTGCCCCGGCACCAGCGCCTTCGCCCGGGGCGCCGTACGCTCCCCGGCGGGCGCGTCGAACAGCCGCTCAAGCACCGCGTGCACCAGCGTCCCCCGGGTGGCCGCCTCCGACGGCTTCTCCGGCAGCCGGTCGATCACCCGGAACCGGTACAGCAGCGGGCACTGCATGAAGTCACCGGCCCGCGAGGGCGACAGCGAGGCAGGCGCTCTGAAGACCGGCTCCACCGGCACCGCCGCCACCTCGGGCGCACGCTCCGTCACCACGTCCGTCACCGGCGCCACCGCCTCCGCCGTACCGCCCCCGGGCACCAGGCCCTCGCCCCCGCCACTGCTCTCCATGCCACAGACCTTACGGCCCGCCACTGACAGTGACCCACCCGCGTTCGTGACGTGGGCGACTGGAGCGACGGGAGAGGAAACTGGAGGGGTGCCGGGGCGTACGGTGCCCGGACGGCCACATACCATCGATCCCATACCCTTCCGCCCGGCAGGAGCGGAAGACGCGTCGAACGAGGGGACAGCGTGGACGAGAGCGGCGGGAGCCGGCAGCCGCGGTTGGAGCACGACGAGCCGACCGAGAGCCCCACGGCGCCCACGGCCACGCCCGAGGACGGCGCCGCGACGGGCCCCTCCCAGGGCTCAAAGGACCCGGAGGGACCGGGGGACACCCCTGAGACCGAGAAGGCCCCGCCGATCCGATCCGTTCCGGACGCCGGGGATGACGCCGGCGAGGCCGCTGACCCCGGGGGTACCGCAGACGCCGGGGACGACGACAAGGGCGCGGAGGGCACCGAGACGCCCACCGATGCCTCCGGCACTTCTGGCACTTCCGGCCCTTCTGGCTCCTCCGGCTCCTCCGGCTCCTCCGGCACCCCCGAGCCTTCCGATCCTTCCGTGAGGGCCCGGACTCCCGAGTCGCCCCGCACTCCGGAGACCGCCAAGACCGCCCAGGCGGCCGAGCCTCCCAAGCCTCCCCAGTCCTCTGAGGTCCCCCAGTCCTCTGAAGCCCCCGAGCCCTCAGAGGCCCCCACGGCTCCCTCCGAGGCCCCCACGGCTTCCGAGCCCTCTGGAGCCCCCGACACCCCGCGAACCCCCAACCTCTCCAAGCCTCCCCACACCCCCCAGTCCCCCCACACCCCCCAAGCCCCGCACACCCCCCCCACCCCCCACGACTCCCACCCCGACCGTGCCCACGCCCACGCCCACCCCCCCACCCCCCAGGACTCCCGCCCCGGCGAGGTCACCTCACCCCCCTCCGCACGGCCCCCCCGGCGCCCCCGGGAGCCCGGGGGCGGGCTGCTGATGGGGCGGCCCTTCGGCGTGCCCGTGTACGTCGCGCCCAGCTGGTTCGTCGTCGCCGCGCTGATCACCTGGGTGTTCGGCGGACAGCTCGACCGGGTGCTGCCCGAGCTGGGCGGCGCCCGCTATCTGGTCGCCCTCTTCTTCGCCGTCGCGTTCTACGCCTCCGTGCTGGTCCACGAACTGGCCCACACGGTCGCCGCGCTCCGCTTCAAACTGCCCGTGCGCCGGATCCAGCTCCAGTTCTTCGGCGGGGTCTCCGAGATCGAGAAGGAGGCCGAGACACCGGGCCGGGAGTTCGTCCTCGCCTTCGTCGGCCCGCTGCTCTCCCTCGTCCTGGGCGGCGTGTTCTACCTCGCCATGCAACTCGTGGAGCCCGGCACGGTCCCCGGCGTCCTGCTCGCGGGCCTGATGATCTCCAACCTGATCGTGGCCGCGTTCAACCTCCTGCCCGGCCTCCCGCTGGACGGCGGCCGGATGCTCCGCGCCGTCGTCTGGAAGCTCACCGGCCGCCCGATGAGCGGCACGGTCGCCGCCGCCTGGGTCGGCCGCGCGCTCGCCGTCTCCGTCCTGATCGGACTGCCACTGCTCACCCAGTCCGGCGTCCTCGGCACCAGCGCCGCCGACAACGTCGGCATGGACACCGTCATGGACGCCCTGCTCGCCGCGATCCTCGCCGCGATCATCTGGACCGGCGCCGGCAACAGCCTGCGGGTCGCCCGGCTGCGCGAGCACCTGCCCGAGTTGCAGGCCCGCACCCTCACCCGGCGGGCCGTCCCCGTGGAGAGCGACACCCCGCTCTCCGAGGCCCTGCGCCGCGCCAACACCGCGGGCGCCCGCGCGCTGGTCGTGGTCGACGGCGACGGCAGCCCCGTCTCCCTGGTCCGCGAGGCCGCCATCGTCGGCGTACCCGAGCACCGGCGCCCCTGGGTGCCGGTCAGCGGGCTCGCCCAGGACCTCACCGACGGCATGCGGGTCTCCGCCGAACTCGCCGGGGAGGACCTCCTGGAGGTGCTGCGCGCCACCCCGGCCACCGAGTACCTCGTGATCGAGGAGACCGGCGCGATCTACGGCGTCCTGTCCGCCGCCGATGTGGAGCGCGCCTTCGTCAAGGCCATGGCCCGGCCCTCGTAGGCCCGGTGGCCCCACCGGGGGCCTCTTCCCGGCCGCGCCCACCGTGGTCGGCGGCCCCGCCGGGGGCCGGTAGGCTGTTCACATGTCCGAACCGACCGGTGCCGCCCGCAGGCGCGGGCCCTTCAAGGTCGGGGACCAGGTACAGCTGACCGACCCCAAGGGCCGCCACTACACGTTCACGCTCGAAGCCGGGAAGAACTTCCACACCCACAAGGGCTCCTTCCCGCACGACGAACTGATCGGTGCTCCCGAGGGCAGCGTTGTCCGCACCACCGGAAACGTCGCCTACCTCGCGCTGCGCCCCCTGCTCCCCGACTACGTCCTGTCCATGCCCCGAGGGGCAGCCGTCGTCTACCCGAAGGACGCGGGGCAGATCCTCGCCTTCGCCGACATCTTCACCGGCGCGCGGGTGGTAGAGGCCGGCGTTGGCTCCGGCTCGCTCAGCAGCTTCCTGCTGCGCGCCATCGGCGACCAGGGCATGCTGCACTCCTACGAGCGCCGCGCGGACTTCGCCGACATCGCCCGGCAGAACGTCGAGCGCTACTTCGGCGGCCCGCACCCCGCCTGGCAGCTGACCGTCGGCGACCTCCAGGACAATCTGTCCGACACCGAGGTCGACCGCGTCATCCTCGACATGCTGGCCCCCTGGGAGTGCCTGGAGGCCGTCTCCAAGGCCCTGGTCCCCGGCGGCATCCTGTGCTGCTACGTGGCGACCACCACCCAGCTCGCCCGGACCGTCGAGTCCATCCGGGAGATCGGCTCCTTCAACGAGCCCACCGCCTGGGAGTCGATGATCCGCAACTGGCACATCGAGGGTCTCGCCGTCCGCCCCGACCACCGGATGATCGGCCACACCGGCTTCCTCCTCACCGCTCGCCGCCTCGCCGACGGAGTGGAGCCGCCCCTGCGCAGGCGCCGCCCCGCCAAGGGCGCCTACGGCGAGGACTACGCGGGCCCCAACGCCGACGGAGGCATGGGAGGCCGCTGAGCCCGCCCCGCACCACCCGCTCCTGGCACCACCGGCTCCTGCCCATCGAACGCACCGGCGCCGCCGCAGAGTTCCCCGACCCACCGGGCAACTCCACGGCGGCGCCTCCGCGTTGCCCGGCACCCCCCGTGCCCCCCCCTTGAACCCCTCCCGAACCGACCGCCCGTCAGTTCCCGCGTGACAACCACCGACAACTGCCCACCCCCCCGTTCCCCCGGCCTGTGACGTGTGGCACCATGCAGGCCACCCCCACCGGCACAGCCCTCACAGGAGACACTCCTAGTGCAGCAATCCGCCGTTCCGGAACTGGCCCAGGCCCACGCACAGACCCGTCCCATCCACTGGCTCGCCACCGCGACCGCCCTCGCCGGTGTCGTCGCCCTCTCCTCCGTGGCGCAGCCCGACGCCGCGACCGCCGCCCAGCCCGGCGACCGCGCGCCCCGCTCCGCCCCCGCCGCCGCGCCGCCCTCCACCGAGGGGGTCGCCTTCCCGCTGGACTGCGGCCCGGTGGACGCCGTGGTCGAGCGGACCGTCACCGGCGACCTGGACGGCGACGACCGCCCCGAGACGGTCGCCGTCGTGCACTGCGACGCCGCGATGAGCACACCCCCCGACGGGGTGTACGTCCTCACCCAGGGCGCCGGCACCACCGGGCCCCGGCTCGTCGCCACCCTGGTCGACCCCAAGGACCGCACCACGGTGCAGGACCTCGCGATCCGCGACGGCGCCGTCCGGGCCACCCTGCTCGGCTACTCCGCCTCCGATGTCCCCACCTGCTGCCCGGATGTCACCGAGCACCCGGCCTGGCAGTGGAAGGACGGATCGTTCCTGCGCGGGGAGTCCGCCGAGGCTCGCAGCGTCTGAGACGCACCGGGGGCCGGACCCCGTCCCCTTGACGTCCCCCGGGTCATGAAGTGATCACCATCCGTGATCAAAGTTGTTTGACGGCCCCCGCGCGCGTGCCCCCGATCAAGGTCATAGACCCTGCAAGGGAGCCGCGTACGCCCCCGCCCCGACTCCGCGCGTGAACACTCTGAGTGACCGCGCGCCGAGCGGGATCCGGCGCCCGCCCTCACCCGCGCCCACCGGGATCCGGCCCCCGTCCGCGGCATGTCCCGCCGTCTCCGGAGCGCCCCGTCGCAGGCAGTCCCGCCGTCCGTGCGGGCAACTGCTGCCACCCGCGCAGGGTTTTGACAGCGTTCCACTCGGAACAGGCGGCTTCTGAATAGCGTTGAGTGGGTATCCAGACCGCGTGAGGGAGAGCGCAGGGTGACCGACGACACACCTTGACAGTCTTTGTGATCTAGGGGTTTCAATCGACACCCACCCAGGTAGGGTCTGGAAGCGTCCAGCTCCCCTTGGAGGAGGTGAGGACCGTGGCAGCCCACGACGACGACATGAACCGCGGCATCCGCCCGGGACGCGGGTCCGACGACCCGGCAGGGCAGATTGCCTACCTTGAGCAGGAGATCGCCGTCCTGCGACGCAAGCTCGCCGACTCTCCGCGACACACGAGGATTCTCGAAGAGCGGATCGTCGAGCTGCAGACAAACCTGGCCGGCGTGTCCGCCCAGAACGAGCGACTCGCCAACACCCTGCGCGAGGCCCGCGACCAGATCGTGGCCCTCAAGGAGGAGGTCGACCGGCTCGCCCAGCCACCGGCCGGCTTCGGTGTCTTCCTGCAAGCCAATGAGGACGGCACCGCCGACATCTTCACCGGGGGCCGCAAGCTCCGGGTGAACGTCAGCCCCAGCGTCGAACTCGACGCCATGCGGCGCGGCCAGGAAGTCATGCTCAACGAGGCGCTCAACGTGGTCGAGGCCATGGCGTACGAGCGCGTCGGTGACATCGTCACCCTCAAGGAGATCCTTGAGGACGGCGAGCGCGCCCTGGTCACCGGGCACACCGACGAGGAGCGGGTGGTAAGGCTCGCCGAGCCACTGCTGGACGTCACCATCCGCCCCGGTGACGCCCTGCTCCTCGAACCCCGCTCCGGGTACGTCTACGAGGTCGTGCCCAAGAGCGAGGTCGAGGAACTCGTCCTGGAAGAGGTCCCCGACATCGGCTACGAGGCCATCGGCGGCCTCGGCAACCAGATCGAGGCCATCCGCGACGCGGTCGAGCTGCCGTATCTCTACCCCGACCTGTTCCGGGAGCACGAGCTGCGTCCCCCGAAGGGAGTCCTGCTCTACGGGCCTCCCGGATGCGGCAAGACGCTCATCGCCAAGGCCGTCGCCAACTCGCTGGCCAAGAAGGTCGCCGAGGTCACCGGCCAGGCCGCCGGCAAGAGCTTCTTCCTGAACATCAAGGGCCCCGAACTGCTCAACAAGTACGTGGGCGAGACCGAGCGGCAGATCCGCCTGGTCTTCCAGCGGGCCCGGGAGAAGGCCAGCGAGGGCACCCCCGTCATCGTCTTCTTCGACGAGATGGAGTCCCTCTTCCGCACCCGCGGCTCCGGCGTCAGCTCCGATGTCGAGAACACCATCGTCCCCCAGCTCCTCGCCGAGATCGACGGCGTCGAGGGCCTCCAGAACGTGGTCGTGATCGGTGCCTCCAACCGGGAGGACATGATCGACCCGGCCATCCTGCGCCCCGGCCGCCTCGATGTGAAGATCAAGATCGAGCGACCGGACGCCGAAGCGGCCAAGGACATCTTCGGCAAGTACCTCACGGAGCGCCTCCCGCTGCACGGCGACGACCTCGCCGAACACAGCGGCTCCAAGAGCAGCACGGTCGACAGCATGATCCAGACGGCCGTGGAACACATGTACGCGGAAACCGAGGAGAACCGCTTCCTGGAAGTCACCTACGCCAATGGCGACAAGGAAGTCCTCTACTTCAAGGACTTCAATTCCGGCGCCATGATCGAGAACATCGTGGGCCGCGCCAAGAAAATGGCGATCAAGGACTTCCTGGAGCACAACCAGAAGGGCCTTCGCGTCTCCCATCTCCTCCAGGCATGCGTGGACGAGTTCAAGGAGAACGAGGACCTTCCCAACACCACCAACCCGGACGACTGGGCCCGCATCTCCGGAAAGAAGGGCGAGCGGATCGTCTACATCCGCACCCTGATCACCGGAAAGCAGGGCGCCGACACCGGCCGCTCCATCGACACGGTGGCGAACACCGGACAGTACCTGTAAAAGGCAGGGCGGCTGCGGGTCCCCTCACCGGGTACCCGCAGCCGTCTGTTTTTCGGGCCACGGTTGGAGCAGGCAATGACGCAAATGATCTCCCCGTCAGTGCAAAGCCGTTCTAGGCTCTTCCGTACCGCCGGGTCGCGCAGTGCGGGGACGGGCACCGCACGGGCACCGGAGCACCAGCGGTACGTGAGCGGCCCCCACGACCGAGGGTGCCGCCGGGCAAGGAGGGCCGCATGACCGTACGGCGAGTAATGGGCATCGAGACGGAGTACGGGATCTCCGTCCCCGGCCACCCCAATGCCAATGCCATGCTCACCTCGTCCCAGATCGTGAACGCCTACGCAGCCGCGATGCACCGGGCCCGCCGGGCCCGCTGGGACTTCGAGGAGGAGAACCCGCTGCGCGACGCCCGCGGCTTCGACCTCGCCCGCGAGTCCGCCGACGCCAGCCAGCTCACCGACGAGGACATCGGCCTCGCCAACGTCATCCTCACCAATGGGGCCCGGCTCTACGTCGACCACGCCCACCCCGAGTACAGCGCCCCCGAGGTCACCAATCCCCGCGACGCCGTGCTGTGGGACAAGGCGGGCGAGCGCATCATGGCCGAGGCCGCCGAGCGCGCCGCCCAGCTCCCCGGCGCCCAGCCCATCCACCTCTACAAGAACAACACCGACAACAAGGGCGCCTCCTACGGCACGCACGAGAACTATCTGATGAAGCGGGAGACCCCCTTCTCGGACATCGTGCGCCACCTCACGCCCTTCTTCGTCTCCCGCCAGGTCTTCACCGGCGCCGGCCGCGTCGGCATCGGCCAGGACGGCCACGACCACGGCTTCCAGCTCAGCCAGCGGGCCGACTACTTCGAGGTCGAGGTCGGTCTGGAGACCACCCTCAAGCGGCCCATCATCAACACCCGCGACGAGCCCCACGCCGACGCCGAGAAGTACCGCCGGCTCCATGTGATCATCGGCGACGCCAACCTCTCCGAGATCTCCACCTACCTCAAGCTGGGCACCACCGCGCTGGTCCTGTCCATGATCGAGGACGGCTTCATCGCCGTGGACCTCGCCGTCGACCAGCCCGTGCGCACGCTCCACCAGGTCTCCCACGACCCCACCCTCAAGCGCCTGGTCACCCTCCGCAGCGGACGCACCCTGACCGCCGTACAGCTCCAGATGGAGTACTACGAGCTGGCCCGGAAGTATGTCGAGGAGCGGTACGGGGCGGACGCCGACGACCAGACCAAGGACGTCCTCACCCGCTGGGAGGACACCCTCAACCGTCTGGAGCACGACCCCATGAGTCTCTCCGGCGAGCTGGACTGGGTCGCCAAGCGGGAACTCATGGAGGGCTACCGGCGCCGCGACGGCCTCGACTGGGACGCCGCCCGCCTCCATCTGGTCGACCTCCAGTACGCCGACGTACGCCCCGAGAAGGGCCTCTACAACCGTCTCGTGGCCCGGGGGCGCATCAAGCGGCTGTTGGACGAGTCCGAGGTCGAGCGGGCCAAGAGCAAGCCCCCCGAGGACACCCGCGCCTACTTCCGAGGGCGCTGCCTGGAGCAGTACGCCGACGATGTGGCCGCCGCCTCCTGGGACTCCGTGATCTTCGATCTCCCGGGCCGGGACTCCCTCCAGCGGGTCCCAACCCTCGAACCGCTTCGCGGAACGCGTAATCACGTCAAGGAGCTGCTCGACCGCTGCCGGACCGCGGAAGACCTGGTCAGGGTGCTTTCCGGCGGCTGACGAAGCCCCTGGGCGGACTGGTCCGGCCGGGCGTGCCGGGTGGAAATCCCCGCGCCCGGGAATCATCGAGGTGGTCCCCGTACGTTGGAAGAACTGCGGGGCCGTTGTCAGACCCGGCGAGTAGGGTCTGATCATGACCGATCGGCAGCAATGCCGAACATGTCGGGCGAACCGAGCGGGGTGAGGGTGATGGCTACCAAGGACACCGGCGGCGGACAGCAGAAGGCGACACGCTCCACGGAGGAGGTCGACGAGCAGGCAGCGGACACACAGGCTGCCGAGGACCTCAAGGAGCGCCAGGAGAAGCTGAGCGACGATGTGGACTCCGTCCTCGACGAGATCGACGATGTCTTGGAGGAGAACGCAGAGGACTTCGTGCGCTCATTCGTTCAGAAGGGTGGGCAGTAAAGGCTTCTCGCCTTCGGATCGAAGGTCTCGGGGGAGTGATGGCGTGATCGAAGGCCCCAGTGACGAAGGGCTGCCCGCGGCGCGCAGGTCAGGTGCCGTGGGCAGCCCCGTCCGCTCCGGGCGCGGCGCCGCGCGATCCCCGGGATCCGCGCGAAGGGCCCCCGCCGTTCATGTGGATCACCGCCACAAGACGGGTAGGGTCCGTGGCGTACTGTGCTTCAACTGCAATTCGGCCATCGGCAAGTTGGGAGACGATCCCGACGCGGTCCGTCGGGCTGCCGCCTATCTGGAAGGAACCCCGTGGAAGCCAACACTCGTAGCACCGGGCGTCTACCGGCTGCCTTCCTGACACCCGGGTCGGCCTCGTTCGTGGACTTTCTCTCGGACCACCAGCCCGAGCTGCTGCCGGGCGGGCGGTCGCTGCCCCCCGTCAAGGGCGCGATCGAGGCGCCGCACGGCACCACCATCGTGGCCGTGACCTTCCCCGGCGGAGTGGTGCTGGCCGGCGACCGGCGGGCCACGATGGGGAATGTGATCGCCCAGCGGGACATCGAGAAGGTGTTCCCGGCCGACGAGTACTCGGCGGTCGGCATCGCCGGCACGGCGGGTCTGGCCGTGGAGATGGTCAAGCTCTTCCAACTGGAGCTGGAGCACTTCGAGAAGGTCGAGGGCGCCCAGCTGTCCCTGGAGGGCAAGGCGAACCGGCTGTCCACGATGATCCGCTCCAACCTCGGCATGGCGATGCAGGGCCTGGCCGTGGTGCCCCTGTTCGCCGGGTTCGACGTGGACCGCGGCAAGGGCCGGATCTTCTCCTACGACGTCACCGGCGGCCGTTCCGAGGAGCAGGGCTACGCGTCCACCGGTTCCGGCTCGATCTTCGCGCGGGGCGCGATGAAGAAGCTGTTCCGCGAGGACCTCACCGAGGAGCAGGCGACCACCCTGGTGGTCCAGGCCCTGTACGACGCGGCCGACGACGACTCGGCGACCGGCGGTCCCGATGTCGCCCGCCGGATCTACCCGATCGTCACGGTGATCACCGACGACGGTTTCCGCCGGCTGACCGAGGACGAGTCCTCGGTGATCGCCCGGTCGGTGCTGGAGCGCCGCCTGGAGCAGCCCGACGGCCCGCGGGCCGCGCTGCTCTAGCGGCCCCGCCTCTTGTGTCCAGGTGATCGAGTGACTTCCACAGAAAGGGACGGATAACCGGTGTCGACGCCGTTCTATGTCTCACCCCAGCAGGCCATGGCCGACCGGGCGGAATACGCCCGCAAGGGCATCGCCCGGGGCCGCAGCCTGGTGGTGCTCCAGTACGCCGACGGAATCGTCTTCGTCGGCGAGAACCCGTCCCGCGCGCTGCACAAGTTCAGCGAGATCTACGACCGGATCGGCTTCGCCGCGGCCGGCAAGTACAACGAGTACGAGAACCTCCGCATCGGCGGTGTGCGCTACGCCGATCTGCGCGGCTACACCTACGACCGCGACGATGTCACGGCCCGCGGCCTGGCCAACGTCTACGCCCAGACGCTGGGCACGATCTTCTCCAGCACGGCGGAGAAGCCCTACGAGGTCGAGCTGGTGGTCGCGGAGGTCGGGGAGACGCCCGACGGCGACCAGATCTACCGGCTGCCGCACGACGGGTCGATCGTCGACGAGCACGGCTCGGTGGCGGTCGGCGGCAACGCCGAGCTGATCAGCACCTACCTCGATCAGCGGCACGAGGACGGGATGACCCTGTCCGAGGCGCTGAAGCTGGCCGTCCAGGCCCTGTCCCGGGAGTCGAACGGCACCCAGCGGGAGATCCCGGCCGAGCGTCTTGAGGTGGCGGTGCTGGACCGGACGCGTCCCCAGCAGCGCAAGTTCAAGCGGATCACCGGCGGCCAGCTGTCCCGGCTGCTGGAGAACGGCGCGGCGGCGGAGAGCGCGGCGACCGGCGACGACGACGAGGGGTCGTCCGGCCCGGAGGCGGCCGGCTCCGGCGACGAGTGACCCACAGTTTCACCGCTCTGCTGTGCCCCGGTCCGCTGCGGCCGGGGCACAGTTGTGTGCGGCGGGGCCTCAGGCGCCCCCGGGCGGCGCCGTGGAGGCCCGGACCACCAGCTCGACGGGGATGTCCCCGCCGTCCGGCTCGCGGCCGTCCAGGACGGCCAGCAGGGCCCGCATCCCGTGTTCGCCGAAGCGTTCGGCGTCCAGGCGGACGGTGGTGAGTTCCGGGTCCAGGGCGGTGGCGAGGGCGAGGTCGTCCAGGCCCGTGACGGACAGGTCGTCGGGGATGGCCAGGCCGAGGCGGCGGGCGGCCTTGTAGACCCCGGCCGCGAGCTTGTCGTCGTCGCAGACCACCGCGGTGGGGCGGGGGCCGGGCTCGGTGAGGGCCGCGAGAGCGGCGTCGCGGGCGGCGTCGATGTCGATCGGGGCGCGGGCGGTGCGGACGGTGGCGCCGGGGACACCGGCCAGCCGGGCGGCGAGTTCGCGGGCGCGGACGTCGAAGGTCCAGGAGGGGATGTCGGCCGCCAGATGCAGCACGCGGCGGTGGCCGAGGCCGGTGAGATGGTCGGTGAGCTGGCGGACGCCGTCGGCGATGTCGAGGTTGACGGTGGCGGCGCCGAGGCTGCCGTCGGGGTCGCTGTCGAGCATCACCAGGGGCAGCTGGTCGCCCCGGATGGCGCTGAGGGCGTCGGCGGCCATGGAGGAGGCGAGGACGCCGTCCAGGGCGGCCTGCGCGGAGGCGAAGGGGTCGCGGGCCGGGCCGATGCCCTCCGGGGAGGGGTAGAGGACCACCCCGAAGCCATGGCGGGCGGCCACCCGGGCGGCGCCGGTGTAGACCCCGGCGAAGAACTCGGTGGTGAGGGCGGGGACGACGAGCAGGACCGTGCGGGTGCGGCCGAGGCGGAGATTGCGGGCGGCGAGGTTGGGCCGGTAGCCCAGCTCGCGGGCGGCCTCGCGGACCCGCCGGGCGGTGGGCTCGGAGACCCGGCCGCGCCACTTGTCGCCGAGGACCAGGGAGACGGCGGCCTGGGAGACCCCGGCGGCCTGGGCGACGTCCCGGCTGGTGGGGCGGGTACCGCCGGGTGTGCTGCCGTGTGCCACCGTGCGCCAGCTCCTTCCCCGGGACGACGTCCTGTGGACGTCCGGACAGCGCACATGGTACGTATGACGGCGGACGTTATACGTAACACTTGGGCCGAAAGGGCGGGCGCGATGGCCACGGGGTACCTGGAGATCCTCCGGACGAGACACGCCGCCCGGCTGCTCGCCGGGACGCTGGTGGGGCGGCTCCCGAACGCCACCGCGGCCATCGCGATCGTGCTGTTCGTCCGCGCCGAGGGCGGTTCCTACAGCCTGGCGGGCGGACTGGCGGCGGCCTACGGCGTGGCGAACGCGGTGGGGCAGCCGCTGCTGGGCCGGCTGGTGGATCTGCACGGACAGCCCCGGGTGCAATTGCCCGCCGCGCTGGCCTCGGCGCTCGCCATGGCGGTGTTCGCGTTCACCGGGATCGGCCCGCTGCCGGTGGCGTACGCGGCGGTGGCCGCGGCCGGGCTGCTCACCCCGCCCCTGGAGGGCGGTCTGCGGGCCCTGTGGCCCTCCGTGCTGCGCAAGGAGGGGCAGCTCCACACGGCGTACGCGATGGACGCGGTGGCGCAGGAGGTGATGTTCACCGTCGGGCCGCTGCTGGTGACGCTCTGCGTGTCGCTGTGGTCGGCGCAGGCCGCGCTGCTGGTGCTGAACGTGGTGGGGGTGCTGGGCGCGCTGTCGGTGGTGGTGTCGGGGCCCTCGCGCGCGTGGCGGTCGGCACCGAGGGAGGCGCACTGGCTGGGCGCCCTGCGCTCGCGCGGACTGCTGGCCCTGCTGGCGGCGTTCCTGTTCGTGGGGGTGGCGCTGGGGTCCATCACGGTCGCGGCGGTGTCCTACGCGGACAGCCGGGGCGGCGACGTGGTGTACGGGTGGCTGATGGCGGGGCTCGGCCTGGGCGCGCTGATCGGCGGGGCGGTCTACGGGGCGCGGCACTGGAGCGGCGTGCCCGAGCGGCGGCTGCGGGTGCTGGTGGCGCTGCTGGCGCTCTGCTACCTGCCGCTGCTGCTGATACCGGGGCCGGTCGGGATGACGGCGCTCACCGGGGTGGCGGGGGTGTTCCTGGCACCGGCCATCGCCTGTGCGTTCGTGATCGTGGACCGGCACGCGCCGGCCGGGACGGTCACCGAGGCGTTCTCCTGGTTCGTGACGACGTTCACGGTGGGAGCCTCGGTCGGGACCGGGGTCGCGGGGCCGGTCGTGGAGGCGGGCGGAGCGGTGTGGGGGTTCGCGGTGGCGCCGGTGGCGGGGGCGGTGTCCCTGCTGGTCCTGCTGGCCACCGGACGGGTCCTCGCAGCTCCCGTGCGCGAGGCCGTGATCGCCGCCGCATCCGAAAATGATCAGAACCGGACCGTCGAACCCCGTTTCAGTTCTGGTGAACGGGCGTAATGTTCAGTCATGGACCGCCGCATTTTCGGGCTGGAGAACGAGTACGGCGTCACGTGCACGTTCAGGGGACAGCGGCGCCTGTCTCCTGACGAGGTGGCGCGGTACCTCTTCCGCCGTGTCGTGTCATGGGGCCGTAGCAGCAATGTCTTTCTGCGCAACGGCGCCCGGCTCTATCTGGACGTCGGATCACATCCGGAATACGCGACACCCGAATGTGACAACGTGACCGAACTGGTGACCCACGACAAGGCCGGCGAGCGCATTCTCGAAGGTCTGCTGGTGGACGCGGAACGACGCCTGCACGAGGAAGGAATCGCGGGCGACGTCTACCTCTTCAAGAACAACACCGACTCCGCCGGAAACTCCTACGGCTGCCACGAGAACTATCTGGTGGCCCGGCACGGGGAGTTCTCGCGGCTCGCCGACATTCTGATTCCGTTCCTGGTGACCAGGCAGTTGCTGTGCGGTGCGGGCAAGGTGCTCCAGACCCCGCGCGGCGCCGTCTACTGCGTCAGCCAGCGTGCCGAGCACATCTGGGAAGGCGTCTCGTCCGCGACGACCCGTTCCCGCCCCATCATCAACACCCGCGACGAACCGCACGCGGACGCCGAGCGCTACCGGCGGCTGCATGTGATCGTCGGCGACTCCAACATGTCCGAGACGACGATGCTGCTGAAGGTCGGCGCCACCGATCTGGTGCTGCGCATGATCGAGGCGGGCACCGTGATGCGGGACCTCACCCTGGAGAACCCGATCCGGGCGATCCGCGAGGTGAGCCATGACATCACCGGCCGCCGCAAGGTGCGCCTCGCCAGCGGCCGGGAGGCGTCCGCGCTGGAGGTGCAGCGCGAGTACTACGAGAAGGCCGTCGACTTCGTGGAGCGCCGCGGCATCCGCACCGGCACCGTGGAACAGGTGCTGGAGCTGTGGGGCCGTACCCTCGACGCGATCGAGGCCGAGGACCTGGACCGGATCGGTACCGAGATCGACTGGGTGATGAAGTACAAGCTCATCGAGCGGTACCGGGCCAAGAACAACATGACGATGTCGCATCCGCGCGTGGCGCAGATAGACCTCGCCTACCACGACATCCACCGCCGCAGGGGTCTGTACTACCTGCTGGAGCGCAAGGGCCAGGCCGCGCGGATCTGCAACGACCTGAAGATCTTCGAGGGCAAGTCGGTGCCGCCCCAGACCACGCGCGCCCGGCTGCGCGGTGACTTCATCCGGCGGGCGCAGGAGCAGCGCCGGGACTTCACCGTCGACTGGGTGCACCTCAAGCTCAACGACCAGGCGCAGCGCACCGTGTTGTGCAAGGACCCGTTCCGCTCGGTGGACGACCGGGTGGAGAAACTCATCGCCGGAATGTGAGCCACCGGCGACAGCCATCCAGGAGCCCCACTCAGGAGCCCCATTCAGCAGCCCACTCAGAAGAGCCACCGAGGAGAGCCACCGAGGTGAGTCACCCGTTCCGGAAGATCGCCGGAACGCCACACGGGCGCCGTACGTTCTCTCGTACGGCGCCCTTCTCACGCCGTAGAGTTGCGCGCACGCCCACCACAAGATCGATCGATTACGAGGCCCCCACCGTGCGCCGACGCTCCGTTCTCATCGCCGTACCCGCCGGCCTGGCGACCCTCGCCGCCTGCGGGGACGACGGATCCGACTCCGGCAACGCCAGCTCCTCGGCGTCCCCGTCCGCGTCGGACAGCTCCGCGCCGCCGCCGCCGAAGATCGTGGACGGCCCGCTCCCGGCCATCACGGCGGGCACGAAGTTCGACGAGAAGCCGACCGTCGCCAAGGGCACCGGTGAGCCGTCGGACCAGCTCGCGGTGAAGACGGTCATCGCGGGCGGCGGCACCACGGTCGCGGAGAACGACTACATCCAGGCGAACTACCTGGGCCAGATCTGGGACACCGCCAAGGTCTTCGACAACTCCTACGACCGGGGCACCCCGCTGCTGATCCAGCTCGCCGCGGGCTCCATCATCGACGGCTGGCGCTACGCCCTGGCGGGCAAGAAGGCCGGCAGCCGGGTCGAGATGGCCGTCCCGCCGACCTGGGGGTACGGCACGCAGGGCAATGAGCAGGCCGGTATCAAGGGCACCGACACCCTGGTGTTCGTGGTGGACATCCAGTCCGCGTTCAACTCCAAGAGCTCCGCCAAGGGCACCGATGTGGCCCAGGACAACGCGGACCTGCCCAAGGTCGGCACCAACACCGACGGCAAGGCCCCGACGATCACGGTCCCGAAGACGGACCCGCCCAAGGACCTGGTGGCGAACTACGTGATCGAGGGCGACGGCGCCGAGGTGGCCGCCGAGAGCACGGTCCTGGTGCAGTACCAGGGGGTGCTGTGGGACACCGGCAAGGAGTTCGACTCCAGCTACAGCCGCTCCGCGCTGACCTCCTTCTCCCTCCAGCAGGTCGTCCCCGGCTGGGCGCAGGGCCTCACCGGCAAGAAGGTCGGCAGCCGCGTCCTGATCGTCATCCCGCCCGCGCTGGGGTACGGGGACCAGCCGCCGGAGGGCAGCGGCATCTCCAAGGACTCGACCCTGGTCTTCTCGGTGGACATCCTCGCCAAGATGTGAGCGGTGCGACGGATGTGACGCACCTCCCGGTCCCCTCCGTGCCCGCGCCCCGGCTCCGCCGAGGTGAAACACTGGGCACGTTGCACTATCCGTAGAACACGCAGGAGCGAGACGTGAGCATCGACAAGCCCGAGGTGGACTTCCCGGGCGGCGAGCCCCCGAAGGACCTTGAGATCAAGGACATCTGGGAGGGCGACGGCCCGGCGGCGAAGGCGGGCGACACCGTCGCCGTGCACTACGTGGGTGTGGCCTTCTCCAGCGGCGAGGAGTTCGACGCCTCCTGGAACCGCGGCACGCCGCTGCGCTTCCAGCTCGGTGTCGGCCAGGTCATCAGCGGCTGGGACCAGGGTGTGCAGGGCATGAAGGTCGGCGGTCGCCGCCAGCTGGTCATCCCGCCGCACCTGGCGTACGGCGACCGTGGCGCGGGCGGCCGGATCGGGCCGGGCGAGACCCTGATCTTCGTCTGCGACCTCGTCGCGGTCTGAGTCCGCCCGGACAGCGACCGGAGAGCGTCCGGACAGCGCTCGCACAGCGTCCGGACAGCGACCGACCGGGGCCCATGCCCGACCGGGCATGGGCCCTCGGCTTTGGTGACCGCCCCGCGGACCGGTACGGTCATCGGTCTAAGCACCATACGGAAGGCGAAGGGCGTCGATGGCCATTGCCAAGGCCGAGCGGCTGATGAATCTCGCGCTGTGTCTGCTCGGGACCCGGCGCCCGCTCAGCAAGCGTGAGCTTCGGGAGTCCATCGAGGCCTATCTCGAAGCCGGCAGCGACGACTCCTTCAACCGTATGTTCGAGCGCGACAAGGACGATCTGCGCGAACTCGGCCTGGTCATCGAGACCGTGGAGAACCTGGACGCCGAGGTCGGCTATCTCGCCCGCCGGGACAGCAACCGGCTGCCGCCCATCACCCTCGACGCCGAGGAGGCCGCCGCCCTCGGCCTCGCCGCCAAGGTGTGGCAGCAGGCCCGGCTGGCCGGTGCCGCCAGCGGCGCCCTCCAGAAACTGCGCGCCGCGGGCCTGCCCGAGGACGTCGACCCGTACGAGGCCCATGGTGCCCTCGAACCCCGGATCCCGGTGCACGAGGCCGCGTTCGAGCCGCTGATGCTGGCCTGCCGCGACCGCCGCCCGGTCGCCTTCGAGTACCGCAAGGCCACCGCCGCCCACCCCGAGACCCGGACCGTCGAACCCTGGGCGCTGGAGTGCTGGCGCGGCCACTGGTATCTCGCCGGCTTCGACCGCGACCGGTCCGCCGAGCGGGTCTTCCGGCTGTCGCGGATCACCGGCCGGGTCCGCTCGCGCGCCGGGCGGTACACCGCGCCGGTCCCCGATGTGGTCACCGTCCGGGAGACGGTCGCCGGGTGGGCCGGGGAGAGCGCCGACCGCAGCGCCCGGATCCGGCTGCGCACCGGCTCCGGTTACCCCTTGCGGGCGAAGGCCACCGCCGTCCGGGAACTCGGCGACGGCTGGGACGAGTTGGAGGTTCCGTACGGCCATGGCCTGGACGCCTGGCTGGTGGAGTTCGGGCCGGATGTGGTGGTCCTGGAACCGGCGGAGCTGCGGGCCGACGTGGTCGACCGGCTGCGTGCCGTGGCCAAGGACTGAGGGGGAGCGGACGAGGAAGTGGGGACAGTGGCCGGCAAACCGATCAGGCCCGTGAACGCCATCGACCAGACACGGCGGATGCTCTCCCTGGTGACCTATCTGCGGGAGCGGCCCGGCGCGCGCATCGAGGACGTGGCGCGCGCCTTCGGCATCACCGAGGACGAACTGGTCTCGGACCTCGATGTGCTGCCCATGTGCGGGACCAGCTTCCGCGGCGGTGACCTCCTCGACATCGACACCGACGGCGAGCGCATCTGGTGGCACAACCCCGACGACGTGGCCGAGCCGCTGCGGCTGGCCGCCGACGAGGCGACCGCGCTGCTGGTCGCCGCCCGCGCGGTGGCCACCCTGCCCGGACTGCGCGAGGGCGACCGGCAGGCGCTGCTGCGGGCCACCGCCAAGGTGGAGACGGCCGCCGGGGAGACCGCCGGGGCCAGCTCCCGGCTGTCGGTGACGTTCGAGTCCGAGGGCGGGGTCTTCGCCGATGTGGACCGGGCGATCTCCGAGCGGCGCCGGCTGTGGATCCGCTACTACTCACCGGCCCGTGATGAGCTGACCGAGCGCGAGATCGACCCGATCCGCCTGGTCAGCGTCGGGCACACCTATGTCGAGGCGTGGTGCCGCCGCTCCGAGGCCCGGCGCACCTTCCGGCTGGACCGGGTCGCCGAGATCCGGGTCCTGGACGAGCCGTCCGCGCCGCCCGAGGTCGAGCTGCGGGATCTGTCGGAGGGGCTGGTCCAGCCCGCCGCCGAGGACCCGGAGGTGGTGGTGGAGGTCGGCCCCGGCGGACGCTGGGTCGCCGAGTACTACCCCCACGACAGCGCCGATGAACTGCCGGACGGCGGTCTGCGTATCACCCTGCGCACCCCCGACCCGGCCTCCCTCAGACGCCTGGCGCTGCGGCTGGGCGCCGACGGCCGGATCGTGGCCCCCGCCGAGCTGGCCACCAGCGCCCGCCG
This sequence comes from Streptomyces sp. NPDC004610, assembly GCF_040609715.1. NCBI lineage: Bacteria > Bacillati > Actinomycetota > Actinomycetes > Kitasatosporales > Streptomycetaceae > Streptomyces > Streptomyces sp. NPDC004610. Next base: position 297,613 of record NZ_JBEXLA010000001.1, on the reverse strand, counting down.
GGCCGCCCGTCAGGCCCTGGAGGCGTACGACGACATCGAGGCGCCCGGGACCCCCGGCGGGCGGGACTGAGCACCGGCGCATCGGGAGCCCCGCCGCCGGGCAGGGTGTACGGGGCCGCCGCGGTAGGCGCGCGCTCCGGGGCGAGGGAGACGGTGACGCCCCACGCCTGGACGTACGGATGGACGGACGACTGGCGGACCCCGGCAGCCACCGGAACCTGCCGGGGGTGCCCGGCGGGTCCCGGACGAACGACCGAGGGATTCCAAGCGAGACCGAGGGAAGAGGAGCAGGCGCTGTGAGCGAGTCGATACCGTCCGGTGCGGTGGGCATGACGGTCGCCGCCGCGTTCGCCGGGATGCGGAATGTGGCCCCCGTGATGTTCCGGGCGGGCTGCCCGGACTGCCGGGGCCGGTTCGAGCTGGCCGCGAACGCGCTGCGACTGGCGATAGGCGGCAGCAGCCGCACCACGTTCTACTCCTTCACCTGCCCGGACTGCGGCACCCTGGTCCGCAAACCGGCCGGTGAGCGGATCGTGCAACTGCTCGTCGGGGGCGGCGTGCGCACCCTCAGACTCCAGGCGACGAGCTGACGGTCCCGGACGGTCGCCAGTGGTCGCCGACGGTCTAGGCTCGGGCCATGTTCTGGCCGATGTTCGCGGTAGTGGTGGGTTTTGTCGGGATCGCGGTGCTCGGGGTGCTCGCCGTGCGGGTGTTCCTGGCGGCGCAGGGCCTCGGCCGGCAGGTCACGGAGTCGGCCGCGCGGATCAGCCGGGCCGCCGAGGAGCTGGAACGGGCCTCGGTGAGCACCGCGCGATCTGTCGATTCACTGTGAATCCTGCGCCGGGTACCGGGGCCTCCGGGCCGGGAATCCCGGTGCGTGCCTGCCGTGCCGCACGCGATATGGGCCGCTTCGCCCTGTCACCAGGGCGTATCCGGCAGGTACGCTGCTGATCGCGGCCCGGAGACGAGGCGCGGACCGCGGACCGGGAGTAAGGAGTATGCACAGGGATTGCTTCGCGTTCACCCCTGAGCGTTACGATCGCTGACGTACGGCTGATCGGACGGATGTCCGACCGGCTGGTCAGCACCCCACCCAGCCGCCTCGGTGAGAAGGTAAAGACTTATGTTCGGAAGGCTCGGAGCCCCCGAGATCATTCTCATCCTCGTCGTCATCATCCTGCTGTTCGGCGCGAAGAAGCTTCCGGACATGGCCCGTTCGCTCGGCAAGTCCGCGCGCATCCTCAAGAGCGAGGCCAAGGCCATGAAGGACGACGGCACCAAGACCGCCGCTCCCGCCGACCCGCCGAAGACGGACGAGCAGGCCCCGGCCCAGCGCATCATCCAGGCGTCGCCCGGCGATGTGACCAGTTCCCGCCCGGTCACCGAGCCGACCGACTCCACCAAGCGCTGACCGAGGGCCGGTGACCTCCGGCCCGCCGCACGAGATGGGAACGTGGGTTGCTGAAGTCTGCCCGCAAGACGGAGAAGGATCCCGAGGGGCGGATGCCCCTCGCGGAACATCTTCGCGAGCTACGCAACCGGCTCGCGAAGGCGCTGCTGGGCATCGTCGCCGTCACCGTTGTTGCCGCGTTCTTCTACTACGACATCATCAACATCATCACCCGGCCGATCCTGGACTCGGTGGGCTGCGAGCAGTCCTTCGAGGAACTGTCCCGGTCGACGGAAGACCCCTGCGCGCAGATCACCGTCAGTGGTCTGCTGATGCCTTTCACACTGGCGCTGAAGGTGTCGTTGACGGCCGGTATAGTCCTCGCCTCCCCGGTCTGGCTCTACCAGTTGTGGGCGTTCGTCGCGCCGGGTCTGCACCGGCATGAGAAGAAGTACGCCTACTGGTTCGTCGGTATGGGAGCCCCGCTGTTCCTCGGCGGCGCGTACTTCGCCTACCAGGTGCTGCCGACGACGGCCGAGGTACTGATCGGGTTCACTCCCGACGGCACGCTCAACCTGCTTCCGCTGGACGATCTGCTGGACATCGTGATCCGGATGGTCGTGGTCTTCGGAGTCTCCTTCGAGCTTCCGCTCCTGCTGATCATGCTCAACCTCACCGGAGTGCTGACCGGTCGGCGGATGCTCAGCTGGTGGCGGGCCATGATCATGGGCATCACCCTGTTCGCGGCCCTGGCGACGCCGAGCACGGACCCGCTGACGATGATCATGCTGGCCGGGCCGATCTGGGTGCTCTACTTCGGAGCGGTGGCCTTCTCCCTGGTCAACGACCGGCGCCGACGCCGCCGGGAGGCCGCGGGCCCGGCCGACGACGAGGCGTCCGACCTGGACCTCACGCCGGAGCGCATCGACGAGGTCGAGACGGTCTCGGCAAGCCGAGCCGTGCCGGAGCAGACCGGCCGGGACCGGGTGAACGGTTATGACGACGTGACCTGAGGGCCGCCCCGGTCCTCGTAGGGTCAGCTGGATGACCAGCGAGATCACCCTCTTCGTCAACCCCACCGCGGGTCGCGGCCGGGGCGCCCGCGCGGCGCGGCCGGCCGCTTCCGCGTTGCGGGACGCCGGATTCTCGGTGCGGACGGTGCTCGGGACGGACCCCGCCGACGCGCTCGCCCGCGCCCGCGCGGCCGTCGGGGGCGGCACCGGAGCCCTGGTCGCCGTCGGCGGGGACGGGATGGCGCACCTCGCCCTCCAGGCCGTGGCCGGCACCCGCACCCCGCTCGCCCTGGTCGCCGTCGGCACCGGCAACGACCTCGCCCGCGCCCTCGGTCTGCCGGTGCGCGACCCGGCCGCCGCCGGGCGGCTGATCGCCCGGAGCCTCAAGGCCGGGCGGGTGCGGGACATCGACCTGGGCCGGGTGGGGGAGCGCTGGTTCGGCACCGTCCTCGCCACCGGCTTCGACTCCCGGGTCAACGACCGCGGCAACCGCATGCGCCGGCCCGCCGGGCGCCTCAAGTACGACCTGGCGATGATCGCCGAACTCGCCGCGTTCCGCCCGCTGCCGTACCGGATCACCCTCGACGGCGGGGCCGTGCGCGAGATCGAGGCCACTCTCGTCGCGATCGGCAACGGGTCCTCGTACGGCGGTGGGATGCGGATCTGTCCCGGCGCGGATCTGACCGACGGGCTGTTCGACATCACCGTCGTCGGGGATTGCAGCCGCGCCACCCTGGTCCGGGTGTTCCCGCGGGTCTACCGGGGCACCCATGTCGGCCATCCCAAGGTCGCCGTGGTGCGGGCCGCGGCCGTGGAGATCGCCTCCGAGGGGCTCACCGGGTACGCCGACGGGGAGCCGCTCGGGCCGCTGCCGCTGAGCGTGACCTGTGTGCCCGGGGCGGTCCGGGTCGTCGGGCCCTGAGCCCCGGGCACTGCCGTCACCTGCCTGGTCAACGCCCCGATCGGGATAATGATCGTCCTGTTGTCAGTGCGGCCCGGTACGCTCGAAAGCACGATGACAGAGGACCTCTCACCTGCCGAGCGCTACGCGGCGGCCCGCAGGCGCGCTGTGGAGCAGGGCACCGCGCTCGCGTCCTTCCGCGAGATGTACGACTTCGGGCTCGACCCCTTCCAGATCGAAGCCTGTGAGGCGCTGGAGTCCGGCAAGGGCGTGCTGGTCGCCGCGCCCACCGGCTCCGGCAAGACGATCGTGGGCGAGTTCGCCGTCCACCTCGCCCTCACCCAGGGCCGCAAGTGTTTCTACACGACGCCGATCAAGGCGCTCTCCAACCAGAAGTACAACGACCTCTGCCGCCGCTACGGCAGCGAGCAGGTCGGTCTGCTCACCGGCGACAACAGCGTCAACTCCGACGCCCCGGTGGTCGTGATGACCACCGAGGTGCTGCGGAACATGCTGTACGCGGGCTCGCAGACCCTGCTGGGCCTCGGGCATGTGGTCATGGACGAGGTGCACTACCTCTCCGACCGCTTCCGCGGCGCCGTCTGGGAGGAAGTGATCATCCATCTCCCCGAGTCGGTGACACTGGTGTCACTCTCGGCCACGGTCTCCAACGCCGAGGAGTTCGGCGACTGGCTCGACACCGTCCGCGGTGACACCGAGGTGATCGTCTCCGAGCACCGGCCGGTGCCGCTGTTCCAGCATGTGCTGGCCGGGCGGCGGATGTACGACCTCTTCGAGGAGGGCGAGGGCCACCGCAAGGCCGTCAACCCCGATCTGACGCGGATGGCGCGGATGGAGGCCAGCCGCCCCAGCTACCAGGACCGCCGACGCGGACGCGCCATGCGCGAGGCCGACCGTGAGCGCGAGCGCCGCCAGCGCACCCGGATCTGGACGCCCGGCCGCCCCGAGGTCATCGAGCGGCTCGACGCCGAGGGCCTGCTGCCCGCCATCACCTTCATCTTCAGCCGCGCCGCCTGCGAGGCCGCCGTCCAGCAGTGTCTGCACGCCGGGCTCAGACTCAACGACGACGAGGCCCGCGCCGAGGTCCGCGCCCTGGTCGAGGAGCGCACGGCCGCCATCCCCACCGAGGATCTGCACGTCCTCGGCTACTACGAATGGCTGGAGGGCCTGGAGCGCGGCATCGCCGCCCACCACGCGGGCATGCTGCCCACCTTCAAGGAGGTCGTGGAGGAGCTGTTCGTCCGGGGCCTGGTCAAGGCCGTCTTCGCCACCGAGACCCTCGCCCTCGGCATCAACATGCCCGCCCGCTCCGTCGTCCTGGAAAAACTCGTCAAGTGGAACGGCGAGCAGCACGCCGACATCACCCCCGGCGAGTACACCCAGCTCACCGGCCGCGCGGGCCGCCGGGGCATCGACGTCGAGGGCCATGCCGTGGTGCTCTGGCAGCGCGGGATGAACCCCGACCACCTCGCCGGACTCGCCGGGACCCGCACCTATCCGCTGCGCTCCAGCTTCAAGCCGTCGTACAACATGGCGGTCAACCTGGTCGAGCAGTTCGGGCGGCACCGGTCGCGGGAGCTGCTGGAGACCTCGTTCGCGCAGTTCCAGGCCGACCGGTCGGTGGTCGGGATCTCCCGGCAGGTGCAGCGCAACGAGGAAGGGCTCGACGGCTACAAGGCGTCCATGACCTGCCACCTCGGCGACTTCGAGGAGTACGCGCGGCTGCGCCGGGAGCTGAAGGACCGCGAGACCGAGCTGGCCCGGCAGGGCGTCGCCCAGCGGCGCGCCGAGGCCGCGGTCGCCCTGGAGCGGCTCAAGCCCGGCGATGTCATCCATGTGCCGACCGGGAAGTACGCGGGCCTCGCCCTGGTGCTGGACCCGGGACTCCCCGCCGGCCGCTCCAACGGGCACCGGGGCTTCGAGGCGCACGACGGGCCCCGCCCCCTGGTGCTCACCGCCGAGCGGCAGGTCAAGCGGCTCGCCGCGATCGACTTCCCGGTGCCGGTCGAGGCGCTGGAGCGGATGCGCATCCCCAAGTCCTTCAACCCGCGCTCACCGCAGTCCCGCCGCGATCTCGCCTCCGCGCTGCGCACCAAGGCCGGGCACATCCCCGCCGAGCGGCACCGCAAGCAGCGCTCCCAGGCCGCCGACGACCGGGAGATCGCCCGGCTGCGGGCCGCCCTGCGCGCCCACCCCTGCCATGGGTGCACCGACCGGGAGGACCACGCCCGGTGGGCCGAGCGCTACCACCGGCTGCTGCGGGACACCTCGCAGCTGGAGCGGCGGATCGAGGGCCGCACCAACACCATCGCCCGCACCTTCGACCGGATCGTTGCCCTCCTCACCGAGCTGGACTATCTCCGCGAGGACGAGGTCACCGAGCATGGCAAGCGGCTCGCCCGGCTCTACGGCGAGCTGGATCTGCTGGCCAGCGAATGTCTGCGGGCCGGGGTCTGGGAGGGGCTGGCTCCCGCGGAACTTGCGGCGTGTGCGTCGGCGTTGGTGTACGAGGCGCGGGCCGCGGACGACGCGATGGCACCCAAGGTGCCGTCCGGGAAGGCCAAGGCCGCGCTCGGGGAGATGGTGCGGATCTGGGGGCGGCTGGACGCGCTGGAGGAGGACTTCCGGATCAATCAGACCGAGGGCGTCGGGCAGCGTGAGCCGGACCTCGGGTTCGCCTGGGCGGCGTACGAGTGGGCTTCCGGGAAGGGGCTCGACGAGGTGCTGCGGGAGGCGGAGATGCCGGCGGGGGATTTTGTGCGGTGGTGCAAGCAGGTGATCGATGTGCTGGGGCAGGTCGCGGCGGCGGCGCCGGCCGGGTCGACGGTGGGGAAGGCTGCGCGTAAGGCGGTTGATGGGTTGTTGCGGGGGGTTGTGGCGTACTCGTCGGTGGGGTGACGTGTCGGGCGGCGGGGTGCGGGTTGTCTGTGGCTGGTCGCGCAGTTCCCCACGCCCCTGAAGGGGGCTGCTCCTTCGCGTGGTTGGTGGGTGCGGGGCGGTGGGGGGCTGGTCGCGCAGTTCTCCCCCAGAGGGGGTGCCCCCACCCCCAGAGGGGGTACCCCCAGCGCCCCTTGGCAGCGTGGGTCATCCGGACGGTTCGTGGGTGCGGGTGGGTTGTGGCTGGTCGCGCAGTTCCTCCCCCAGAGGGGGTACCCCCAGCGCCCCTAAAAGCCTTGTCTCTCCTCGGCGTTCAGGAATGCTCGCCAGCCGCCGTGTTCCGTGATGTCCTCCGCGTCTGTCAAGGCTGAGGGTTCGCAGAGGAAGCCTGGGGTGTGGGTGCCGTCCGAGAGTTCGATCCTGCCCAGGGTCATCGGGTGGGGGAGGGTTGTCAGCAGGTGGCCCAGGGACGCTGCCGGGAGGTGCCAGATCTCGGTTTCCACCGGCGCGCCGGTCTGTTCGCCCACGTACACCAGGCCCGGTTTCGGTGGGGTCGTGCGCAGGGCGTGCAGGCGGTAGACGGGGGCCGTGGTCGTCGTGTGGGAGAGATGGGCGCCCAGGGAGAGGAGTTGGGGGTTGAGGGGCTGGCCCGTCAGATGGGCGCCCACCACCGCCACCCGGGTCCTCGGTTCCAGTAGGCGGGCCACGGCTGTCAGGCGGTCGTCGGTGAACGCCGGGCCGATCAGCATCACGCCGAACGGCAGGCCGTTCACCTCGGCCGCGGGGACCGCGACCGCGGCCAGGTCGAAGAGGTTGGTGGAGTTGGTGAAGCGGCCCAGCCGGGCGTTGGCGCCGAGCGGGTCCGCCGCCACCTCGGCGAGGGTGGGGTGACCCGGGGTCGTGGGGAGCAGCAGGGCGTCCGTGTCGGCGAGTTCGGTGCGGGCGCGGGTGCGGAGGGTCTCCAGATGGGCCTGGTCGGTGAAGAGGCGGTGGGCCGGGATGTCCCGGGCGCCGCTGATGATCGCGGCGACGGTGGGGTCGAGGTCGGTGGCCCCGGCAGACAGGGATGTGTCGACAAAGGCGCCCACCGCCGTGTAGCGCTCGGCCACGAAGGCGCCCTCGTACAGCATCGCCGCCGCTTCCGTGAACGGTGACAGGTCGATGGTGCGGATCTCGGCGCCTGCGTCGGCCAGACGGTCCACCGTCGCCTCGTACGCCTGTGCCCAGCCCTCGTCCAGGGGGCCGAGTTGTTCGGGTGGGGGGACCGCGATCCGCCAGGGGCCCGGCGGGCGTGGGGGGAGCGGGGGGAGCGGACGGGCGGGTGGGGAGGCGAGATACGACAGGGCCGTCTCCGCTTCCGGGAGGGTGCGGGCGAAGACCGTGACACAGTCCAGCGTCGCGCAGGCCGGGACCACGCCCTCCGCCGGGACCAGGCCCCGGGTCGGCTTCAGGCCGACGATGCCGTTGAAGGCGGCCGGGACCCGGCCCGAGCCCGCCGTGTCCGTACCGAGGGCGAGATCGGCGATCCCCAGGGCCACCGCCACCGCGGAACCCGAGCTGGAACCCCCCGACACCCGCGCCGGATCGATCGCGTTCCGGACCGGACCGTAGGGCGAGCGCGTCCCCACCAGGCCCGTCGCGAACTGGTCCAGATTGGTGGTCCCGAGGACCAGCGCGCCCGCCGCTCGCAGTCGGGCCACCGCCGGGGCGTCGGCCTTCGGCCGGTAGGCGTACGAGGGGCAGCCGGCCGTCGTCGGCAGGCCCGCCACATCGATATTGCCCTTGACGGCCAGCAGCCGCCCCGCGAGGGGGAGGCGGTCACCGGCGGCGACGCGGGCGTCCAGCGCGCGGGCCTCCGCCTCCGCCTCGGCGCGCGGGCGCAGATCGATCCAGATCTCCGGGCGGTCGACGGCCGCGATCCGCTCGTACGCGGCACGGACCCGGTCGAGGACGACCGTGGACGGGGATGTCATGGGCGTTTCCCTCAGGGGTAGGGCAGGTACGGTCACTTCGCCACCGGGCCCAGCACCAGCAGTGCCGTGCCCGCCTCCACCTGGTCGCCGGGGCGGGCCAGGACCTCGGTCACCACCCCGGACACCGGCGCGGACACCCGGGACTCCATCTTCATCGCCTCCAGCGCGAGCAGCGGCTGACCCGCCGTGACGGTGTCGCCCGGCGCGATGTTCACCTGCCAGACCGAGGCCGCGAACTCCGCCTCGATCAGCCGCCCGCCGGGCGGAACCGTCACCTCCGCCGCCGGGGCCACCGGCGCCGCCGCGGCCTCCGCCCGCGCGAACTCACCCGCCGCCTCCCACGCGTCCCGCTCCGCCGCGAACGCCGTCCGCTGCCGGACCCGGAACGCGGCGATGTCCTCGGCGTTGTGGGCCAGGAAGTCCTGGTGGTCGGCGAGGGAGAAGGTGCCCTCCTCGATTCTCGGGGTGAACCGGCCCGAGACCAGGTCGGCGCGCAGCTCCAGCAGTTCGTCCGCCTCCACCGGGTACCACTTGATCCGGTCGAAGAAGCGCAGCAGCCAGGGCTTGCCGGGCTCGAACGCCCCGCGCTGCGCCCAGCCCGACCAGACCTGGGTGGTCCGGCCGACGAACTGGTAGCCGCCCGGCCCCTCCATCCCGTAGATGCAGAGGTAGGCGCCGCCGATGCCGACGGAGTTCTCGGCGGTCCAGGTGCGGGCCGGGTTGTACTTGGTGGTGACCAGCCGGTGCCGGGGGTCCAGCGGGGTGGCGACCGGGGCGCCCAGATAGACATCGCCGAGGCCCAGGACCAGATACTCGGCGTCGAACACCGTCCGGTACACGTCCTCCACCGAGTCCAGGCCGTTGACGCGGCGGATGAACTCGATGTTCCACGGGCACCAGGGGGCGTCGTCGCGGACCCCCGCCATATAGCGGGCGATGGCCTCGCGGGTGGCCGGGTCGTCCCAGGAGAGCGGGAGATGGACCGTGCGGGACGGCACCACCAGTTCGTCGCTGGGCGGCAGCGCGGCCACCAGCCGCCGGACCCGTTCCAGCAGGTCCCGCTGGGGGAGCCGGGCCGGGTCGGTGCGGATCTGGAGGGAGCGGATGCCCGGCGTGAGGTCCAGGACCCCGTCCGGGGTGTCCGCGCCGACCGCCTCCATCAGCGCGTGCACCCGCATCCGCAGCGCCAGATCGAGCTGCATCGGCCCGAACTCGACCAGGAGATTGTCGTCGCCGCTGCGGCGGTAGGTGACATCGCCGTCCCGGGCCAGCACACCCCCGTCGACGATCTCCGGGCGCGGCGAGCCGTCCACCGCGACCGGGGTGAAGCGGACCGTGTCGCCCGGCCGGAGCTGGCCCAGCTTCCAGCGCTCACCGCTCAGCACGGTCGCCGGGCAGACGAACCCGCCGAGCGAGGGCCCGTCGGGGCCCAGCAGCACCGGCATGTCCCCGGTGTAGTCGACGGCGCCGACGGAGTAGGGGGTGTCGTGGATGTTGGACGGGTGCAGCCCCGCCTCACCGCCGTCGGCGCGGGCCCAGCGCGGCCGGGGGCCGACCAGCCGCACCCCGGTGCGGGCCGAGTTGAAGTGGACCTTCCACTCGGCGGCGTAGAAGTCGCGGATGTCGTCCTCGGTGAAGAACTCCGGTGCCGCGTGCGGGCCCTCGACGGCACCGATGTGCCAGACCGAGCCGAAGACGGGCGGGTCGGCGACGGCGACGGCGACGCCGGTGGGGGGTTCTTCCCGGTCGGCTGTCCCCGCCCCTGCCCCGGCGCCGGTGCCGGTGCCGGTTCCTTTCGTGCCGCCGTGCAGGACATCCCCCGTGCGCAGCGCCCGGCCGCCGTGGCCGCCGAAGCGGCCCAGGGTGAAGGTGCTGGCGCTGCCCAGGAAGGCCGGGACGTCGAGACCGCCCGCGAACAGGACATAGGTCCGCAGACCGTGCTCCGCCGGGGCGCCGATCTCCAGGACGGCTCCGGCGGGCACGGTGAACGGCCGCCAGTGGGGGACCGGGACGCCGTCCGCGGTCACCTCGGCGGGGGCGCCGGTGACACAGACGGTGGTGGCGTGGGTGAAGCGCAGGGACGGGCCCTGGAGGGTGCATTCCAGGCCGGGGGCGCCCTCCGGGTTGCCGAGGGCCTCGTTGCCGAGGCGGAAGGAGCGGTCGTCCATCGGGCCGCTGGGCGGGACCCCGATCTGCCAGAGACCGGTGCGGCCCGGCCAGTCCTGGACGGTGGTCAGCGTCCCCGCCGCCACCACCTCGATCCGCGGGGTCGGGTCGGTGACCCGGGCGAGGGTGGCCGTGGAGTGCCCGGCCGCGCGAAAGTCGGGGTCGGTCAGGGCCGCGCGGACCAGCCCGAGATTGGTCTCGATGCCGTCGACCCGGGTGGCGGCCAGCGCCTCGTCCAGCCGGGCGAGCGCGGTCTCCCGGTCCGGGCCGTGCGCGATCACCTTGGCGAGGAGGGGGTCGTACGACGTCGTCACCTCCGTCCCGGCCTCCACCCAGCCGTCCACCCGCACACCCGGCGGGAACTCCACCCGGGTCAGCAGACCGGCGCCCGGCCGGTGGTCGCGGGACGGGTCCTCGGCGTAGAGCCGGGCCTCGACGGCGTGGCCGCGCGGTGGGCCGGGCGCGTGGACGACCCCGCGCTCACCGCGCGCCAGCCGCAGCATCCAGGCGACCAGATCGACGCCGTAGGTCTCCTCGGTGACCGGGTGCTCGACCTGGAGGCGGGTGTTGACCTCCAGGAAGTACGCCTCCTCGCGGGCGGCGTCGTAGACGAACTCGACGGTTCCGGCGGAGCGGTAGCCGACCGAGGCGCACAGTTCGCGGGCGGCGTCGGCCAGTGCGGTGCGGACGCGGTCGGGCAGGCCGGGGGCCGGGGCCTCCTCCAGGACCTTCTGGTTGCGGCGCTGGAGCGAGCAGTCGCGGTCGCCGAAGGTGACGACCCGGCCCTCGCCGTCCCCGAAGACCTGCACCTCGACATGGCGGGCCTGCTCCACGAGCCGCTCCAGGAACACCCCGGGCGTGGCGAAGGAGGCGGCGGCGACCCGCTGCACCCGCTCCCACGCCCCGGCCAGCTCCCCCGCGTCCCGGCACGCCGACATGCCGATGCCGCCGCCCCCGCCGGTCGCCTTCAGCATCACCGGGTAGCCGATGGAGGAGGCGGCGGCGAGGGCCTCGTCCAGGGACTCCAGCAGACCGGTGCCGGGGGCCAGCGGCACCCCGGCGGCCTCGGCGGCGGCCCGCGCGGTGTGCTTGGTGCCGAACAGCTCCAACTGCTCCGGCGTCGGGCCGACGAACACGATCCCGGCGTCCGCGCAGCGCCGGGCGAAGGCCGCGTCCTCGGAGAGGAACCCGTACCCGGGGTGGATCGCGCCCGCCCCGGTGTCCTTGGCCGCCGCGAGCACCAGATCGGCGTCGAGATACGACTCGCGCGCGGGCGCCGGTCCGAGCCGCACCGCCTCGTCCGCGAGCCGGACGTGCGGCGCCGAGCGGTCCGGGTCGGAGTACACGGCGACCGTGCGCAGCCCCAGTTCCCGGGCGGTCCGGATGATCCGTACGGCGATCTCGCCCCGGTTGGCGATCAGGAGGGTGTCGAAGCTCATCGCGCGGCCCCGATCGTCAGTTCGACCGGCGTCGGCTCGAAACCGTTGCACGGGTTGTTGATCTGGGGGCAGTTGGAGACCAGGACCAGGACATCGGTCTCGGCGCGCAGGGTGAGGGAGCGGCCGGGGGCGGAGCGGCCGTCGACGATGCCGAGCGTGCCGTCCTTCTCGACGGGCACGTTCATGAACCAGTTGACGTTGGAGACCAGATCGCGTTTGCCGAGGCCGTGCCGGGCGCCCTCGGCGAGGAAGTTGTCCACGCAGGCGTGCTGGGACCAGGTGTGATGGCCGTAGCGCAGGGTGTTGGACTCCTTGGAGCAGGCGCCGCCGACGGTGTCGTGGCGGCCGACCTCGTCGGCGGTGACCGTCATCAGCGGGGTGTGCTCGCCGGACAGGAGCACGCTGCCGGTGGTGAGGAAGAGGCCGCCCTGGGCGTGGATCGTGTCGGGCGCGCTGTAGCGGACGGCGGTGTCATGGGCGTCGTAGACCAGGAAGTCGACGGCCTGGTTGCCATGCAGATCGGTGAGGGTGAGGGTCTCGCCGGTCCGGACGACGGACGACCAGGCGGCCCGCGCGGGGACGATGCTCCGGGTGACGGCGGTCGTCGTGCCGACGGTCCGGGTGGTGGTCCGGGGGGCGGCCCCGGTGTGCTGCCGGTCGCTGGTCATGCGAGCCCCCTCGCGGCGAGGAATTCGGTGGTGTTGAGGAAGGCGCGGCGGCCCTCGGGAGTGGCGTCCCACAGCGGGTCGCCGGGCCGGGTCGGCGCCGCCCGCCAGGCCAGCACCTCCAGCGCGGTGCAGAGATAGTCCGGGCGCGGATCGACCGGGTGCGGCACATTCGCGAGCAGGACGGTGATGTCCTGCTCGGCGCGCAGGGTGACGCTCGCGCCGGGTCCGGCCGAGCCGGTGAAGTCCAGGGCGCCGTCCTCGCGGACCTCGACGCCCTGGAAGAAGGAGAGCGAGGGCGGCAGATCGCGGGGTTCCAGGCCGTTCTTGGCGGCGGCCAGCTTGAACAGCTCGCGCCCGGCGGGGGAGGCGGACTGCGGGGTGCCGTCGCCGTAGCGGGCGGTGTTGCGGGCCAGCGCGGAGGTGCCGCACAGGGCGTCGTGGCGGCCGGAGGTGTCGGCGGTGACGGAGGCCAGCACCCGGCCCTGGTCGGACAGCAGCAGCACGCCCTCGCCGAGATAGGCGTTCCACTGCACCTTCACCGTGTCGGCCGTGTTCAGCCGCTCCCAGGGGCGGTCGGCGGCGTACAGCAGCAGATGGGCGCAGGCGTCGCCGTGCGGGTCGGTGAGGCGCAGCTCGGTGCCGCGGGCCAGCACCCGGTGGGTGTAGTTGCCGCCCGCGACCGTCTCCGCCCACACCAGATGGCCTGCCTCGCAGGGCGGGGCGGGCCAGTCGGCGGCGGGGACGACGGGCATGGCCTCGGCCCGGGTGCCGTCCTGGGCCCGCGCGTGCGCTCGCGCGCCGTACGGGGTGGCTGTCGCCATGGGGAACCTCCGGCGGGGTGGGTGCGTGGGGTGGATGGGTGGGTGCGTGGGGTGGGGTGGGGCGGGGTGCGGGGTGTGCGGGGTGCGGGGTGCGGGGTGCATCAGGGGGCGGCAGAACGGAGGGAGAGGAGTTTCTGTCGCTTGACAGAAATTAGGTGCGGGCCGGGTCGCGGGCGTTGCCCGGATGTTCCCGGGGGGTTACCGATCCCTCACGGCGGGCGGGAGGCGGTGGGCGGGCAGCGGTGGGCGGGGTGGCGTGACGCGGTCCGGCCCGGCGGGACCGGGTCCGGCGGGATCGGGATCGGGATCGGGATCCGGGGCCAGCGGGATCGGGGTCCGGCGGGACCGGGATCGGGGTCCGGGGGGGGGTCGGGTCCGTGGGGATCCGGATCCGGGTTCGGGTCCGTGATCGTCCCGCCCATCCCTGTGCGACGATCGGACCCATGGGGACCACGGGTGGTGCACGGCGGGTCGGGCGGCCACGGGCCGCGGGGCGCCCGGACAGCGGGCTCGCGCCCCGGGCCGAACTGCTGCGGGCCGCCGCCGAGTTGTTCACCACCCTCGGCTACGCGGCCACCTCCACCCGGGCCGTCGCCGAGCGCGCCGGGATGCGGCAGGCGTCGATGTACCACTACGTCTCCGGCAAGGAGGAACTCCTCGCCGAGCTGCTGGAGTCGACGGTCACCCCGTCCCTCGCCTACGCCCGCGAACTCCTCGCCGATGACACCGGGCCCGCCGAGCACCGGCTCTGGGAGCTGTGCCGGGCGGATGTGGAACTGCTCTGCGGTGGCCCGCACAATCTGGGCGCCCTGTATCTGCTGCCCGAGGTGCGCAGCGAGCGGTTCGCCGGGTTCCGCGCGGTGCGGGCGGAGCTGCGGGACGCCTACCGGCAGTTGCTGGCGGCCACGGCCGCGGGCGGTGTCCTCGGCAAGGGGGACCTGGAGCTGCGGACGGATCTGGTGTTCGGGCTGATCGAGGGTGTGATCCTGGTCCGGCGCTCGGGACCGGACCGGCCGGTGGCGCTGTTCGCGACGGCCACGGCGGACGCGGCGCTGCGGATCGCCGGGGGCTGACTCGGCGTCACCCGTCCGGGCGAAGGGGTTTCGTATGCCCGCGCGCCGTCACGGAATGTGTGCGAACCGGAACTGGGCGTGCAAATGGGCCCGAGGGTACTCCTGTCGCGGGGCCCATTTCAGGGGCTTGCCGAAGATGACCCGGTGATGATCCGCCCGGACTATGCTCGCCCGCAGCGCACCGAGTTGAGTTGAAATCGTGCGTTTGTTCAAGAGATTCCGAAGGTCTCGAACATCCAGAAGAGGTCTTGAACATCCAGAAGACCCCCCTTTTCCAGAATTCCCCCAGCACAGTGCCTCAAGCACGCCCGCCCGAGATCCCCGTCGATTCGCTTCCGAGGGCCCACATGGTGAGTGTTCAACCCCCACCCCGACGCCGCGAAGTTCCCACCGCGCGCCTGCTGTTGCCGCCCGCCGTACTGATGGCCGCGGCGACCGGAGCCGCCGTCGCCCTGGTGGCACCGTCCGCACGGGTCGCGGTCGGTGTCTGCGGTGCCGTGGCCACGCTGCTGGTGACCCTGACCGCCGCCGAGGCGGTGCGCCGGGGCCGGGCCCTGCGGGCGCTGACGGCCGAGCACGCCCGGCACACCGCGCATCTGGAAGGCCGGATCGAGGACAACGACCGGCGCATGCTCTATCTCGCCACCGATATCGTCCCCGGCTCCATCGACCACATGCGCAAGGGCAACTCCATCGGCGAGGTGCTGGGCCAGCTCGACGAGATCGAGGCCGGCTGGAGCACCATCCCCGAGGTCCAGAAGGAACTGGTCCGGCTGATGCTGCGGATCGTCGACCAGGAGGAGAACCTCCGCGACTCCGCCCAGCGCTCCTTCGTCAATGTCGCCCGCCGCGTCCAGGCCATCGTCCACCAGCAGGCCAATGAACTCCGGGAGATGGAGGAGGACCACGGCACCAACCCCGAGGTCTTCGACGATCTGCTGCGGATCGACCACGGCACCGCGCTGATCGGCCGCCTCGCCGACTCCATCTCGGTGCTCGGCGGCGGACGCCCCGGCCGTCAGTGGCCCGAGGCCGTCTCCATGTACTCCACCCTGCGCGGCGCGATGTCCCGGATCCTGGAGTACCGCCGGATCTCGCTGGACAACATCGCCCGGATCAGCGCCAAGGGCATCTACGTCGAGCCGATCATCCACGCCTGCGCCGAACTCTTCGACAACGCCACCCGCTACTCGCCCCCGCACACCAAGGTGCATGTCACCGCCGTCGAGGTGCAGAGCGGACTGGCCATCGAGATCGAGGACGGCGGCATGGGCCTGGGCGAGGAGTCCCGGGCCGGTGCCGAGCAGATGCTCGCCAACGCCATGATGGGCGTCGACATGCAGGAACTCGGCGACAGCCCCCGCCTCGGCCTCGCCGTCGTGGGCCGTCTGTGCGCCCAGTTCAACATGCAGATCTCGCTGCGCACCTCCGCGTACGGCGGGGTCCGCGCGGTCCTGGTCGTCCCGATGACCATGCTCACCCATGAGCGCGGCGTCGGTCTCGCGCACGGCATCGGCGCCACCGGCGTCCCGGTCACCATGGAGGCCCTCGAAGGCCCCGCCCGGCCGCCCAAGACCCGCCGCCCCACCAGCCCGAAGATCCCCGCCGGGGTCTCCCTGGAGGACGACGTCCCGGTCGTCACCGAGTGGACGGCGAACGGCCTGCCCCAGCGCCGCAGCCGCGCCACCGTCCCGATCACCCAGCGCATCAAGGAGCAGTACGCCGCCCAGTACGCCGCCGAGCGGGCCGAGAAGGAGGAGCGCGAGGCCCGTGAGGCCGCCCGCGCCGCCGGGTTCCACCGGCCGGAACCCGAGCCGGAGCAGGAGGAGTTCGTCGCGCCCGGCGCCTGGGTCGAGTCCTTCTGGGAGGGGCTGAAGAAGGACCTGCCGCCCGGCACCCATCCGACCGACTTCACCCGGAACCCGACCAAGTACCTCCATCTGATCGACGACGACCCGGCCCGCGACACGGCCGATGACGAAGGGGACGTCAAGTGACGTACCGGGCCAACTTCGACTGGCTGCTCAAGGATCTGTACGACGGGGTGCCCGGCATCGGGATGATCGTGGTGCTCTCGGCCGACGGACTGCGCCTCGCCCGCTACTCCGGCGACCCCGACGCCGCCGACCGGGTCGCCGCCGCCTGCGCCGGGATGCAGAGCCTCGCCAACGCCGTCGCCCAGGAACTGCCCGGCAGCGACGGGGAGATGAACCTGATCGTCATCGAGATCGACCGCGGCTACTTCTATCTGATGGCGGCCGGCGCCAACGCCTATCTCGCGGTCCTCTCCGACATCACCTGCGAGCCCGGCATGATGAGCAACCGCATGCGCGACCTGGTCGTCCGGATCGGCGCCCATCTCACCAGTCCCGCCCGGCACAGCAACGGGCAGACCGTATGACGCCTCCGAAACGCCGGCGGCGCCACCCCGAGGCGCCGCCCCAGCCACCGCCGGGCCCCGACCGGACCCGGCACCCCGGCGACGCCCCCGCCGCGCCCCCGGCGCACACCGGCCGGCCGCCGGACCCGGCCCCCGACGCCCCGCCCGCGCAGGACGGCCCGAACGGCCAGAACCCCGAGCGGTTCTACGTCATCGGCGGCACCGACGGCGACCGCGCGGGCCTGGATCTCGTCACCCTGGTCGTGGCCCGCGCCGAGGACCCGCCGCCCTCCACCACCCCCGAGCAGGCGGCGGTGCTGCGACTGTGCGCGGCGCCCCTCTCCGTGGCCGAACTCTCGGCCTATCTCAGCCTTCCGTACAGCGCGGTGACCGTCCTGCTCACCGACATGCTGACGGCCGAACTGGTCCAGGCGCGGGCCCCCATCGTCCGGCAGGCGCTGCCCGACCGTTCCCTTCTCGAAGCGGTGATGCATGGACTTCAGCAGCTCTGACACCCTTCCCGGCCCCCGCACCGAGGACCATCTCCCGCACACGGCCCAGGCCGCGGTGAAGATCGTGATCGTGGGCGGGTTCGGGGTCGGCAAGACCACCATGGTCGGCTCCGTCAGCGAGATCACACCGCTGACCACCGAGGAGACCATGACCCAGGCCGGGATCGGCGTCGACGACAACCGGGGCTCCGACACCAAGACGGCCACCACCGTCGCCATGGACTTCGGCCGCATCACCGTCTCCGACCGGCTCGTCCTCTATCTCTTCGGCACCCCCGGCCAGGAACGCTTCTGGTTCCTGTGGAACGGCCTGTTCGAGGGCGCGCTCGGCGCGGTGGTGCTGATCGACACCCGGCGCCTGGAGGTCAGCTTCGACGTCATGGGCCGGCTGGAGGAGCGCGGGGTGCCCTTCATCGTCGCCGTCAACACCTTCCCCGACGCCCCCCACTACGCCGTCGAGGATCTGCGCGCCGCGCTCGACCTCGCCCCGGAGATCCCCATCGTGGAGTGCGACGCCCGCCGCCGCGCCTCCAGCCGGGACACCCTGATGACCCTCATGCGCTTTCTGCACAAGCTCGCCATGGCGGGCGCTCTCACCTGACCCCCCGCCCCTTCCCCGGAGCCCCTCCCGTGACCTCTGACACCCACTCCACCCCCGGCACCGCCCTCCCCGGCGTCCCCCCGCCCGGCTGCCCCGCCCACCGCACCGGCCCCGGCGGACCGCACCGCCTCTACGGCCCCGAGGCCCTCGACCTCAGCGGCCTCTACGAGAAGCTCCGCGCCGAACACGGCCCCGTGGCCCCCGTCCTGCTCCATGACGACGTGCCCATCTGGGTGGTGCTCGGGCACGCCGAGAACCTGCACATGGTGCGCACCCCCTCCCAGTACACCCGCGACAGCCGGATCTGGACCCCGCTCACCGAGGGCCGGGTCAAGCCCGACCATCCGCTGATGCCGCACATCGCCTGGCAGCCCATCGCCTCGCACGCCGAGGGCGACGAGCACCTCCGGCTGCGCGGCGCGGTCACCGGCGCCATGTCCACCATCGACCACCGCTCCCTGCGCCGGCACATCTACCGCCACACCCAGCGGCTCGTGAACCGGTTCTCCGAGCGCGGCACCGCCGACCTGGTCAGCCAGTTCACCGAGCATCTGCCGATGGGCGTGATGTGCGAGATCCTCGGCATGCCCGACGAGTACGGCGACGAACTCGTGGCCGCCGCCCGCGACACCCTCAAGGGCACCGAGACCGCCATCGCCAGCCACGCCAAGCTGATGGAGGCCCTCAGCCGGCTCACCACCCGCCGCCGCGCCGACCCCGGCGAGGACTTCACCAGCTATCTCGTCCGCCACCCCGCCGGACTCAGCGACGACGAGGTCCGCGAACACCTCCGGCTGGTGCTCCTCGCCTCCTACGAGGCCACCGTCAATCTGCTCTCCAGCGTGCTGCGGATGGTCCTCACCGACCCCCGCTTCCGCGCCCAGCTCAACGGCGGCCAGATGACCGTGCCCGAGGCGGTCGAGCAGTCCCTGTGGGACGAACCGCCCTTCAGCACGGTGTTCGCCTACTTCGCCAAACAGGACACCGAACTCGGCGGCAAGCGCATCAAACGCGGCGACGGTCTGCTCTTCGCCCCCGCGCCGGGCAACATCGACCCGCGCGTCAGGCCCGACCTCGCCGCCCATATGCAGGGCAACCGCTCCCATCTCGCCTTCGGCGGCGGCCCGCACGAATGCCCCGGCCAGGACATCGGCCGCGCCATCGCCGATGTCGGCGTCGACGCGCTGCTGATGCGGCTGCCGGACGTGGAACTCGACTGCGCCGAGGAGGAGCTGCGCTGGACCGAGTCCATCGCCTCCCGCCATCTGGTCACCCTGCCGGTCACCTTCGACCCCAGGCCCACCCAGGACATCCAGTCGCCCCCGGCGGTCCGGCACGCGGCACCCCGCCAGAACTGGGAGATCGTCGCCCCGAGGCCCGCCCCGGCGCCCGACCTCCGGTCCCTCACCAGCACCCCGCCCCCGGAGCTCACCGAGCCCCTCGCGCCCCCGGAACCGGCCCCCGCCCCCGCCCCCGAGCCGAGGCCCGGCGCCTGGCGCCGCTTCCTGCGCTGGTGGCGCGGGGACGGAGCCTAGGGCGCCGCCCACTCCCCGGGGTCCGTCCAGGCCGTCAGCTCCCGGTCGCTGCGCAGCCGGTGCTCGACACCGGTCACCGGGTCGGTGAACTCCAGGGAGCGGGCCAGCAGCTGGAGCGGGCGCCGGAAGTCGCCGTCGGGCACCGGCGGGGCCACCTCCGGGTACAGGGGGTCGCCGAGGATCGGGACGCCGAGGGCGGTCATGTGGACCCTCAGCTGATGGGTCTGGCCGGTCGCCGGGGTCAGCAGATACCGGCCCAGCCCGTCGGCCCGGTGCTCGGCGAGGGCGATCCCGCTGACCGCGTTCGGCTCGCCCGGCACCTCCCGCGCGGTCAGCACCCCGCGCTCCTTCACGATCCGGCTGCGCGCGGTCCGGGGCAGTACCAGCCCCGGATCGTAGGGGGCCACCGCCTCGTATCCCTTGAGCACCCGGCGCTCCGCGAACAGCCCCTGATACGCCCCGCGCTCGGACGGCCGTACGGTGAACAGGACCAGGCCCGCGGTCAGCCGGTCCAGGCGGTGGGCGGCGCCCAGCTCCGGCAGCCCCAGCTCCACCCGGAGCCGGGCCAGTGCCGACTGCACCACATGACCGCCGCGCGGGGTGGTCGCCAGGAAGTGCGGCTTGTCGGCGACGACGATGTGCTCGTCCCGGTGGACGATCCGGATCGGGAACGGCACCGGCACCTCGTACGGCAGCTCGCGGTGGAACCAGACATACATCCCCGGCACGAAGTCCGCGTCCGGCTCCACCGGGCGCCCGTCCGCCCCGACGATGAGCCCCGCCTCCAGCATCCGGGCCACCACTCCGGGCCCGGCCCCCGACAGCCGCTCCACCAGATACGCCCCGGCCGACCCCCAGGGCCCTTCGCGCGGCAGCCGCACCCGTACCGGGTCGATCCCGTCGCGCTGGGGCAGCGGGGAGGGCGGGGGCACGGGGCGGCGGCTCATGGTGGTTCAGGGTACGAGGGCGGGGGCCGTGGCCGTGGTCGTGCCGCGGGAGCGCCAGAGGCGGTATCCGGCGCCGAGGGTCACCGTGACAGTGAGGAAGAGGACCGTGAACCACTGGAAGTACCAGTGCCCGCCCGCCGGGTCGTACACCTCCGCGCGGGGCCAGGCCAGGTTGACGGTCATGAACAGGCCGTAGAGCAGGGCCAGGGCGTTCACCGGGACGCCCCAGCGGCCCAGGGAGAAGAGGGGGGCGCCGGTCTCGTCGGTGCCGGTGCGGGGGAGGCGGCCCCGCAGACGGGCGACCAGGAGGGGGCCGGTGACCATCGCGTACGCCAGGTACAGCATCACGATGCAGGTGGTGCCGATGGCGAGGAACGCCTCCGGGGAGGCGAAGTTCAGCAGCAGCAGGGCGGCGGCCAGCAGGCCGACGATCACGGCGGGGGCGTGCGGCATCCCGGTGCGCGGGTTGACCTTGGCCAGACGGCCGGAGAAGGGGAGCTGTCCGTCGCGGGCCATGGAGAACAGCATCCGGCAGGCCGAGGTCTGGATGGCGAGGGTCGCCACCGCGATGGCCACCGCCACATCGGCCAGCAGCAGCCGCCCGACCCCGTCACCGAGGCTGCTGGTCAGGACGTAGCTGAGGCCGTCGACCGCGAGGCGGCCGTCGGTCAGGCTCGGCGCGGCCAGCAGTCCGCCCAGCACGATCAGCCCGCCGAGCAGGCCCGCCGCGGCCAGCGCGGTGAGGATGGTGCGCGGCGCGGTACGCCTCGGGTGGTGCGTCTCCTCGCTCATCTCGCCCGCGCTGTCGAACCCGATCATCACGTACGCGGCCGTGAACGAGCCCACCAGCAGCGCCCCCAGCAGCCCGGACTCGGCGCCGCCGGTCATGTGCAGGGTGATGCCGGGGGAGCGCTCGGCGTGGGTGAGGAGCAGGACGACGATCAGGATGGCGCCGATGATCTCGGCGGTGACCCCGATCCGGTTGACCGCCGAGAGGACCCGGTTGTCCAGGACGTTGACGAGGGTGGTGAGGGCGAGGAGCACCACACCGAGGACGGCGGCGTTCGCGGCGCCGTCGGCGGAGGTGGGGGCGGGGTCGGTGCCGATGATCTGGAAGCCGGACCAGATCGGGGGCAGCACCATCTGGAGGGCGAGCGCCGCCGCCGCGACGACCACGATCTGCCCGATCACCATGATCCAGCCGGCGAACCAGCCGAAGACCGCGTTCGACAGCCGGGTGGACCACTGGTAGATCGCCCCGGATATCGGGTAGCGGGCGGCGAGTTCGGCGAAGCAGGCGGCCACCAGCAGCTGTCCGACCAGCACCACCGGCCAGGTCCAGAAGAAGACCGTGCCGCCGAACGCGTAGCCGATGGTGAAGAACTGGAAGACCGTCGTCAGCACCGAGATGAAGGAGAACCCGGCGGCGAAGGAGGCGTACTTGCCCAGGCTGCGGTGGAGTTCCTGGCGGTAGCCGAACTCGGAGAGGGAGGCGTCGGGGGTGGCGGAGCCATCGGGGGCGTGCGGCGGGTCGGGGCGGACATCGGAGGGAGCGGTGGTGGTCACGGCGGCACCTGCCTCGGGGCACGGAGGGTTCTGGTGGCGACGGAAGCGGCGGACGCGGGGGAACGCGGGGGGAACCGGGATTCCTGTCGAGTGACAGAAATTAGGGACCCGCTGTTTCGGCCGCGTCACACCGGCGTGTCCGCTCCGGGCCCAAGTCCTCACGCCGCCTGCCCGGTGCGGCCATCGCGTTATGTCGTGACAGCGCGAAGCGGCGGTACCCGTCCGGGTACCGCCGCTTCAGAAGGGTGCGGGGGGGGCCTGTGCCGCCCTCTGTTCGCCGGGGGTTATGCCGCCGTCTGCTCGCCGCCGGCCGCCGCCGGCTCCTGCTCCGCCTCGATCCGGGCGTTCCAGTCCCGCTTCGACGCCTGCCAGCCGTCCTCGTCGTGGCCGAGCCGCCAGTAGCCGGAGATGGAGATGTCCTCGCGCGGGATCTGGAGCTCCATCCGCAGCATGCGGCGCAGTTCCTTCACCCAGCCCGCCTCGCCGTGCACGAACGCGTGCATCCGGCCGTCCGGGAAGGACAGTCCGCGCACGGTCTCGATCAGGGCCTCGCCGACCGGACGGGAGCCGCGGTGCAGCCAGACGACCTCCGCGTCCGAGTCGATCTTCTGCTCCTCCTCGGGGCCGGAGATCTCCACGAACGCCCGCACCCGCGCCCCGCCGGGCAGGGCCTCCAGCGCCGCGGCGATGGCCGGCAGCGCGCTCTCGTCGCCGACCAGCAGATGCCAGTCGGCGGTGGGGTCCGGGGCGTAGGCACCACCGGGGCCGAGGAAGCGCACGGTCTCCCCGGGCTGGACCCGCAGCGCCCAGGGGCCGGCCAGGCCCTCGTCGCCATGGATCACGAAGTCCAGGGTGAGCTGGCGCAGCACCGGGTCCCAGGCGCGCACGGTGTAGGTGCGCGTCACCGGCCACTGCTCGCGCGGGAACTCGTCCCGGATGCGCTGGATGTCGAACGGCTCCGGGTAGGTGACGCCCGGGGCCGGGAACAGCAGCTTCACATAGTGATCGGTGCTGGTGCCGGCGGCGAAGTCGGCCAATCCGTCGCCGCCGAGGACCACCCGCTGCATATGAGGAGTCAGCCGCTCGGTGCGGACGACCTGCGCGGAATGCGGCTTCGGCGGCCTACGGGCCGGTCGTGCTGCCATGACAGCCTCCCTGCTGTTCCATGCTTAGGTTTACCTAAGTTAGCACTCCGTTCCGTTTGTCGGCCGCAGTTGAACACGGCCGTGACCATGATTTTGGATAGCGGTCGACTCTCGCACCCGGGTGGAGCAGGGCATTTGCCTATCGTCGGTTTTTTTCCGGGAACGCCGAAGGGAAGCGCGGTGGCGCGCGGCGGCGGGGCTCAGGCGACCGCCTCCAGGGTGAGCAGCAGCCGGCGCAGGGAGCCGCCCAGGTTCCAGCGGTCCCCGAGCCGCTCCAGGGCCGCCGGATCGCGCGGAGCGCGCGGCAGCGCGGTGTCGACCTCGGGCAGCGGTACGTCCCGCGCGACCCGGACCACCGTCGGGGCGACCGCCACATAGGGCCGCGACTCGGCCAGCCGCTTGCGCTGCGACGGCGTCAGCTTCGCCCCGGGGTCGTCGAGGGCCGCCATGATCCCGCCCAGGTCCCCGAACTCGGCGATCAGCTTCGCCGCCGTCTTCTCCCCGATGCCCGGCACGCCCGGCAGACCGTCGCTGGGGTCGCCGCGCAGCAGCGCCAGATCCACATACCCGGGGCCGTCCACGCCGTACTTCTCGCGCAGCACCGCCTCGTCGGTGAGCTGGAGCGTGCCGACGCCCTTGATCGGGTACAGCACCCGGATCCCGCGTCCGTCGTCCACCAGCTGGTAGAGGTCGCGGTCGCCGGTGACGATGTCGACCGGGCCGGTGGCCCGCGCGGTGAACGTGCCGATGACGTCGTCCGCCTCGTAGCCCGCGACGCCCACCCGGGCGATGCCCAGCGCGTCCAGCACCGCCTCGATGACCGGCACCTGGGGGGAGAGGGTGTCGGGCACCTCCTCCTCGTCCGGACCGCTCTCCCGCTCCTCGGCCACCCGGTGCGCCTTGTAGGAGGGGATGAGGTCCACCCGCCACTGCGGGCGCCAGTCGGCGTCCATACAGGCCACGAGGTGGCTCGGGCGGTGGTCCCGGACCAGGCGTTCGATGAATTCCAGCAGTCCGCGCACGGCGTTCACCGGCGTGCCGTCCGGGGCCTTCACGGACTCCGGGACGCCGAAGTAGGCGCGGAAGTAGAGCGAGGCGGTGTCGAGGAGCATCAGCTGTCCGGTCACCCTTCGCATCATGCCGCACGGCACTGACAGCGGCCTCTGGCGGCGGCGCCGGGCGACTCTCGAAGGGTTCCGGCGGCGGCGCCGGGCCGCTCCCGGACGGTCCTGGCGGCGGCGCCCGGCGGTGGTGCCCGACCACGGGGTGGACGCCCCCGCCCGGCGACGGGGTGGACACCCCCGCCCCCCACTCCACCCACCCCCCTCGGATCAAGCCCCCACCCCTGTGACCCCCGCCACTTTCCGTTTGGCCGGAAATGGTCGGGGCAGGCGCCGCCTCGGAGTGATGCCGGTTGCAGATTCAACCGCTCCCACAGGGGCCCGAACCGCCCGGCGTCACTCCTGTCCTTGCCCCCGAGACAAGAGGTTCGCGTGTCATCCAGGCTTGAGGCCGAGCACCTGTTCAAGGTGTTCGGGAGACGACCGGACAGTGCCGTACAACGGCTCCGCGACGGAGCCGACCGGGAGGAGCTGCGCGCCGACGGCACCACGGCCGCCGTGATCGACGCCTCCTTCACCGTGGAACCCGGTGAGATCTTCGTCGTCATGGGCCTGTCCGGATCCGGCAAGTCCACCCTGCTGCGCATGCTCAACGGACTGCTGGAGCCGACCGCGGGCACCGTCCGCTTCGACGGCCAGGACCTGACCGGGCTGGGCCCGCGCGCCCTGCGCGAGGTGCGCTCCCACAAGATCAGCATGGTGTTCCAGCACTTCGCGCTGTTCCCGCACCGCAGCGTGCTGGAGAACGCCGGCTACGGACTGGCCGTGCAGGGCGTGCCCCGGGGGGAGCGGGAGCGGCGTGCCGCCGAGGCCCTCGCCCTCACCGGCCTCGAAGGCTGGGAGAAGTCCTGGCCGGACGAGCTGTCCGGCGGTATGCAGCAGCGCGTCGGCCTGGCCCGCGCGCTGGCCACCGACGCCGATCTGCTGCTGATGGACGAGTCCTTCAGCGCCCTGGACCCGCTGATCCGCCGGGACATGCAGGACCAGTTGCTCACCCTCCAGCGCACCCTGCGCAAGACCATCGTCTTCATCACCCACGACCTCAACGAGGCCATGCGGCTCGGCGACCGGATCGCCGTGATGCGGGACGGCCGGATCGTGCAGAACGGCACCGCCGAGGACATCCTGCTGCGCCCCGCGAACGACTATGTCGCCTCCTTCATCCAGGACGTCGACCGCTCCCGGGTGCTGACCGCCGAGGCCGTGATGGAGACCGGTCTGCGCGGCGACGAGGCCGACTGCGCCTGCCCCACCGCCACCCCGGACACCCCGTTCCACGAACTCTGCGCGCTCAGCGCCCGTACCCGCCACCCCGTCGCCGTCCTGAAGGGCCCCGAACTGGTCGGCGTCGTCCCGCGGCAGCGGCTGCTCGCCCTGGTCGGCGACGAGGACGGGCCGCCCGAACCCTGCCTCCCCAGACCCGGCGGCAACGGCACGGACGGCGAGAAGGTGACCGCCCGTGCCTAGGATCCCCTTCGGCGACTGGGTCAACAGCACCGTCGACTGGCTGCTGGACAACGTTGCCTGGCTCTTCGACTTCCTCAAAACCGTCTTCCTGGGCGTCTACGACGGCATCGACGCCGTCCTCCAGGCCCCCCAGCCCCTGCTGCTCGCGGGCATCTTCGCGGTGATCGCGTTCTGGCTGCGCGGCACCCTCGCCGGGGTGCTCTCCTTCGCGGGGTTCGCGTTCATCGACTCCCTGGGCCTGTGGGAGAACGCGATGATGACCCTCTCGCTGGTCCTCGTCGCCACCCTCATCGCCCTGGTGGTCTCCGTGCCGGTCGGCATCTGGGCCGCCCGCTCGGACCGGGTGAGCGGTCTGGTCCGCCCGGTGCTGGACTTCATGCAGACGCTGCCCGCGATGATCTACCTCATCCCGGCGATCCTGTTCTTCGGCAGCGGCGCCCCGGCAGGCATCGTCGCCACCCTGATCTTCGCCCTCGCCCCGGGTGTCCGGATGACCGAACTCGGCATCCGCCAGGTCGACAAGGACCTGGTCGAGGCCGCCGAGGCGTTCGGCACCAGCCGCCGGGACATCCTGCTGCGGGTCCAGCTCCCGCTGGCCCTGCCCACCGTCATGGCCGGGGTCAACCAGGTCATCATGCTGGGCCTGTCCATGGCCGCCATCGCCGGCATGGTCGGCGCCGCCGGGCTCGGCGCCGATGTCAACGAGGCCCTCGGCCAGCTCAATGTGGGCCTCGGCTCCGAGGCGGGCGTCGCCATCGTCATCCTCGCGATCTACCTCGACCGGATGACCGGCGCCCTCGGCACCCAGGTCTCGCCGATGGCCCGCCGGGCCGCCGCCCGCGCCCGCGCCGCGCACACCTCGTACGCCCTGAAGGTCTGGTCGTACCGGCCGCGGCCGGTCGTCGCCATGGCCGGGGTGCTGGTGCTCGCGCTCGTCGCGGGCGGGCTCGGGGTCTTCGGCGGGGCCAAGGCCACCGACGACACCGCCGACGCGCAGAACGTCGGCAAGGGCCAGAAGCTGACCGTCGGATACATCCCCTGGGACGAGGGGGTCGCCTCCACCTTCCTGTGGAAGGAGATCCTGGAGCAGCGCGGCTACGAGGTCGAGGCCAAGCAGTTGGACGCCGGGCCGATGTATACGTCCCTGGCCGCCGGTGACCTCGATTTCGAGACCAATTCCTGGCTGCCCACCACCCATGAGCAGTACTGGAAGAAGTACGGCGACCGCCTCGAAGACCTCGGTGCCTGGTACGAGGAGACCTCCCTGGAGCTGACCGTCCCCAGCTATATGGAGGACATCGACTCCCTGGCGGACCTCAAGGGCGAGGCCGGGCAGTTCGACGGCAAGATCACCGGCATCGAGGCCAGTGCCGGTGAGATGTCCCTGCTGAAGAGCAAGGTGCTGGGGGAGTACGGCCTGGAGGGCGAGTACCAGGTCGTCGACAGCTCCACCCCGGCGATGCTCGCCCAGCTCAAGCGGGCGTACGCCAAGCAGGAACCCATCGTCGTCACCCTCTGGTCGCCGCACTGGGCGTACAACGACTACGACCTGAAGAAGCTCAAGGACCCCAAGGGTGCCTGGGGTTCGGGCGACGGGGTGCACATGCTCTCCCGCCAGGGCTTCACCGACGACCACCCGGTGGTCAGCGAGTGGCTGCGCGACTTCTCCATGACCGAGGAGCAGCTCACCGGCCTGGAGGCCGAGATCAACACGGCCGGCAAGGGCAAGCAGCAGGACGCGGTCCGCGCCTGGCTGGAGCAGAACCCCGGTGTCGTGGACCAGTGGGCGCCGGTCGGCGACGCCACGGGCGGTGACACCCCCGCCGAGGCCGAGCGGCCGGTGAACGTGGCCTGGTTCCCCTGGGACGAGGACATCGCCATCACCTACCTCTGGAAGAACGCCCTGGAGCGCCGCGGCTACACGCTGAATCTGAAGCAGATGGACGTCGGCCCGGTCTACACCGGCCTCGCCGCCGGGGATCTGGACCTCAACTTCGACGCCTGGCTGCCGTACGCCCAGAAGAACTACTGGGACAAGCACAAGGACAGACTCCACGACCTCGGCACCTGGTACGAGCCGACCTCCCTGGAGATCGCCGTCCCGTCCTATGTGAAGGGCGTCGACTCGCTGGCGGACCTCAAGGGCAAGGCGGATCTCTTCGACGGCCGGATCGTCGGCATCGAGCCCGGCACCGGCGAGATGGACCTGCTGAAGAACAAGGTCATGCCCGGCTACGGCCTGGAGGGCGAGTACCAGGTCGTCGACGGCTCCACCCCGGCGATGCTCGCCGAACTGAAGCGGGCGTACGCCAAGCAGGAGCCGATCGCCGTCACCCTCTGGTCGCCGCACTGGGCGTACAGCGAGTACGAGCTGACCAAGCTCAAGGACCCGCAGAAGGCGTTCGGCGAGGGCAACACCATCCGGACCATCTCCAGCGAGGCGTTCCCGGAGCAGTACCCGCAGCTCACCGAGTGGATCAAGGGCTTCCGGATGACCGAGGACGAGCTGGGCACCCTGGAGGCCGAGATCAAGAACCAGGGGCAGGGCAAGGAGGAGGAAGCCGTCGCCGCCTGGCTGGAGGACCACCCGGACGTCTTGGGGCGGATGACGCCTCCGTAGCTCCCATGGCTGCCCTGGCTCCCCTGGCTGCCTTGGCTCCGCGCGGCACCTGAGGTCGCTCTCCGTGGTGACGGTCGGATTCCGGCCAACCACGGAGAGCGACCTCTTCGCGTCAACCGGCGCACGAATGTCCAGGAATCCGGCGCGCGACCCCGTGTCATGCGCCGGACCGGCCCTTCCGCGCCCTCCGGGGCCCGCCGAGGTGGCGAGAACCGCAGGGCGGGGCCTCGGACAATGTGTCGGCGATATGACGGCCACCGGAAACGGTTTGCCGAACATGCGTAGGGTGCAGAGAACTCAAGAGAACGCGTCAGAGACCGCAGCGGAGAATGCGTCGGAGAACCGGTCGGAGAACTGGTCGGCGGAAGCACCGACGGACTCGTCCGCTGACTCGACTGCGGACTCGTCGCAGGATGGGATCGAAGCACCCGGACCGACGCGCGAAGGAGGGAGCCGGAGCGATGGGTGACCACAAGGAACAGTCCCTGCGGGTGGGCGCGGCCGTGCGGCGCCGCCGCCGGGCCCTGGATCTGACCCTCGCCGTGGTGGCCGAGCGCAGCGGGCTGTCGGTGCCCTTCCTCAGCCAGGTCGAGAACGACCGGGCGCGGCCCAGCCGCGGCTCCCTGGAGAAGGTCGCCGACGCCTTGCGCACCACTGCCGTGGAACTGCTCGCCGCCGCCGACCCCGCCTGCACGGTCGATGTGGTGCGCGCCGACTCGGCCGGCTCCGCCCCGGCCCCCCAGGCGCGCTCCCTGGTGCGCGGCCACCACCAGATGCAGGCGACGGAGTACACCGGCGACCACGAGGCCGGCCGCGAGTTCCAGCACCGCAACGACCAGTTGCTGTACGTGGCCGACGGCGCCGTGGAGATCGAGGCGGAGGGCCGCGCCTACCGGCTGGGCCGCGGCGACTCCCTGTATCTGACCGGTGGCGTACGGCACCGCTGGCGGGCCACCGTGCCGGAGACCCGGGTCCTGGTCGTCGCCGTCGCCGAGCACATCGCGGCCGTCGAGGACCGGCCGTAGGGGGCCGTAGGCTCTCCGGCGTGCTGCGTGTCGTCTCCCTGGTGCCCTCGTTGACCGAGGCCGTCGCCACCACCCTGCCCGGGGTGCTGGTGGGGGCCACCGACTGGTGCACCCATCCGCCCGGACTGGACGTGCCCCGGATCCGGGGCACCAAGAACCCGGACATCGAACGGATCATCGCCCTCGCGCCCGATCTGGTCGTCGCCAACGAGGAGGAGAACCGCGCGCCCGACCTCGCCGCCCTGCGCGCGGCGGGGATCGAGGTCCTGGTCACCGAGGTGCGGGACGTACCGCAGGCGTTCACGGAACTCGACCGGGTCGTGACCGCGTGCGGCGCCCCCTCCCGCCCCCGCTGGCTGGACGACGCCGAGGCCGCCTGGAGCGCCCTGCCCGAGCCGGAGCACCGGACCACCGCGATCGTGCCGGTCTGGCGCCGCCCCTGGATGGTCCTGGGCCGCGGCACCTTCGCCGGGGACGTCCTCGCCCGCCTGGGCGTCGACCATCTCTACGCCGCCCACCCCGAGCGCTACCCGAAGATCCCGCTGCCCGAGCTGCTGGCCGCCCGCCCCGCCCTGGTGGCGATGCCCGACGAGCCCTACCGCTTCACCGCCGACGACGGCCCCGAGGCCTTCCCCGGCGTGCCCTGCGCCCTGCTGAGTGGCCGCCATCTGACCTGGTACGGCCCTTCCCTCGGCGAGGCGCCGGGACGGCTGGGAGCGGCGTTGGCGGCGGCGCTCGGGTGAGGGCGGGGCGGGTCAGCCACGGCCGGGGGCGGGCGCTTCAGCTCGGTGGCGGCGGTCAGCTCTGGAACGCGGGGCGCCTCACCGCAGCAGCGCGCCGCCGATCACCCCGCGCGCGGTCCGCACCGCCGCCGTCAGCCACGCCGCCACCAGCACCCCGTACAGCAGCACCGCCAGCCCCTCGAATGCCGTCAGTCCGGTGTGCCGGGCCAGTGCCGCCGCGCCCGTGACACAGGTGCCGACCGGGAAGGTGAACGCCCACCAGGTCATCGTGAAGCCCATTCCCAGCCGCCGGGCCCGCACCACATGCGCCGCCGCCAGCGCGAACCACAGCAGCGCGAACCCCATGACCGGCACCCCGTACAGCACCGCGAACACCCCGAACCCGGCTGCGTACGGCTCGGGCAGGACCCCCGGGGCCACGTCCGCGAAGGCGCCGGCCGCGGTCGTGGACTGCCCGAGCGGGCCCAGCACCAGGAACAGCGCCGGGGTCAGCGCGGACGGCAGCGGGCCGCCGGTCAGCAGCCGGGCGAAGACCAGCGGCAGCATCAGCAGCGTCGCCAGCAGACTCGCCCCGAACATCGCCGCACACGCCAGCAGCAGCGTCGCGCGCGGCTGCCCCGGCGGCAGATGCGGCACCAGCAGGGGCCCCAGCGCCGCCGACACCATCGGCGCCACCAGCGGCAGCAGCCACACCGGACTGGCCTCGCCCGGCCCGGTCCGCCCGCGCACGGCCAGCAGATACGGGACGGTCACCGCCGCCGCCAGCCCGATCGCCGTACCGGACGTGAACAGCACGGCGTCGAGGGCGACCGCCGCCGTCGTCCCGATCCAGTCCGCCCCGACCGTCACCGCGCCCCCGCCGACCGCCAGGAGGGCCATGGCCAGACAGCCGTAGAACGGGGCCATGCCCGGGTCGCGGAGATGGGCGCGGGCCTGGTCGGCGTGGTGGCGCCAGTGCAGCGCGCGGGCCACCAGGAGGGTCAGGAGCAGCAGCAGGGAGAGCGCCCAGACCGCCGTGCACAGGGTGCGCAGTCCGGGCACCTCGACGGGCAGCGCGGCACCGGCGGTGGCGACGATCGCGGTGCCCATGACGGCGGCGTACCAGTTCGGCCCGAGGTGACGGACGGCCGGTATCCGGGGGCGGCGGCCCGCGGTGACGGGCGCGGCGGGGGAGAGGGCGGCGGTGACCATGCCCCCACCGTCCCGCCGGGACGGCCCCGGCCACCAGAGACCCGCACCCTATGGGGACATAAGCTTGAGTTATGAGCAGCCCGGAGGAACAGCGGCAGGAGCGGACGGGGCGGGAGTCGACGGGGGAGGAGCGGGCGGGGCAGGAGCGGACCGGGTACGGCCTGCCCGGCGACGGTGGGCACCGGGCGCCGGGGCACGGCGGGCTCGCCCATCGGGTGCCGGACCTCGGGGCGCTGGAACTGCTCCTCGCGGTGGCCCGGCTCGGCAGCCTCGGCGCGGCGGCCCGTGAGATCGGCGTCAGCCAGCCCGCCGCCAGCAGCCGGCTGCGCTCCATGGAACGCCAGCTCGGCGTCGCCCTGGTCGACCGCTCACCGCGCGGCTCCCGGCTCACCGACGCGGGCGCGCTGGTCACCGACTGGGCACGCCGGGTGGTGGAGGCGGCGGAGGCGTTCGACGCGGGCGCCCAGGCGCTGCGCGACCGCCGTGACTCCCGGCTCCGGGTCGCCGCCAGCATGACCATCGCCGAGTATCTGCTGCCCGGCTGGCTGCTGGCGCTGCGCACCCAGCGGCCCGACACCGCAGTGTCGCTCCAGGCGGGCAACTCCGCCGCGGTCGCCGCGCTGCTGCTGTCCGACGAGGCCGACCTCGGCTTCGTGGAGGGGCTGACGGTGCCGACCGGCCTGGACTCCGTCGTCATCGCCCATGACCGGCTGATCGTCGTCACGGCACCCGGCCATCCCTGGGCCCGCCGCCGACGCCCCCTGGAGGCCGCCGAACTGGCCGCCACCCCGCTGATCCTGCGCGAACGCGGCTCCGGCACCCGGCAGGTCCTGGACACCGCCCTCGGCGGTCTCGCCCGCCCGCTGATCGAGCTGTCCTCCACCACCGCCGTCAAGGCGGCGGCCGTCGGCGGCGCGGGCCCCTCGGTGCTCAGCGAACTCGCGGTCCGCGACGAACTCGCCCTGCGCCGCCTGGTGAGCGTCCCCGTCGAGGGCGTCCCCCTGACCCGCGACCTCCGCGCGATCTGGCCGACGGGCCACCGCCCGGTGGGCCCGGCGAGGGACCTGCTGACCCTGACGCGGGGGTAGGAGGACGGGGGCGGGAGCCGGGGCCGGAACCCAGTGGGCTACCTGGTCGCCCCTCCCCCCGGCCGGGCGCCGCCACCCCCCGCCGCCTCCACCAGCGCCCCCATCACCCGCACATCCGCGTCCATCTCCGGATGCCACTGCACCCCCAGCACCCAGCCGCCCCCTTCCCCCGGCGGCTCGACGGCCTCGACCGTGCCGTCCTCCGCGTGGGCCGACGCGATCAGTCCCGTGCCCAGCCGGGCCACCGCCTGATGGTGATGGGTGGGGACCTCCGTCCGCTCCGGCACCAGGGACGCGTACCGGGTGCCCGGCACCGGTGTGACCGGATGCGTGCCGAAGACGCCGACCGCCTCCACATGGCCGTCGAGATGCTGGACGAGTGTGCCGCCGAGGGCGATGTTCAGCAGCTGCATGCCCCGGCAGATCCCCAGCAGGGGCACCCCGGCGGCCAGTGCCGCGTCGATCAGCGCCAGTTCCCACGCGTCCCGCTCCGGCGCCGGGGGCCCGGTCCGGGGATCGCGGACGGCGCCGTAGCGGGCGGGGTCGACGTCCGGGCCGCCCGCGATCACCACGCCGTCCAGCCGGGCCACGGCCGCCGCCGCGTGCTCGGGCGCGTCCGGGGGCAGCATCACGGCGAGCCCGCCCGCGCGCTGGACCAACCGCGGATACCCGGCGTGCAGCAGCGCCGCCTCCACCTCCCAGACGCCCCAGCGCACCCCCGGCTCCAGATAGGTGCTGACGCCGATCAACGGCCTCCCGCTCATCCGTCCTCCGCTTCCCCGCGCACCGCTCCCGGCGGCGCTCGCAATGGACCGCCCCGATACCTTTGCCCAGCCTCGCGCCCCGCCGCCCCCGGCGGCAAGGCTCACGCCAGAAACCCCCGCAGCAGCGCCGCCGTCCCCGCGCAGTGTTCCCGCATGATCTCCCGCGCCCCGTCCGTGTCCCCGTCGAGCACGGCGTCGACCAGGGCCGCGTGCTGGCGCTGGGAGTGCTCCAGATTGCGCACCAGCAGCGGGATGCAGTCCAGCAGTTCGTTCACGGTGGCCCGGACCGCCGCGTACTGCGCGGTCAGCGAGGCCGAGCCGGAGAGTTCGGCGAGCGCCAGATGGAAGAGGGTGTCCCGGCGCCGGTACTCGGCCGGTGGCGCGTCCCGGGTGCGGGCCAGCGCCGAGCGCAGCCGCTGGGCGCCCGCCTCCGCCAGCCCGTGCGCGGCGCACAGCTCCGCCGCCCCCACCTCCAGCACCTCCCGGAACCGCAGCACGTCCTCGATGTCCACCTCGGCGACCCGCCGCCGCAGTTCGTCCTCACCGCCGGCGTCCGCGCGCGCCCGGACGAACGTGCCGCCGTAGCGTCCGCGCCGGGACTCGATCAGCCCTTGGTCCTGGAGCACCCGCAGCACCTCGCGCAGGGTCACCCGGCTGATCCCGAGCCGCTCCGACAGCTCCCGCTCCGCCGGCAGCCGCCCCCCGGCCGGCACCAGCCCGAGCCGTACGACCTGGAGGATCTGCTCCAGCGCCTCCTCGAAGCCGTTGCCCGCCCGCACCGGCCGCAGCACCGGCGTCAACCGGTCCGCGAACCCGTCCACCCGATGCACCGGCATACGGCCGTGCCCCCTTCCCAACCAATGGTCTTCAGCAATACCTTATGGCTCGCGACGCGTCACAGCCCAGCGGGCAGCAGCACCGAAAACCGGCAGCCGCACCGAGCCGGCAGCAGCACCGAACCGAGACGCCGAGAGGCCGAAAAGCCTGGAGGCCGAGAGGCCGAAAAGCTTAGAAGCCGAGAGGCCGAGAAGGCCGAGAGGCCGACACGCCGAGAAGGCCGAGACGCCCAAGGAGGCCCCCCGTGGCAGACCGCACCCCCCCGCTCGGCATCGAGGAACTGCACGCCCTCGTCGCCGCGGGTGAAGTCGACACCGTGGTCCTTGCCTTCCCCGATATGCAGGGCCGCCTCCAGGGCAAGCGGTTCGCGGCGCGCTTCTTCCTCGACGAGGTCCTCCACCACGGCACCGAGGGCTGCAACTATCTGCTCGCCGTCGACGCCGACATGAACACCGTCGACGGCTACGCCATGTCGTCCTGGGACCGCGGCTACGGCGACTTCGCGATGTACCCCGACCTGGAGACCCTGCGCCGGGTGCCCTGGAACGAGGGCACCGCCATGGTCACCGCCGATCTCGCCTGGGCCGACGGCACCCCGGTCGTCGCCGCGCCCCGGCAGATCCTGCGCCGCCAGCTCGACCGCCTCGCCGCCCACGGACTGACCGCGCAGGTCGGCACCGAGCTGGAGTTCATCGTCTTCAAGGACACCTACGAGGCCGCCTGGAACGCCGACTACCGCGGGCTGACCCCGGCGAACCAGTACAACATCGACTACTCCGTGCTCGGCACCGGCCGGATCGAGCCCCTGCTGCGCCGCATCCGCAACGAGATGGCCGCCGCCGGGCTGACCGTCGAGTCCGCCAAGGGCGAGTGCAATCCCGGCCAGCACGAGATCGTCTTCCGCTACGACGACGCCCTCGTCACCTGCGACCAGCACACCGTCTACAAGACCGGCGCCAAGGAGATCGCCGCCCAGGAGGGCGTCTCGCTGACCTTCATGGCCAAGTTCAACGAGCGCGAGGGCAACTCCTGCCACATCCATCTCTCCCTCACCGACCCCACCGGCACCACGGTGATGCCCGGGGGACCGGCCGACCCCGGCGGCATGTCCGCGACCATGCGGCACTTCCTCGCCGGACAACTCGCCGCCCTGCGTGAGTTCAGCCTGCTCTACGCGCCGAACATCAACTCGTACAAGCGATTCCAGCCCGGCTCCTTCGCGCCCACCGCCGTCGCCTGGGGGCACGACAACCGGACCTGTGCGCTGCGGGTGGTCGGCCACGGCGGCTCCACCCGGTTCGAGAACCGCCTCCCCGGCGGGGACGTCAACCCCTACCTCGCCGTCGCCGGGATGGTCGCCGCCGGGCTGCACGGCATCGAGGAACGCCTCGAACTCCCCGACGCCTGCCCCGGCAACGCCTACACCGGCGACTACGACCATGTCCCCACCACCCTGCGCGAGGCCGCCGAGCTGTGGCAGCACAGCGCCCTCGCCCGGTCCGCCTTCGGCGACGAGGTCGTCGACCACTACCGCAACATGGCCCGCGTCGAACTCGACGCCTTCGACGCCGCCGTCACCGACTGGGAGCGCCGCCGCTCCTTCGAACGCATGTGAGGCCCCCTTGCCCGACCAGCTCCAGGTCCTGAACCCCGCCACCGAGGCCGTCGTCGCCACGGTCCCCGCCACCTCCCCCGCCGAGGTCCACGAGGCCGTCGTCCGGGCCGCCCGCGCCCAGACCGGGTGGGCCGCGCTCGCCCCCGGCGACCGGGCCCGGCTGCTGCGCCGGTTCGCCACCACCGTGGACGCCCACCTCGAAGAACTCGCCCGGCTGGAGGTCCGCGAGGCCGGACACGTCCTCGGCAACGCCCGCTGGGAGGCGGGCAACGTCCGCGATCTGCTCGACTACGCGGCGGGCGGCGTCGAACGCCTCACCGGCCGCCAGATCCCCGTCCCCGGCGGCCTGGACCTCACGATCCTCGAACCCCTCGGCGTCGTCGGGGTGATCGCCCCCTGGAACTTCCCGATGCCGATCGCCGCCTGGGCCACCGCCCCCGCCCTCGCGGCCGGCAACGCGGTGCTCCTCAAGCCCGCCGAGACCACCCCCCTCACCGCGCTCCGCCTCGCCGCCCTCGCCCTGGAGGCGGGCCTGCCCGAGCACCTCTTCCAGGTCCTCCCCGGCCACGGCCCGGTCACCGGAAACGCCCTGGTCGAACACCCCGGCGTCGCCAAGATCGTCTTCACCGGCTCCACCGCCGTCGGCAGACAGGTCCTCGCCAAGGGCTCCGCGCACCTCAAGCGGGTCACCCTCGAACTCGGCGGCAAGAGCCCCAACATCGTCTTCGCCGACGCCGATCTGGAGGCCGCCGCCACCGCCGCGCCCATGGCGTTCCTCGACAACTCCGGCCAGGACTGCTGCGCCCGCACCCGCATCCTCGTCCAGCGCTCCGTCCACGACCGCTTCCTCGCCCTCCTCGCCCCGGCGATCGAGGCCGTCACGGTCGGCGACCCCGCCGCCCCCGGCACCGACATGGGCCCCCTGATCTCCCGCGCCCAGCTCGACCGGGTCCGCTCCTACGTCACCCCCGGCCTGGACGGCATCCGCGGCAAGGCCCCCGAGGGCCCCGGCTTCTGGTTCCCGCCCACCGTCCTGACCGGGGTCGACCCGGCCGCCCGGGTCGCCGTCGAGGAGGTCTTCGGCCCCGTCGCCGTCGTCCTGCCCTTCGACGACGAGGCCGACGCGATCCGGCTCGCCAACGCCACCGAGTACGGCCTCGCCGGCTCGATCTGGACCCGGGACGTCGGCCGCGCCCTGCGCGTCTCCCAGGCGGTACGGGCCGGGAACCTGTCCGTCAACTCCCACTCCAGCGTCCGCTACTGGACCCCCTTCGGCGGCTTCAAGCAGTCGGGGATCGGCCGCGAACTCGGCCCGGACGCCCTCACCGCCTTCACCGAGACCAAGAACGTCTTCATCAGCACCGCCACCACCAGCACGGAGGGCCCCGCACAGTGACCGAACAGACCGCAGCGACCGCAGCGACCGCCACGCCCGAAGCACCCGTCTGCCGCCGCCTCGTGGGCCGTACCGCCGTGATCACCGGAGCCGGCAGCGGCATCGGCCTCGCCACCGCCCGCCGTCTCGCCGCCGAGGGCGCCCGGGTCGTCTGCGGCGACATCGACGAGACCTCCGGCAAGGCCGCCGCCGAGGCGGTGGGCGGCCTCTTCGTCCCGGTCGACGTCACCGCCGCCGACCAGGTCGAGGCCCTCTTCCAGGCCGCCCACGACACCTACGGCAGCGTCGACATCGCCTTCAACAACGCCGGGATCTCCCCGCCCGACGACGACTCCATCCTGGAGACCGGGCTGGACGCCTGGCGCCGGGTCCAGGAGGTCAACCTCACCTCCGTCTATCTGTGCTGCAAGGCCGCCCTCCCCTATATGCGGCGCCAGGGCAAGGGCTCCATCATCAACACCGCCTCCTTCGTGGCCCGGATGGGCGCCGCGACCTCGCAGATCTCCTACACCGCCTCCAAGGGCGGCGTCCTCGCCATGTCCCGCGAACTGGGCGTGCAGTTCGCCCGCGAGGGCATCCGCGTCAACGCGCTGTGCCCCGGACCGGTCAACACCCCGCTCCTCCAGGAGCTGTTCGCCAAGGACCCCGAGCGGGCCGCGCGCCGCCTGGTGCACATCCCCGTCGGCCGGTTCGCCGAGGCCGAGGAGATCGCCGCCGCGGTCGCCTTCCTGGCCAGCGACGACTCCTCGTTCGTCAACGCCACCGACTTCCTGGTGGACGGCGGGATCTCCGGCGCCTACGTCACGCCCCTCTAGCGCGGTCCGGCCCCCGTCCTACAGTGCCGGGGTGAGCATCTCCCCGCCGCCCGGCTGGTACCACGATCCGTCGGCCCCGCACCTGGAACGGTGGTGGGACGGCACAGCCTGGACCGACCACTGGCGCGGCGCGGCACCCGAGGGGACACCGCCGCCGGAACCGCCCGGACCGGGAGCGGCCGGGCCGTCCGGCGGTGAGTCCCCGCGGGCCAAGGCCATCGCCATGACCGTCGCGGGCGCGGTCCTGGTCGCCGCCGTCGTCACCGGCGCGCTCGTCCTGAGCGACGGCGACGGCGACGACGGCACCGGCGACCCCGGCCGCGACACCCGGGTGCGGCCCGTCCCCGCGCCCACCGCCGCCACGCCCACCCCCACACCGTTCGCCACCCCCACCGGGGACCCGGATGTCGTCGTGGACCACCTCAACGGGCTCACCTTCCCGGTCCTGCCCGGCTGGGAGCCCTCCGACAGCTCGCTCCCCGAGAACTCCGTCCTGCGCACCGACGCCACCTACGACTGCCCCGGCGAGGGCTCGCTCTGCCGCCACGGCTGGGTCGTCTCCCGCACGGTCACCGAGAACGACGAGACCTCCCCGAAGGCCCTCGCCGAGGCCGACATCGAGGCCGCCGCCGACGCCGCCTACGACCGCGACGAACTCGACCGGCTCCCCTACGGCGGCATCGAGTCCCACACCGAGATCGCCGCGGGCCCGGTCGCGGTGGCCGGCCGCGCCGGGTACTACGTGCGCTGGCGGGTCGAGACCGCCCTCGGTCCCGGCGGCTACGTCCAGTCCCTCGCCTTCCCGGCCGGCACCGGCACCCAGGCCCCGGTCGTCGTCCGCTACGCCGTCGACGCGGGCGAGGACGCGCCCCCGCTCGCCGACCTGGACCGCATCACCCGGGGCATCCGCCCGCTCGGCGACCCGGCCACCGGCGGCGGCGTGGGCAGCGGCGTCACCCCGTCCGGGTAGGCGGCCTACAGGAACGTACGGCCCTCACCCCGGTACGTCGGCACCGTCGCCGTCACCCGGTCGCCCGACACCAGGTGCAGCGCGTCGAACCGCTCGCACACCTCACCGGCCTTGGCGTGCCGGAACCACACCCGGTCGCCGATCAGCAGATCGTCCGCCGGGGAGCCCAGCAGCGGGGTCTGCACCTCGCCGGGCCCCTCCTGCCCGTCGTAGCGCAGCCCCGGCGGGAGGTACGGCACCGGGAGCCGGTCGGGGCCGGCCACGCCCGACGCCGGATAGCCGCCGCCGAGGACGGTCACCACCCCGACGCCGGGCCGGCGCACCACCGGCAGCGCGAACAGGGCGGCCGGGCGCCCGCTGAACGAGGTGTAGTGGTCGAACAGCCGCGGTACGTACAGTCCCGACCCGGCCGCGATCTCCGTGACGGCGTCCTCCGCGGCCGTGTGCTGGACGCTGCCGGTGCCGCCGCC
Organism: Streptomyces sp. NPDC004610; assembly: GCF_040609715.1. Taxonomy (NCBI): domain Bacteria; kingdom Bacillati; phylum Actinomycetota; class Actinomycetes; order Kitasatosporales; family Streptomycetaceae; genus Streptomyces; species Streptomyces sp. NPDC004610. The sequence goes on along the minus strand of NZ_JBEXLA010000001.1, from coordinate 258,463 downwards.
GTTGACGAACTCCAGGTCCGGCACCACCGCCCGGACCGCCCGCACCGCCGCCGCCCGCCGCTCGGCCAGTTCCCGGCGCGCGGCGCCCTGCATCAGCCGGATCGCCCGCGACCGCACCGGCCGCCCCGCGACCGCGTCGCCCACCCCGGCGACATGACCCTCGTAGCCCATGATCCCCACCACCCTGAAGCCCGGACGGCGGGTCACCGCGCGGGCCAGGTCGGCGACTTGGGCGGGGGAGTGCAGCGGTGAGCGCAGCGCGCCGATCCGGACCCGGCCGCCGAGCATCCGCAGCGAGGTGTCCAACTCCAGGCAGACCCGCACGACTTCGCGCCCGCCGCCGCGCGCCGCGTCGATTAGCTCGAGCTGCGCGGTGTCGTCCACCATCACCGTCACGGCCGCCGCCAGCTTCGGATCGCCCGCCAGCTCCGCGTACCCGGCCCGGTCCGCCGACGGATACGCCAGCAGCAGATCCTCGAACCCGGACCGGGCCAGCCACAGCGATTCGGCCAGCGTGAACGACATGATCCCGGCGAACCCGTCCCTGGCCAGCGCCCGTTCGAGCAGCGCCCGGCAGCGCACGGACTTGCTGGCCACCCGGACCGGCTTCCCGCCCGCCCGGCGTACCAGATCGTCCGCGTTGGCGTCGAAGGCGTCCAGATCCACGATCGCGAACGGGGCGTCCAGATCTGCGGTGGCCCGGTCGTACCGGGCCCGGTCGGCGGCGCGTGCGGTCATGACCGAAGCCTGCCAGACGTGATTACCGCAGGGTAGGGGGACGTTCCGGGCAGATGCCCCGGGGTCGTGGACTGGTTCCCGTTCGAGCCGGATCAGCCCGTAGAGTGACGCGCAGGCAAAGGAAACGGGGGGTGCATGAGCACGGAAGCGCGACGCCCTCCGCTCCCCCCGCGCCCCACCGCGCCCCCGCCTCCGGCGCATCCCCCGGCCCCGGCCGCGCCCCCGGATTCCGCGCCCGAGGATTCGAACACGCCGGACCCCCACGGCACCGCCGACCGCCCCGCCGCCCCGCCCGGCGCGCGCCCCCTGTCGATCTGGGAACGCCCCGCGCCCCAGGACACCACCGGGACCGACGCGGCCGGCGAGACCGACGAGCCTGACAAGGCCGACAAGACCCATGAGAGCGCTGTGACCGGCGAGCCCGGTGGACCCGGTGGGCCCGGCGAGACCGGGCCGGAGGCCCCCGCCGCACCCCCCGTCACCCCACCCTCGCCCCCACCCCCACCTGTCGCCTCCGCCCGCTTCCCGGACGCCGCGCCGACCGCCGGACACCCCCCGCGCCGCGCCCACTTCCCCGCCGAGGCACCCGGCGAGCACACCCGCCGCCCGCGCCCGTTCCGGCCCGCCGACGACCACCCCGGCCGCCCCGGAATCACCCCCACCGTCCCCCCGCCCCGCCCCGCCCCGCACCCCGGGCCCGACCCCGCCCGGTCCTGGAGCGCCCTGCCCGCCACCGGGCGCCCGCTGGTCAGCTTCGGCCGCCCCGAGGGCTACGACGCCGACGCCCGGCCCCGCCCGCTCGGCCGCCGGCTGCGCGGCCGTACCGTCGCCGTCGCCTCCTGCGTGGTGCTGGGGATCGGGCTGATCGGCGGCGCGGTCACCGGCAGTTGGCTGGCCGGGGACTCCGGCGCCGACCGCGAGCGGGACGCGTTCGTGACCGCCGGGGACATGTGGCACAGCGTCCCCGTCGACCGGCTCTTCCCGCCCGCCGTCGACGGCAAGGGCGCGGGCCCCGGCGGCGCCGACCGCACCTGGACCCGGGTCGCCGTCGCCCCGGACGGCGGCTGCTCCGACGCCTTCGACCCGCTGTTGCAGGGCGCCCTCGCCCCCGTCGGCTGCGAACGCCTCCTGCGCGCCACCTACACCGACGCCACCCAGAGCTTCGTCACCACCGTCGGCCTGCTCTTCACCGACGCCGACGCCACCGCGATGCGCGCCCTGGCCCAGCGGTTCGAGGACGAGAACCTGGCGGCCCGCGGCGACCTCATGCCCCGCCCCTACGCCGCCGAGAACACCGTCGCCGCCGGGTTCGGGGACGACCAGCGCGCCTCCTGGACCGTGCACGTCCTCACCGACGCGCCGGTCGTCGTCTACTCCGTCAGCGGCTGGGCCGACGACCGCCGGGTGGACCGCCCCCAGCCCGCCGCCGACGCCGTCGAGGCCGACGCCGGCACCGACCCCGCCCAGGCGGGCCTGGGCCACGAGGCCAAGGGCCTGGCCGACCGCATCGAACGGACCCTGCGCAAGAACGTCACCTCGCCCTCGGAGCAGCCGTCATGAGCCCCCGTACGACCGGCCGGGCCGCCCTGGTCGCCGTGCTCACCGCCGTCTCGGTCACCCTGGTCCCGCCCACCCTCGCGCACGCCGACGCCATCCGCGCCCAGCAGTGGGCCCTGGACGCCATGCGCACCGACGAGGCATGGCAGACCACCAAGGGCGAGGGCATCACCGTCGCCGTCCTGGACACCGGCGTCGACGCCGACCACCCCGACCTCGTCGGCAATGTCCTGTCCGGCAAGGACATGGTCGGCTTCGGCGCGACGGAGGGCGACCGCGCCTGGGCCCGGCACGGCACCGCCATGGCCGGGATCATCGCCGGACACGGCCACGGCTACCAGGGCGAGGACGGCGTCCTCGGCATCGCGCCCGCCGCGAAGATCCTGCCGGTCCGGGTGATCCTGGAGGACGGCGACTCCTCCCGCGCCGAGGCCCGCGAGACCCGCGGCAACGCCCTCGCCGACGGCATCCGCTGGGCCGCCGACCAGGGCGCCGATGTCATCAACCTCTCCCTCGGCGACGACTCCGACTCCGCCCACCCGGAACCCGCCGAGGACGAGGCCGTCCAGTACGCGCTGAAGAAGGGCGCGGTCGTCGTCGCCTCGGCCGGCAACGGCGGCGAGAAGGGCGACAACATCTCCTACCCGGCCGCCTACCCGGGCGTGATAGCCGCGGCGGCCGTCGACAAGTACGGCACCCGCGCCTCCTTCTCCACCCGCCGCTGGTACGCCACGGTCAGCGCGCCCGGCGTCGATGTCGTCATCGCCGACCCCGACCGCAAGTACTACGAGGGCTGGGGCACCAGCGCCGCCGCGGCCTTCGTCTCCGGCGCGGTCGCCCTGGTCAAGTCGGCCCACCCCGGCCTGACCCCGGCCCAGATCAAGAAGCTCCTGGAGGACACCGCCCGGGACGCCCCGGTCGACGGCCGCGACGACTCCCGCGGCTTCGGCTTCGTCGACCCGGCGGCGGCGATCACCGAGGCGGCCGGCCTCCAGCCCGAGAACCTCAGGGCGGCGGCCTACGGCGACGAGTACTTCGGCCCCGGCCCCGACCGGCCGGACGACACCGACCCCGCGGGCGGCTGGGCCACCCCCCTGGCCGTCGGCACCGGGGCGGCCCTGCTGGGCGCGGCGGTCGTCATCTGGCGCCGGGGCCGCGACTACGACACCTTCTGACGCACCGACGGACCGACGGACGGCGTGGTCAGCCGGTGGCGCTCTCGGTGAACACCGAGACCGCGGCCCGTGCCGCCGCCTCCACCAGGGTGATCCCGGTGTCCTGCGAGACATTCCCGTCCGACAGCGCGGCGACCAGGAACTCCCGCCCGTCCACCGTCACCCGCCCGATGCTGTTGATGTCCCACAGCCCGGTGGCCGTCCGCGGCAGCCAGCCGTTCTTCAGCTCCCAGGCGTTCCCGTCGGCCACCGCCGACACCCCCCAGTGCTGCCCGGCGGCTATGTCCCCCATCAGCCCCCGCACATACGCCTGGGCGTCCGCGCCGAGCAGCGAGTCGCTCCCGAACACCTGCTCAAGCAGCGTGATCTGATCGGCCGACGTGGTCTGCGTCAGGCCCCACGACCCGCCGGTACCGCCCTCGGTCCGGGAGAGCCCGAACCGCTCATTGCCCGCGTCCAGCCCCTCCGCGCCCCCGATGACCTCCCACAGCGCCGAGGCCGAGACATTGTCGCTGTGCTCGATCATCGCGGTCGCCTGCGACTTCTCCGTCGCCGTCAGCTCCCGCCCCGCGTCCTGCGCCTGGAGCAGCAGCACCGCCAGGATGTCCACCTTGACGATGCTCGCGGTGTCGAACGCGGTGCCGCCGCCGTACACCGCGCCGTCCCCGCTCGCGAGGTCCAGCACGGCCACCGACACCCGCGCCCTCTCCCCGACCGGCACCCCGGCCATCGCCTCGCCGAGCAGCGCGTCGTAGTCGATCGCGGACTCCGTCACCACCGGTTCCACCGTCCCCCCACCGGCCGCCGGGAGCGACGGCGCCGCGCCCGAGGCCGAGGATACGGGCCGGGCCGCGGGCGCCGGAGCGGTCAGCGCGTACGCCATGCCCGCCGTACCGGCCGCCACGACGGCCGTGGCGAGGGCGGCGCCGAGGACGGCGCGTCGGTCTCGTCGGGACTTCATGCCCGCGATGCTCGGGGCGCCGACTGTGCGGCCTGTTAAGCCGACATGAGAGAAGCCTCAAGTTTTTCTGAGAATTGCATGAGACCGAACGGAACCTCGCGGTCCACCACCCGGCCGACCCCGCCCCGAGGCCAGGCGCCGCGCGGGAATAGGGTCGGGACCGTGGCGAACAAGAACATTCCCGACCCCGGCTTCTCCGACGACGACGGCTCCGCCGACCCCCGGCTGAGCGCGGCGCTCACCGCCTGGGCCGGGGACCGGACCGCCGTCGGCCCGGTGCTGTCCGCCCTCAAGGACGCCCGGCTGCTGGTCCCGGTGGTCGCCGTGCTCGGCGAGGTCGAGGAGGACGCGAACGGGCTGCGGCGGGAGAAGACCAGCGACATGGCCGTACCGACGCTGAAGGCGGCCGGCCGGACCGCGCTGCCCGCCTTCACCTCCACCGCGTCGCTGGCCCGCTGGGACCCGGCGGCCCGCCCGGTCGCCGTCCCGCTGCACCAGGCGCTCCAGGCGGCGGCGCACGAGAAGGCGGACACGGTGGTGCTGGATCTGGCGGGGCCGGTGCCGTTCGAGCTGACCGGCCCGGCGCTGCTGGCCCTCGCCGAGGGCCGCACCAGCGTCGACCCGCTCGCCGACCCCGCGGTCATCGGCGCGGTCCGGGCCGCGGTCGCCGCCGAGCCGGACGTCGTACGGGCCTACCTGGGTCCCGGGCAGGCCGACGGGACGCTGGCGCTGGTCCTGGACCCGGCCGCCGATCCCGCCGAGGCGGCGCGGTCCGTGGCCGGGCGGCTGGCGAGGGACGAGACCCTGCGGGCCCGGCTGGTCCGGGGTCTGGACCTGGCCCTGCTGCCCGCCGCGACACCGCCGCCGGGCGAACCCCTCTATGTGCGCGGGGGCGAGGGCCGGCCGCGGCGCGGATCGGCGGGCGCGGGACCCGATCAGCCGTAGACCGGGCCGGTGTACTTCTCGCCCGGACCCTGGCCCGGGGCGTCCGGCACCACGGACGCCTCGCGGAAGGCGAGCTGGAGCGACTTCAGCCCGTCGCGCAGCGGGGCCGCGTGGAAGGAGCTGATCTCGGTCGCGCTGCCGTCCATCAGACCCGCCAGGGCATGGATCAGCTTGCGGGCCTCGTCCAGGTCCTTGTGCTTGTCGCCCTCCTCCGTGAGACCGAGCTTCACGGCGGCGGCGCTCATCAGATTGACGGCGACGGTCACGATCACCTCGACCGCGGGGACCTCGGCGATGTCCCGGGTCATCTCATTGAAGTCGGGCGTGTCTGCACTCATGGCGTTCACCTTAGGGGCAGTGCGGGACCCGGCCCCAGTGGGTCTCGGTTCGCCGAAGCCCGGGGGAACTGCTAACCTTGTGTGACGACCGGCCGGACACGTATGCCTCGCGGCTCACGAGCCCGGCCCACAAGTGGAGGCTCCGAACTCCCACCTGACCGCCCCGCCGGGCGGTGGGTCACCGGTCAGACGGTTTCGCCCCTTCGGCGGCGACCCGTCCGAAAGCGCGCCCCGCGATCCTCGCGATGGTGTTCCGGTAGTTCGAGGAGCCCCGCCTGTGATCGTCCGGGGCATTTTTTGTGCTTCGGCGCGGTTAGGTCTGACGCAAAGAGACATACGCGGCCGTCCGCCAGATGGCCGTGTGGTGCTAACCGAGGAGGACAAATCAGCGCCGAGCCCCGCATCAACGACCGGATTCGCGTTCCCGAGGTGCGACTTGTCGGTCCCAGTGGCGAGCAGGTGGGCATCGTCCCGCTGGCCAAGGCACTGGAGCTTGCCCAGGAGTACGACCTCGACCTCGTCGAGGTGGCGGCGAACGCCCGTCCGCCCGTCTGCAAGCTCATGGACTACGGGAAGTTCAAGTACGAGTCGGCCATGAAGGCCCGTGAGGCGCGCAAGAACCAGGCGCACACGGTCATCAAGGAGATGAAGCTCCGGCCGAAGATCGACCCGCACGACTACGACACCAAAAAGGGTCACGTCGTCCGGTTCCTCAAGCAGGGCGACAAGGTCAAGATCACGATCATGTTCCGTGGTCGAGAGCAGTCCCGGCCCGAGCTGGGCTACCGACTGCTCCAGCGGCTCGCGGAGGATGTCCAGGACCTCGGTTTCGTGGAATCGAACCCGAAGCAGGACGGCCGCAACATGATCATGGTCCTCGGTCCGCACAAGAAGAAGACCGAGGCGATGGCCGAGGCCCGCCAGGCCCAGGAGGCCCGCAAGGCGTCCGCCAAGGCGAACCCCGGTCGCTCGCAGAACCCCGCCGACGCGGACGAGGACACCGCCGATGCGGAGATCCCCGCGGAGGAGCACGCCGAGGCGTGACCCCCGGGACACCGTCCCAGGACAGACCGTACGACAGAACGACGCTCCACCCGTGCCCGGTTTACGTGACCGGGCACCGGAGCGCCACAACGAGGAGATAACGGCGCTATGCCGAAGAACAAGACGCACAGCGGTGCCAGCAAGCGCTTCAAGGTCACCGGCTCCGGCAAGGTGCTCCGTGAGCGCGCCGGCAAGCGCCACCTGCTTGAGCACAAGTCGTCCCGTGTGACGCGTCGCCTCACCGGCAACGCCGAGATGGCCCCGGGCGACGCCAAGAAGATCAAGAAGCTTCTCGGCAAGTGACATCCGGCGCGGACGGCTTTCGCGCCTGATCCCGACCGGGACCCATATCGTTTCCGGGCCGCGTGAGTACCGCCGCGGCCCCGCTACAAGGAGTTAACAAGTGGCACGCGTCAAGCGGGCAGTCAACGCCCACAAGAAGCGCCGGGCGATCCTGGAGCAGGCTTCCGGCTACCGCGGTCAGCGCTCGCGCCTGTACCGCAAGGCCAAGGAGCAGGTCACCCACTCGCTGGTCTACAACTACAACGACCGCAAGAAGCGCAAGGGTGACTTCCGCCAGCTGTGGATCCAGCGCATCAACGCCGCTGCCCGCGCCAACGGCATCACGTACAACCGCTTCATCCAGGGCCTGAAGGCCGCGGACGTCGAGGTCGACCGCAAGATCCTCGCGGAGCTGGCCGTCAACGACGCGAACGCGTTCGCGGCGCTGGTCGAGGTCGCGCAGAAGGCGCTGCCGGCGGATGTGAACGCGCCCAAGGCGGCGTGACGCCGGCGCTGGCCTTGGCCGGTGACTTTCGGGACCCGCAGGTCTGATGCCTGCGGGTCCTTTGTGTCCTGGGGTGGGTGCGCGCTGTCGGGTGCGGGTGCGGGTGCGTGGTGGCTGGTCGCGCAGTTCCTCCCCCAGAGGGGGTACCCCCAGCGCCCCTAAAAGCACGGCGCTGCCCTGCCCGGCATGCTGCGACCGCTGTCCCCCGCCTCAGCCGCAGGCAGAAACATCCCGTACACGTCCCGCGTAACAACCTCCCCCCTCACCGAAAGCGAGCCCATGGCAGGTGCCCGTCCCACTCCCGAACTCATCTCGCCCCGGTCCCCGCGGGTGGGTGCCGCGCGGCGGCTGGGGAAGCGGAACTTCCGGGGGAAGGAGCGGCTGTTTCTCGCCGAGGGGCCGCAGGCCGTGCGGGAGGCGGGCGCGCAGCCGGAGACGCTGGTCGAGCTGTTCGTGACGGTCGAGGCCGCGGAGCGGTACGCGGACATCGTCGGGGCCGCCCGCGGCGGCGGGGCCCGGGTGCATCTGGCGTCGGACGAGGTCATCGCCGATATCTCCACCACCGTGACGCCCCAGGGGCTCGTGGGGGTGTGCCGGTTCATCGACACGCCGTTCGCGCAGATCCTCAAGGCCCGGCCCCGGCTGGTCGCCGTGCTCGCGCATGTCCGGGACCCCGGGAACGCGGGGACCGTGCTGCGGTGCGCGGACGCCGCCGGCGCCGAGGCCGTCGTCCTGACCGACGCGTCCGTCGATCTCTACAACCCCAAGGCCGTACGGGCGTCCGTCGGGTCGCTGTTCCATCTGCCGGTGGCGGTCGGGGTGCCGGTGGCGGAGGCCGTCTCGGGGCTCAGGGCGGCCGGTGTGCGGGTGCTCGCCGCGGATGGCGCAGGCGACCGAGATCTGGACGACGAGCTGGACCACGGCACCATGGGCGGGCCCACCGCCTGGGTCTTCGGGAACGAGGCGTGGGGGCTGCCGGAGGAGACCCGGGCGCTCACCGACGCCGTCGTCCGCGTCCCCATCCACGGACGGGCCGAGAGCCTGAACCTGGCGACCGCCGCCGCCGTATGTCTGTACGCGTCCGCCCGTGCGCAGCGCGCGCCCGAAGGCTGCCGGACCGTCAGCGGGACCTAGTAGGGTGACCAGCTCGGGGGCCTCCTGCGCGGTCTGAGAGGTGGGGTACGGGGATGAGTGTCGGTACGAGCAGCGTGCCGGGAGCGCCTCGGGTGCGCCCGTCCGCCGCGTCCCGGCCGTCCGCGCAGCCCGCGGACCTCGGCATCGACCCGGACGAGCTGCCCGACGGACTCGTCGTCGCCGACCAGCACGGCCGGGTCGTCTGTTTCAACCGCGCCGCCGAGCGGATCACCGCCGTCACCGCCGCCGCCGCCCTCGGGCAGCCGCTGGAGAAGGCGCTCCCGCTGGAGGATCTGGAGGGGCGCCGCTGGTGGCAGCTCACCGATCCCTACGGCGGGCTCGCCATCCGGGTGCGGCAGCCGGAGCGGAATCTGCTGCTGCCGGGGGGGCGGGAGGTGCTGGTCTCCGCGACATATGTGCGCGAGCGGCCCACCGGGCCGGTCCGCCGCCTGGTGGTCTCGCTGCGGGACACCGAGGCCCGGCGCCGCACCGAGCGCAGCCACGCCGAGCTGATAGCGACCGTCGCCCATGAGCTGCGCTCGCCGCTGACCTCCGTGAAGGGGTTCACGGCGACCCTGCTGGCGAAGTGGGAACGCTTCACCGACGACCAGAAGCGGCTGATGCTGGAGACCGTCGACGCCGACGCCGACCGGGTCACCCGGCTGATCGCCGAGCTGCTGGACATCTCCCGGATCGACTCCGGGCGGCTGGAGGTGCGCCGCCAGCCCGTCGACATGGGCGCCGCCGTCGGCCGGCACATCCAGGCGTATGTGGCCGCCGGGCAGTCCGCGGAGCGGTTCCTGCTGCGGGTCGGGCAGCCGCTGCCACCGCTGTGGGCGGACCCCGACAAGGTCGACCAGGTGCTCAGCAACCTCATCGAAAATGCCGTGCGGCACGGCGAGGGAACCGTCACCATTGACGTCACGCCCACCGCGTCCCCCCGGGAGGGGGAGGACGCCGGCACATCGGTCACCGTGAGCGACGAGGGCACCGGCATCCCGGAGGAGTCCATGAACCGCGTCTTCACCCGCTTCTGGCGGGGCAGCAAGCGCGGCGGCACCGGGCTCGGGCTCTACATCGTCAAGGGCATCGTCGAGGCCCACGGCGGGACCATCACGGTCGGGCGCGCCCCCGGCGGCGGCGCCGAGTTCCGATTTACGTTGCCCGTGGCCGCTCCGGCGTATCTCGCCTGACGGCCGCGGGCGCATCCGTCTGTCCCCACCCCGTTAGACTCGGCCTTTGGCACCTTTGTGTCCTCACGCGGCCCTGAGCGTCGCCCGCCAGTCGGTGACGGGGATCTCCAGCCAGCCAATCGGAAGTACGGGAAGAGATGTCGGCACCCAATAAGTCGTACGACCCTGTCGAGGTCGAGGCGTTGAAACCGGAAGAGATCGAGCGCATGCGGGACGAGGCGCTCGCCGCCTTCGCCGCCGCCGGCTCCCTCGACGCGCTCCAGGAGGCCAAGGTCGCCCACACCGGCGGCACCTCCCCGCTGGCGCTCGCCAACCGCGAGATCGGCGCCCTGCCCCCGCACGCCAAGGCCGACGCCGGTAAGCGGGTGGGCCAGGCCCGGGGCGCGGTGAACAAGGCCCTCGCCGCCCGCCAGGCCGAGCTGGAGGCCGAGCGGGACGCCCGCGTCCTGGTCGAGGAGGCGGTGGACGTCAGCCTGCCGTACGACCGGATCCCGGCCGGGGCCCGGCATCCGCTGACCACCCTCTCCGAGCGCATCGAGGATGTCTTCGTGGCCATGGGCTACGAGGTCGCCGAGGGGCCCGAGGCCGAGGCCGAGTGGTTCAACTTCGACGCGCTGAACATCGGCCCCGACCACCCCGCCCGCGGCGAGGCCGACACCTTCTTCGTCCGCGGCGAGAGCGGCGGCGCCGAGTCCGGGGTCGTGCTGCGCACCCACACCTCACCGGTGCAGATCCGTTCCCTCATGCAGCGCGAGCTGCCGGTGTACGTGATCTGCCCCGGCCGCGTCTACCGCACCGACGAGCTGGACGCCACCCACACCCCGGTCTTCCACCAGGTCGAGCTGCTCGCCGTCGACGAGGGCCTGACCATGGCCGATCTCAAGGGCACCCTCGACCACATGGTCCAGTCCCTGTTCGGCGCGGACATGAAGACCCGGCTGCGGCCCAACTTCTTCCCCTTCACCGAGCCGTCCGCCGAGATGGACATGGTGTGCTACGTCTGCCGCGGCGCGTCCGTCGGCAACCCCGACCGCCCCTGCCGCACCTGCTCCTCCGAGGGCTGGATCGAGCTGGGCGGCTGCGGGATGGTCAACCCCCGGGTGCTCACCGCCTGCGGGGTCGACCCGGAGAAGTACAGCGGATTCGCCTTCGGGTTCGGCATCGAACGGATGCTGATGTTCCGCCACAACGTCGAAGACATGCGAGACATGGTCGAGGGTGACATCCGGTTCACCCGGCCGTTCGGGATGGAGATCTGATGCGGGTCCCGCTTTCCTGGCTGCGGGAGTACGTCGACCTGCCGGCCACCGAGACCGGTCGCGACGTCCAGGCCAAGCTGATCTCGGCCGGACTTGAGGTCGAGACGGTCGAGCAGCTCGGCGACGGCCTCAAGGGCCCGCTGGTCGTCGGACAGGTCCTCACCATCGAGGAGCTGGAGGGCTTCAAGAAGCCGATCCGCTTCTGCACGGTCGATGTCGGCACCGCCAACGGGACGGGCGCCCCGCAGGAGATCGTCTGCGGCGCCCGCAACTTCGCCGTCGGCGACAAGGTCGTGGTGGTCCTGCCGGGGGCGGTGCTGCCCGGCGGCTTCGCCATCGCCGCCCGCAAGACCTACGGCAGGACCTCGCACGGCATGATCTGCTCCAGCGACGAGCTGGGCATGGGTGACTGGGGGTCCCCCCGGACGGAGTCTGGGGGAGGCAGCAAGGGCATCATCGTGCTGCCGCCCGAGACCGAGATCGGCAAGGACGCCATCGAGCTGCTGGAACTGGTCGACGAGGTGCTCGACATCGCCGTCACCGCCAACCGCGGCGACTGCCTCTCGATCCGCGGTGTCGCCCGCGAGGCCGCCATCGCCTACGGCCTCCCGCTCAGCGACCCGGCCCTGCTCGACGTCCCCGGGCCCAACGCCTTCGGCTACCCGGTCACGGTCGCCGACCCGCTCGGCTGCGACCGCTTCACCGCCCGCACGGTCACCGGACTCCACCCCGAGGCCCGCTCCCCGCTCTGGCTCCAGCGCCGGATCCAGAAGGTCGGCATGCGCCCGATCTCGCTGGCCGTCGATGTCACCAACTACGTGATGATGGAGCTGGGCCAGCCGCTGCACGCCTACGACCGGAGCCTGGTCCAGGGCACCATCGGGGTCCGCCGGGCCGAGGAGGGCGAGAAGATCGTCACCCTCGACGGCGTCGAGCGCTCCCTGCACGCCGAGGACCTGGTGATCACCGACGACCGGGGCCCCATCGGCCTCGCCGGTGTCATGGGCGGCGCAAACACCGAGATCGCCGACCACGAAGGGGCACAGGGCGCCACCAGCGAGGTCGTGATCGAGGCGGCGCACTTCGACGCCGTGTCCATCGCCCGGACCGCCCGGCGCCACAAGCTGTCCTCCGAGGCGTCCCGGCGCTTCGAGCGGGGCGTCGATCCGCAGGCCGCGTCCGCCGCCGCCCAGCGCACGGTCGATCTGCTGGTGCTCCTCGCGGGCGGCACCGCCCAGGCCGGGGTCACCGTGGTCGCCACCCCGTCCGCGCCGCACACCGTCACCACCCCCGCCGACCACCCCGACCAGGTCGCGGGTGTCACCTACGGCCGGGAGATCGTCGTCCGCCGCCTCCAGCAGGTCGGCTGCGATGTGTACGGCCAGGACGAGCTGATCGTGACCGTGCCGTCCTGGCGGCCCGATCTGCTGGAGCGCAACGACCTCGCCGAGGAGGTCATCCGGCTGGAGGGCTACGAGAACCTGCCCTCCACCCTGCCCAAGCCCGACCCCGGGCGCGGGCTGACCGACCGGCAGCGGCTGCACCGCCGGGTGGGCCGCGCGCTGGCCGGCGCGGGCTATGTCGAGGCGCTCAACTACCCGTTCCTCGGCGAGGGCGTCTTCGACCAGCTCGGACTGGCCGCCGACGACCCGGCCCGCCGGGTGGTCACCCTCGCCAACCCGCTCAACGACGAGGAGCCCGCCCTCCGGACGGCCCTGCTGCCGGGTCTCCTCGGCGCGCTGCGCCGCAACGACGGGCGCGGGTCGCACGATCTGGCGCTCTTCGAGACCGGCCTGGTGTTCCTGCCGCGCGCGGAGCGGGTCGCCGTCGCCGCGCTGCCGGTGGACCGGCGGCCCACCGACGAGGAACTGGCCGCGCTGGATCTCACGCTGCCCGAGCAGCCCCGCCATGCCGCCGTCGTCCTCGCGGGCGCCCGTGAGCAGGCCGGCTGGTGGGGCACCGGCCGCCCGGCCGGCTGGGCCGACGCGGTGGAGGCGGCCCGGGTCGTCGCCCGCGAGGCCGGTGCCGAACTCGTCGTCCGCAAGGGGCAGTACGGGCCCTGGCACCCCGGCCGGTGCGCCGAGCTGGCGGTCGTCGTGGACGGCGCCGAGCGGGTCGTCGGCCACGCCGGTGAGCTGCATCCCCGGGTGGTGAAGTCGCTGGGGCTGCCGGAGCGGACCTGTGCGGCGGAGCTGGACCTGGACGCGGTCGCCGCGGCGGGCGGGGGCGTGCTCCAGGCGCCCCGGATCTCGTCGTTCCCCGTCGCCACGCAGGATGTGGCGCTGGTGGTGGACGCCGGGGTCGCCCACGCGGATGTCGAGGCCGCGCTGCGGGAGGGCGCGGGGGAACTGCTGGAGGGGATCCGGCTGTTCGATGTGTATGTGAACGAGGAGCAGTTGGGGGCGGGGAAGAAGTCCCTCGCGTATGCGCTCCGCTTCCGGGCGGGGGATCGGACGTTGACTGTGGATGAGGCGTCTGGGGCTCGGGATGCGGCGGTTGCCCTTGCGGGCGTGCGGGTGGGGGCGGTTCTTCGGGGGTGAGTGGGGGCGCCTAGGGGGGTTGGGGTGTGGGGTTGGGTGGCGGCTGCGGGTGGTGTTGTGGCTGGTCGCGCAGTTCCCCGCGCCCCTAAAAGCAGGGCGTTGCTGCGTCCCCTGTTCAAAGGATCCGGTCACTCGTCTGGGTGAGGAAATGGAGTGAATCGGGTTCTTTGGGGTGGGGGGCGGCAGAATCGGACCGGCCTTTCGGGGCCGGTCCGTGCTGTCTGGGCCTGACTGGGGGGCCATCGGCATGATGCGTTTCGGTGCTGGGCCGGTACGGCGCTCGCTCGCGCTGGGGCTTCCGGCGGCCTGGGGTGCGGTCGCGATCACCTACAAGCTGGTCTGTCCGCTGGCGCAGCAGACCGGACTCGGCGCGCGGATCGCGACCAGCGCGGTGTTCTTCGCGGTCGGGGCCGGACTCGTCCTCCAGGTGCGGCGGGCGCTGCTGAGCGAGCTGCGGCAGGTGTGCGAGGTGGCCGGGGCGGCGCAGGAGGCGCTGATCGGGCCGCTGCCGCCGAAGGTCGACGGGCTCGGGGTGGCCGCCGCCCAGCTCTCCGCCGACCGGGGCGCGTTCCTCGGCGGTGACCTCTACGACGTGATCGCCACCGAGCACGGGGTGCGGGTGGTGATCGGGGACGTCCGCGGGCACGGGCTCGCCGCCATCGGGACCGTCGCCGCCGTGCTGGGCAGCTTCCGTGAGGCCGGGCACGACGAGCGGGACCTCGCGGGCGTGCTGCGCCGACTGGAGCGGGCCCTCGCCCGGCATCTGCGCCAGCGGTCCGGGACCGGCGCCGACACCGGCGGCGAGGACTTCGTCACCGTACTGCTGCTGGAGATCCACCGGGACGGGGACGTGCGGGCGCTGAACTGCGGGCATCCATGGCCGCATCTGCTGCGGGACGGGGAGGTGGTGGCGGCGCAGGGGGCCGAACCGCTGCCGCCGCTCGGGCCGTTTCCGCTGCCGGCCGAGCTGCACCCCGTACCGATCGGGCTGCTGTTGCCCGGGGAGACGCTGTTTCTGCATACGGACGGTGTCGAGGACGCCCGGGATGCGCATGGCCGGTTCTTTGCGCTCGGGGAGGCGCTTCGGGCGGTGGTGGGGGAGGGGCCGTTGCCGCCGCAGGCGGTGCTGGGCGCGGTCTACACCCGGCTGTTGCGGCACGCCGGGGGACGGCCGGCCGACGATGTGGCCATGCTGGCGGTGCGCAACGAGCGGTGCGCGGTGCTGCCGCTGCCCGGGGAGCCGGTCGGTCACCGGGCGCACCACGTGCCATGACGTCGTGGCCGCGAAGCGTCCGCCGGCCCGTGGTGCGCCTGGGTCCTCCTCCCGGTTACCGGTGTGTCCCTCGTCGGCGCGGCGGCGCCGTCCGTCCGGCCACGGAGTGTCGGGCAGACGGCCGGGCGGACGGCGCGAACAAGGGCCGCCGCACTGTACGAGGGGGAGCCGGCGGCCCGGCCGGCCTCTTGACGAGGTGTTTCAGTCAATCCGTCGGGCACTCAGAGCGACAGCGCGCGCACACCCCGGATTCGGGCACTCCGATCACACGGGGTGTGAACGCGGTGGCACTACGCTGTGCGGACCTAGTTTCGGGGGGGACGGGACATGCAGCCCAACACTTTGCTGGACGCGATCCTGGACGAGGCCGGGATGTCGCACGCCGGACTGGCCGCGTACGTCAATCAGGCCGGGCGGTCCCGGGGGCTGGCCCTGCGGTACGAGCACACGGCCGTGGCGCGCTGGCTGAAGGGGCAGCGGCCCCGGGGCCAGGTGCCCGACCTGATCTGCGAGGTGCTCGCGGTCCGGCTGCGCCGGGCGGTCACCCTGGACGACATCGGCCTCGGGGTGCCCGGCGAACCCGCCTCCCCGCACGCCGGTTCGCTGTCCGGGTTCGTGGAGCGGGCGACCGCGCTGTGGCGCTCCGACCAGCAGTGCCGCCCGCATCTCCTGGGCGCCCCCGCGGTCACCGGGACGCCCGCGGTGATGCCGGTGTGGGAGTGGGAGAACCCGCCCGAGGACACCGATGTCTCACGCGGCGGCCGGCACCGGGTCACCCCGGCCGACCTCGACATGCTGCGGGCCGCCCGCACCCACTACGAGCAGCTCTACCGCAAGGCCGGCGGGCTCGTGACCCGGGGCCGGATCGTCGGCTTCCTCACCGCCGAGGCGGCACCGCTGCTGCGCGGCAGCTACACCGACGCCACCGGCCGTCAGCTGCACCGCGCCACGGGCGGGCTGGTGGCCATCGCCGGGATCTGCGCCTACGACTCCGACGCCCATGGCCTCGCCCAGCGCTACTTCCATCAGGCGCTGCGGCTGGCGAAGGCGAGCGGTGACCGGGGCCTGGGCGCCTATGTCATCGCGCTGCTGGTCAACCAGGTGCTGTTCATGCGGGAGTACCGGCAGGCCGTCGCCTTCGCGGAGGCCGCGCTGCGGGCGGCCGGCAAGCACATCACCCCGGCCCTCGCCTCCGATCTGTACGCGATGCAGGCGAAGGCGTACGCCCATCTCGGCGACGGCAGCGAGGCGCTGTCCTGCATCCGGCGGGCGGAGCGGGCCGCCGAACGCATCCGGCCGCCGTACGAGCCCGATGAGACCGGATATGTCCAGCCGGGCCTGGTCAATGTCCAGGTGGCGGAGGCGCTGCTGAGCCTCGGTGAGCTGACGGCGGCCGGGGAGCACGCCACGGCCGCCGTGGACAACCCGGCGCACGACCGCGGCCGGGTGCACCGGCTCGCCATGCTCAGCACCATCGAACTCCGCCAGGGCAACGCCGACAAGGCGGTGGTGACGGCCATCCGGATGGCCGAGCAGGCGCGCGGCATGGAGTCCCACCGCCTCCGGGACCGGCTGCGCGCGGTGCGGGAGCATCTGATCCGCAGCGGCGCCACGGGCACCACCGACGCCGCCGAACTGATCGACGGGGCGCTGCGGGTACCCCTCTAGGGCTTGCCGGTGCATGGGAGCGCGGGGCGGCCGGACGGAGGCGTTCCGGCCGACGGGGCCGGATTCCGCGCGCCCGTCGCTGCATCGTGAGCCGCTCCTTCTGCGCCTGCTGCCGGACCGCCGCTGCTGCGATATTGCCCCTAATTCAGCGGAAGGCGGCAGAACCGTGCAGTGGACAAAACAGACTGAACAAACTGTGTATGAAAATCGCTGGTTCAGCGTCAATCTTGCGGATGTCGAGCTGCCGGACGGCCGACATCTCGATCACTTCCTGATCCGGCTGCGGCCCGTCGCCGTGGCCACGGTGGTCAATGAGGCCAATGAGGTGCTGCTGCTGTGGCGCCATCGCTTCATCACCGACAGCTGGGGGTGGGAACTGGCCGCGGGCGTCGTCGAGGACGGCGAGGACATCGCGGCTGCCGCCGCCCGGGAACTGGAGGAGGAGACGGGCTGGCGGCCGGGGCCCCTGCGGCATCTGATGAGCGTCGAGCCGTCCAACGGGCTCACCGACGCCGTCCACCACATCTACTGGACCGACGCGGGCGAGTACACCGGCCATCCGGTGGACGACTTCGAGTCGGACCGCCGGGAGTGGGTCCCCCTCAAGGTGGTGCCCGATCTGGTCGCCCGGGGCGAGGTCCCGGCCGCGAACATGGCGGCGGCGCTGCTGTTACTGCATCACTTGCGGCTGGGGCAGGACATGGTGGCGTAGGGCCTCCGGCGGCGGGGCAGCTGTGAGGGGCCCGGTACCGGTGCGGCGGTGCCGGGCTCCGGGGCCTCCGGGATTCCGGCACCGCTTCCGGGGGCGGCCGTCGCTTCCCGCGCCGCGTCAGCCGTAGCTGTAGAAGCCCGACCCGGACTTACGGCCCAGGCGGCCCGCGTCGACCATCCGCTGGAGCAGCGGGGGAGCGGCGTAGAGGGGCTCTTTAAACTCGTCGTACATCGAGGAGGCCACCGAGGCCACCGTGTCCAGACCGATCAGGTCGGCCAGCTTCAGCGGGCCCATCGGGTGGGCGCAGCCCAGCTCCATGCCGTTGTCGATGTCCTCCCGCCCGGCGATCCCGGACTCGAACATCCGGATCGCCGAGAGGAGATACGGGATCAGCAGCGCGTTGACCACGAAACCGGAGCGGTCCTGGGCGCGGATGGCGTGCTTGCCGAGCACCTTCTCGGTGAACAGCTGCGCCCGGCCGAGGGTGCCCTCGGAGGTGGTCAGCGCCGGGATCAGCTCCACCAGCTGCTGCACCGGCGCCGGGTTGAAGAAGTGGATGCCGATCACCTGGTCGGGGCGGGAGGTGGCCACCGCGAGCCGGACCAGCGGGATCGAGGAGGTGTTGGAGGCGAGGATCGCGTCCGGACGGCTCACCACCTGGTCCAGGACCTGGAAGATCTCCGTCTTCACCTGCTCGTTCTCGACCACGGCCTCGATCACCAGATCACGGTCGGCGAACTCGCCCAGATCGGTGGTGAAGGTCAGCCGGGCCAGGGTGGCGTCCCGCTCCTCCTCGGTGAGCTTGCCGCGCTCGGCGGCCTTGGTGAGGGAGTTGTGCAGCCGGGTCCGGCCCAGTTCCAGGGCCTCGCCGGTGGTCTCGGCCACCTTCACCTCCAGCCCGGACCGGGCGCACACCTCGGCGATGCCCGCGCCCATCTGCCCACAGCCGACCACTCCGACCCGCTCGATGTCGGTCACATCGTCCCCTTCGTCGTCCTCGTCGTCGCTTCGCGCCGTCCGGCGGTTGGGCCGACGGTTTCGGCACCCTGCTCCGTTCGTGCACGTTACCCGTACGTAGCGATGATCGATCGCCTGGGTGCGGGCATCCTGACCCCCGAAGGCGGCCCGTGCTCGCGCCGAGCCGCAGGGTGATGGACCGGAGAGGTGGGAGTTCCATGGGACGGCTGTCCCGACGGACGTTCGCGCTGGCCGCGCTGTCGGCCCTGGTGCCGACGGGGGCGGCGCAGGCCGTGCCCGGCAGCAGGCCGTGGCACACCGACACCGGTGGGGTGGGGGAGATGCGGGGGGTGTGGCTGGCCACGGTCGTCAACCGCGACTGGCCCTCCCGCACCGGACTGACGGCCGCCCAGCAGCGCGCCGAACTCCTCACCCATCTGGACCGGGCGGTCGCGGCCGGGCTGAACACGGTGATGTTCCAGGTGCGGCCCTGCGCCGACGCGCTGTGGCCGTCGCCGTACGAGCCGTGGTCGCAGTATCTGACCGGCACCCAGGGCAAGGATCCCGGCTGGGACCCGCTGGGCACGGCGGTGACCGAGGCGCACGCGCGCGGGCTGGAACTGCACGCCTGGTTCAATCCGCTGCGGGTGGCCATGCACACCGACCTCACCAGGCTCACCGCCTCGCACCCGGCCCGCCGCAACCCCGGCTGGACGGTCCCCTACGGCGGCAAGCTGTACTACAACCCGGGGCTGCCGGAGGTCCGCTCCTTCGTGCAGGAGGCCATGCTCGACGCGGTCGCCCGCTATCCGGTGGACGCCGTGCACTGGGACGACTACTTCTACCCCTACCCGGTCGCCGGCCAGGTCTTCGACGACGACGCCGCCTACGACGCCCACGGCGGCTCCTTCGCCACCCGGGCCGACTGGCGGCGGGACAACATCAACCGGCTGGTCCGGGACATGGCCGCCGCGGTCCGGCGCACCCGGCCCGGCACGGAGTTCGGCATCAGCCCGTTCGGCGTGTGGCGCAACGCGGGCACCGACCCGCTCGGCTCGGACACCCGCGCCATGCAGTCCTACGACGACATCTACGCCGACACCCGGCGCTGGGTGCGGGAGAACTGGGTCGACTACCTCTGCCCCCAGCTGTACTGGCACATCGGCAACTCCGCGGCGGACTACGCCAAGCTGGTGCCCTGGTGGGCGGAGGTCGCCAAGGGCACCGGCACGCGGCTGTACGTGGGGGAGGCGCTGTACCGGGCGGGCGACCCGGCGCAGGCGGCGGCCTGGCAGGACCCCGCCGAGCTGTCCCGCCATCTGACCCTCGCCGCGAAACACCCCGAGGTGCGGGGGCATGTGTTCTTCGCGGCGAAGGAGGTGGGGACGGATCCGGTGGGCGCGATGAAGCGGGTCACGGCGGATCACTATGGGCGGGTGGCGGTGCCGCCTCGATGAGCGGGGTTGTGTGAGGCGTGGGGGTGGTGGGGTGACGGGGTGGCGGGGTGGCGAGGTGGTGGGGTTAGCGGGGTGGTGGGGTGGCGGGTGGGATGTGTGGCGGGTGTTTGGGCTGATGGCCGCGGGGTGTGGGGCGCGGGTCTGACTCGCCGGGGGGTGCGGCGCGGGTTGGGGTTGGTCGTCGGGGGGTGCGCGAGCGGTCTTGCGGGGTGGCGTTGGCCCGGCTGGGTGGCGTTGGTCCGGCTTGCTTGCCGGGGCATTGGGCATAGGTGCCTGGTTCGGTGGACGGGGGGCCACTGGCCTGGCGGGTGGCGGGGGCGGGGGTGTGCGGCGTTGGCCCGTGTCCGATCCGGCCGGGGTCTTCGGCACGGGTGCCTGGTGCGGCGGTCGGGGCAGGCTTGACCGGTCTTGATGGGTTGCCGGAGGCGGGTGGCGCGGACCCGGGTCGCAGGCCGGAGCTCTCGGTATCGGCGTCCGGCTCGCTGACCGGAACCCTCGACAGGGGCGCCCGGCGCTGTGCCCGGGGTTCGCGGAGGTGTCCGGATCGGCGGCCGGGGTTCGCGGAGGTGTCCGGATCAGCGGCCAGGGTTCGCAGAAGTGTCCGGATCGGCGGCAGGGCCCGCGCCGGGGTCCCGCTCAGCGGCCCGGGGTCATCTCCCGGTGCCGGATCTCGGTGTCGGGGCCCGGGGAGCAGACGCCCTCGTGGCCGTCCTGGAAGCGGACGCGATACGGCGGTTCACCGCCCCGGCCCAGTACTTCGACGATCTCGCCGACCTTGTCGATCTGGCCGACCACCCTGCCGTGCTGGACAAGCCGGTCACCCACGGTTGCACGCATCTGGGGGCCTCCTCACGCTGGTGCGGGAGCAGCGGTTCGTGCTGTCGAGTCTACGGCCGGGGTTCTCGCCGGACCGTCCGTCCGTCGGTCCCGTCCCGTCGGTCCCGTCCCGTCGGTCCCGTCCCGCCGGGCCCGGCCACCGCGGCGGACCCCGGTCAGGCCCGCGCCCGCTGGGTGACCGCGATGCAGATCAGTACCGCCGCGGCCGTCAGCGGAGCCGCCGGGGTCAGGTGTTCGCCGAGCAGCAGGACCGACCACACCAGTGTGAGCAGCGGCTGGGCGAGCTGCAACTGGCTGGCCCGGGGGATGCCGATGGCCGCCATGCCCCGGTACCAGACCAGCAGGCCCAGGAACTGCGAGCCCACCGCCACCCACACCAGCCCGGTCACACTGTGCGCGGTGAGCTGGACCGGCTCCTGGGCCAGCGCGACCGCCGCCGCCGGTATCCCCAGCGGCAGGCACAGCACCAGCGCCCAGCCGATCACCTGCCACCCCGGCATCACCCGCGCCAGCCTGCCCCCCTCGGTGTATCCGGCCGCGCACACCAGCAGCGCCCCGAAGAGATACAGATCGGCCCCGCTCAGCGCCCCGCCGCTCTGCTGGACGGTGAAGGCCAGCACCGCGCCCGCGCCCGCCAGGGCCGCCGCCCAGAAGGTGCGCGAGGGCCGATGGCCCATCCGCAGCGCGGACAGCGCCGCCGTGGTCAGCGGCAGCAGCCCCACCACCACGGCGGCGTGCGCGGTGGTGGAGGTCTCCAGGGCGAGCGTGGTCAGCAGCGGGAAGCCGATCACCACCCCGCCGGCCACCACCAGCAGCCCCGGCCAGTGCGCCCGGTCCGGGACGGGCACCCGCAGGGCCAGCAGACAGCCGCCCGCGACGACCGCCGCGAGCACACCGCGCACCGCCACCAGCGACCAGGGCCCGAACCCCTCCAGACCCCAGGCGGTGGCAGGGAAGGTGAGGGAGAAGGCGGTGACACCGAGGGCCGCCTGGAGGGTGCCGAGACCGGCCCGGTCCGGACTGCTCACCGCTACCGGCTTGGAGGCAATAGCGCTATCCTGTGCTGTCATGCATCAGAGTAGCAGTGTGGATGAGCTGGCGAATCGGCTGCGAGGGGAGCTGAACCGCTACTCTCCCGGTGGAAAGCTGCCGTCCAGTCGGGCGCTCGTCGAGCGGTTCCGGGTGAGCCCGGTGACCGTCACCCGCGCCCTCGCCCAGCTCGCCGCCGAGGGCCTGGTGGTGACCCGGCCCGGCGCCGGTGCCTTCCGCGCCCGGCCACGCACCCCGCTCACCCGGACCGGCGACACCTCCTGGCAGGAGGTCGCCCTCAGCGCCGACGGCGCCGCCGACCTCGTCCCCCGCACGGTCGACGCGTCCGGGGTCACGGTCTGCCTGGCCGCGCCGCCGCCCGGGGTGATCGAGTTCAACGGCGGCTATCCGCATCCCTCGCTCCAGCCCGAGCAGGCCATGGCCGCCGCGCTCTCCCGGGCGGGCCGCCGCCCCGGCGCCTGGGGCAGGCCCCCGCTGGACGGACTGCCCGAACTGCGCGAGTGGTTCGCCCGGGGCATCGGCGACACCGTCACCGCCGCCGACGTACTGATCTCCGCGGGCGGCCAGTCCGCGCTGACCACCGCGCTGCGGGCGCTCGCCCCGCCCGGCGCCCCCGTTCTCGTGGAGTCGCCCACCTACCCCGGCATGCTGGCCATCGCCCGCGCCGCCGGACTGCGCCCGGTCCCGGTGCCCGTCGACGCCGACGGCGTCCGCCCCGGACTGCTCGCCGACGCCTTCCGCGCCACCGGCGCCCGGGTGTTCGTCTGCCAGCCGCTGTTCCAGAACCCCACCGGCTCGGTCCTCGCCGCCGACCGCCGCCCCGAGGTGCTCCGCATCGCCCGCGAGGCCGGTGCCTTCGTCGTGGAGGACGACTTCGTACGGCGTCTGGTGCACGAGGACTCCGGGCCGCTGCCGCGACCGCTGGCCGCGGACGACGCGGACGGGGTCGTGGTCCATGTCTCCTCGCTGACCAAGGCGGCCTCGCCGAGCCTGCGGGTCGGCGCCCTCGCCGCACGCGGTCCGGTGCTGGAGCGGCTGCGCGCCATCCAGGTCGTCGACACCTTCTTCGTGCCCCGCCCCCTCCAGGAGGCCGCGCTCGAACTCGTCGGCTCGCCCGCCTGGGCCCGCCATCTGCGCCGCCTCTCCGCCGAACTGCGGGCCCGCCGCGACGCCATGACCGCCGGACTGCGGCTGCGGCTGCCCCGTCTCGCCCTCCCGCACATCCCCTCCGGCGGCTACCACCTCTGGCTGCGGCTGCCGGAGGGCACCGACGAGTCCCGGTTGCAGGGCGCCGCCCTGCGCGCCGGTGTCGCCTTCACCCCCGGCCGCCCCTACTTCAGCGCCGAACCGCCCGCCGCCCACATCCGGCTGAGCTTCGCCGCGGTCGCCTCCACCGATGAGATCGCCGAAGGGCTGCGGCGGCTGCGCACCGCCTGCGACGAGGTGCTCGGCCCGCCGGGACCCGCCGAAACCGTTCGACAGACCCCGGCCGGGCTGTGAGGATCCCGCCATGACCGACCCCCTCCCCGAACTCGCCCCTGGTTACGAGTTCTCCGCCGACCCCGGCCGGATCGACGCCGCCCGGGTGCACCTCTGGCTCTCCACCGACGCCTACTGGGCCCTCGGCCGCCCCCGCGACACGCAGGACCGGGCCATCGCCGGATCCCTCAACTACGGGGTGTACGACCGCGCCCGCGGCGATCAGGTGGCCTACGCCCGGGTGGTCACCGACCGGGCCACCTTCGCCTGGCTGTGCGATGTGTATGTGGACCCCTCGGTCCGCGGCAAGGGCATCGGCACGGCCTTCGTCGCCGCCGTCCGGGACACCCTGCTGCCGTACGGACTGCGCCGGGTGATGCTCGCCACGCACGACGCCCACGGGGTGTACGAGAAGCTGGGGTTCAGGGGGCTGGAGCAGCCGGAGCGGTGGATGGCACTGATGCCGGGGGAGTAAAGCCCTCCCCGCAGAGATTCCGCAGAGGCCCCGGAGGGACCCCGCAGGAGATCCCGCAGGAGATCCCGCGGAGGTCCCGGAGGGTCCCGCAGGTCGCGTCCGGCGTTTCACGGCATATGCCCGGCTGATTCTTACCATCCGGTAAACCCTTGCGCACCGACCGTAGCTCACCGGCTGTCGCCCCTTGACCTGGGCACACTCCGGGCACACCATCCCCGCATGGCCATCCGGGTCACCTTCGTCGCCGCCGCCCGCAGCTCCCCGCTGCTCGCCGAGACCTTCGAGGACGACCGGCCGCTGGACCGGGCAGGCTGGGCCGAGGTGCAGCGCCTCGCCCCTGAACTCGTGCCGCTCGCCGCCGCCGAGCTGCGCTACTGCTCGCCGACCCCGCGCAGCCGGGCCACCGGCGACGCCCTCGGCTACGCCCCGCTCGTCCAGCCCGCCCTGCGCGACTGCGACATGGGCCGCTGGCGCGGGCTGACGCTCGGCGAGGCCATGGCCCGCGAGCCCGGGGCGGTCGACGCCTGGCTGTCCGACCCGCGCGGCACCCCGCACGGCGGCGAGTCGATGGTCTCCTTCATCAGCCGGGTCGGCGGCTGGCTGGAGACCCGCCCGGTCGAGGACGGCGTCCATGTCGTCGCCGTCGCCGAGCCCTCGGTGATCCGCGCGGCCCTGGTCTACACCCTCAAGGCCCCACCGGCGACCTACTGGAACCTCGACGTCCGGCCCCTGTCGACCACCACGGTCACCGGCCACCGGGGCCGCTGGAACCTCCGCTTCGACGGAGCCCCGCCCTCCTGGCCGGGTCTCTAGCGCGGGCCGCCCTCCCGGGTGTACTCCGTGACCAGCAGCAGATCCTTCGCCGGGCCGCCGACCCGCCACACCGTGCGCCAGTGGTCGGCGCCGGTGACGGTGAACTCGCCCCGGTACAGATCGGCCGCGCAGGGGTGGTCGGCGACATGCCGTCCGGAGGTCAGATCGAGGTCGTGGAAGGGACGGCCGTCCGCGAACCGCACCTCGGCCGTGCCCGGCGCCGCCCCCGGCCGGAATCGCAGGGTCCGCTCCGCCGGGCGGGCCACGCCCTGCCAGACGAACGTCCCCGACTCCCGGTGCAGCAGCCCCTCGCCGTCCCCGGCCGCCTCGAAGACCGTCGACCCGGTGAACCGGCCCTCGCCGTCGCCGCCGAGATCGCGCACGGTCCGCTCCACCCGCCAGCGCCCGGCCAGATAGGCCAGGACGTCCGGCACCGCCCACAACCCGTCGTCGCCCATGGTCGCCACCGGCCCGGTCAGCAGACGGGCCCCGGCGCCGCCGCCGTCGCCCTCAGCAGATCCCGTACGAGGTCGTAGTCGATCCGCTCGGGTCTGCGGAACCGCAGACAGCCCTTGCCCATGTCCTGCCCGGCGAGCCGCTCCGCGAAGGCGTCCCGTACATCGGGCCGCATCAGATAGAGGGAGAGGTACTGCCGCTGCGCCGCGAACGCGATCTCGGCGACCCCGTCCCGCTCATAGGCGGGCATGCCGTACGCCATCACCTCGCGGAACCCGGTCAGCTCGGCGCGGCACAGCGCCCGCAGCCGGGTCAGCGCCGCGCGCCGGTCGTCCCGCGCCTCGTCCAGCCCGTCCAGATAGGCGTCCACCGTCTCCGCCGTGCTCCGCACCATGCGGTGAGCGTACTGCGGGGCCCGCGCGGGCTCACCCCTTGGTGGGCGGGGCGCCGGTCACTCCCCGATCACGCGGGGCCGTCGCTCACTCCCCGCGCGCCAGTGCGCTCAGCAGCGCCAGCGCGTTGCGCCATGCCTGGGCGGAGGTGTCCGCGTCCTCCAGGGCGCCGGACTCGGTGATCCGCACCAGCGTGCCGTCCGCCGCCGGGGTCAGGGTGATCTCGACCAGGTCGCCCGGCTCCGGCAGCCAGCGGAAGGCGAAACGCCGGCCCGGCTCGACCGCCTCCACCCGCGCCGGAAAGACACCGTGCTCGTCCCAGCTCAGCCGGATCGCGCCGCCGGGGACCGGATCGATCTCCGCGCCCCCGAACGCGTACCACCGCTCGACCTCGGGGCCCTCGGTCACCAGCCGCCAGGTCTCCTCCGGACCGGCCGGGACCACCGTCTCCTCGCTGATGCGCATACGGCGACCGTAGCAACCGCCACTGACAGCCCCGCCCGCCCTCAGGCCACCGGAGCGGCGGCGACCGCGCGCTCGGACTCCTCCAGCCAGTCCAGGTACCAGCGGGCGAAGGTCAGCGGGGCGCCGGTCGCGTCGAGGAGGGGTTCGAGGTCGGCCTCGTCGGCCCGGTCGTCGGCCCACATCGTGCCCCGGTGCGGGCCGGAGACCACCAGCCACTGGCGCAGCGCGCAGCCGCGATGGCACAGCGCCACCGCGCCCACCGTGCGCTCCACGGCGAACATCACGTCGCTCCGGCGCTCCTCCCAGGTCTCCATGGCGTCGTCGAAGGCGTCCTCGGCGAACTCGCCGTCGATGGTGAAGTCCTCCTCCTCGGGCCGGGAGGCGGCGAGTCTCTCCAGCACCTCCGGGGCATGCACGCGCCCCGGGAACGGCTCGGCGAGCCGCGCGGTCTCGGTGAGATCGCCCCCGTCCCCGTCCCAGGCCCACCGCCCCTCCTCCCGGCGCACCGGAAACACCCCGTACGAGGGCCCGGCCCCGCCCGCGCCGACCTCCCGCAGAAAGCCCCGGTACTCCTCCGGCAGCCGCACCCCGAGCCAGGACTCCAGCTCCGCCAGCTCGGCCGCGCTCAGTGTCCCGTCCAGTACCCATCCGTGCCCCTGCATGCCGAACACCGTCCCGCTCCCGGGCCGGTCCCGCAGCGCCTCGACCCGGTCCCGGATCCCCACCCACAGCTGATCGCTCATGGGAGCGAAGGTAGTCGGGGGCACTGACAACGGGGTGCCTGTCCGCAGTGATGCAGGTCGCGGAGTGGCCGGGCCTCGCGGTGGACAGTAATCCGGGGTGATGCGGGGTGATGCGGAGCAGCCCGGGGTGGTCCGCGGTGGCCCCGGGGCGCGATCGCACCGATTGCATAAACGTGCAGACCTGCGTATAGTCATGCCATCCCAGAGGAGGGTTCCATGACGGTACGTGCGGCGGTGGCCGGGGCGAGTGGATATGCGGGCGGGGAGCTGCTGCGGCTGCTCCTGGCCCACCCCGAGGTCGAGACAGGCACGCTGACCGCCCACTCCAACGCCGGGCAGCGGCTCGGCGCGGTCCAGCCGCATCTGGCGCCCCTGGCCGACCGGATACTCGTGGAGACCACGCCCGAGGCGCTCGCCGGGCACGACGTGGTCTTCCTCGCGCTGCCGCACGGCCAGTCCGCCGCCGTCGCCGAGCGGCTCGGCCCCGATGTCCTGGTGATCGACATGGGCGCCGACTTCCGGCTGCGGGACGCCGCCGACTGGGAGACCTTCTACGGTTCCGCGCACGCCGGGACCTGGCCCTACGGGCTTCCCGAACTGCCGGGCGCCCGCGCCGCGCTGGAGGGGTCCAAGCGCATCGCGGTGCCCGGTTGCTACCCCACGGCCGTCTCGCTCGCCCTGTTCCCGGCCTACGCCGCCGGGCTGGCCGGGCCCGAGGCCGTGGTCGTCGCCGCCTCCGGCACCTCCGGGGCGGGCAAGGCGCCCAAGCCGCATCTCCTCGGCTCCGAGGTGATGGGCTCCATGACGCCGTACGGCGTCGGCGGCGGCCATCGGCACACCCCCGAGATGACCCAGAACCTCAGCGCGGTCGCCGGGGAGCGGATCGCCGTCTCCTTCACCCCGACCCTCGCGCCGATGCCCCGCGGCATCCTCGCCACCTGCAATGTCAAGGCGCGGGAGGGGGTCACCGGGGAGAGCGTGCGGGCCGCCTACGAGAAGGCGTTCGCCGACGAGCCGTTCGTCCGGCTGCTGCCCGAGGGCCAGTGGCCCGCCACCGCGTCCGTACAGGGTTCCAACGCCGTTCAGGTGCAGGTCGCGTATGACGCGGCCGTCGGACGCATCATCGCGATCAGCGCCATCGACAACCTGACCAAGGGCACCGCGGGCGGCGCCGTGCAGAGCATGAACCTCGCCCTCGGACTCGACGAGACCACGGGTCTGTCCACCATCGGAGTCGCACCGTGAGCCACCCGGGCGTGGCCACCGGGCCGCGGACCACGACGAAAGCCGCACCCCGGCCCCGCACGGCCGGAGCGGCGCACGAGGAGACGCAGTGAGTGTCACGGCAGCACAGGGATTCACGGCGGCGGGCATCACCGCCGGGATCAAGGAGAGCGGCAACCCGGACCTGGCCCTCGTGGTCAACACCGGCCCCCGCCGCTGTGCCGCGGGCGTCTTCACCTCCAACCGGGTGAAGGCCGCGCCGGTGCTCTGGTCGGAGCAGGTCCTCAAGGGCGGCACGGTCAGTGCCGTGGTCCTCAACTCCGGCGGCGCCAACGCCTGTACCGGCCCGAAGGGCTTCCAGGACACCCACGCCACCGCCGAGAAGGCCGCCGAGGTGCTCGGGCACAGCGCGGCCGAGATCGCCGTCTGCTCCACCGGGCTGATCGGTGTGCTCCTGCCCATGGACAAGCTGCTGACCGGCGTCGAGACCGCCGCGGCGGAGCTGTCCGGGCACGGCGGGGAGAAGGCCGCCATCGCCATCAAGACCACCGACACCGTGCACAAGACGTCGGTCGTCACCGGGGACGGCTGGACCGTCGGCGGGATGGCCAAGGGCGCC
The DNA here is from genome assembly GCF_040609715.1 of Streptomyces sp. NPDC004610. Taxonomy (NCBI): domain Bacteria; kingdom Bacillati; phylum Actinomycetota; class Actinomycetes; order Kitasatosporales; family Streptomycetaceae; genus Streptomyces; species Streptomyces sp. NPDC004610. Next base: position 230,172 of record NZ_JBEXLA010000001.1, on the reverse strand, counting down.
GGGATGCTCGCGCCCGGCCTCGCCACCATGCTGGTCGTCCTCACCACCGACGCCGACCTCGACAGCCCCGTCCTGGACGAGGCGCTGCGCGCGGCAACCCGGACCACCTTCGACCGGGTCGACTCCGACGGCTGCATGTCCACCAACGACACCGTGCTGCTGCTCGCCTCCGGCGCCTCCGGGACCGTCCCGGACCACGCCGAGTTCGCCGAGGCCGTCCGCGCCGTCTGCGACGACCTCGGGCAGCAGCTCATCCGGGACGCCGAGGGTGCCAGCAAGGACATCAGGATCGAGGTCGTGAACGCGGCAAGCGAGGACGACGCTGTCGAGGTGGGCCGCTCCATCGCCCGCAACAACCTCCTCAAGTGCGCGATCCATGGCGAGGACCCCAACTGGGGCCGGGTGCTCTCCGCCATCGGCACCACCTCCGCCGCCTTCGAGCCCGACCGGCTGAGCGTCGCCATCAACGGCGTGTGGGTGTGCAGGGACGGCGGGGTGGGTGAGGACCGCGACCAGGTCGACATGCGCTTCCGCGAGGTGCACATCGTCGCCGATCTGGCCGCCGGCACCGACACCGCCACCATCTGGACCAACGACCTCACCGCCGACTACGTCCACGAGAACAGCGCGTACTCGTCATGACCGCCACCCGTAAGCACACCGCGCTGCCCAAGGCGCAGATCCTCGTCGAGGCCCTGCCCTGGCTCACCCGGCACCACGGGAAGACCGTCGTCATCAAGTTCGGCGGCAACGCCATGGTGAACGAGGAACTGAAGGCCGCCTTCGCCCAGGACGTCGCCTTCCTGCGGCACGCCGGGCTCAAGCCGGTCGTCGTGCACGGCGGCGGCCCGCAGATCAGCGCCGCCCTCGACCGGCACGGCATCGTCAGCGAGTTCAAGGCCGGCCTCCGGGTCACCACCGAGGACGCCATGGACGTCGTCCGGATGGTGCTCGCCGGGCAGGTGCAGCGGGAGCTGGTCGGGCTGCTCAACCAGCACGGACCGCTGGCCGTCGGGATCACCGGCGAGGACGCCCACACCATGACCGCCGTCAAGCACCGGCCCCGGGTCGACGGCGAACTCGTCGACATCGGGCGGGTCGGCGAGATCACCGGCATCGACACCGGCGCCATCGAGGCCCTGCTCGCCGACGGCCGGATCCCGGTGGTCTCCTCCATCGCCCGCAGCCAGGACGACGGCCATGTCTACAACGTCAACGCCGATACGGCGGCTGCGGCACTCGCCGCGGCGCTGGGCGCCGAGACCCTCATGGTCCTCACGGACGTCGAGGGCCTCTACGAGGACTGGCCGCACAGCGACGAGGTGATCAGCCGGCTCACCGCGCGCCAGCTGGAGAAGCTGCTGCCGGAGCTGTCCGCCGGGATGGTGCCCAAGATGGAGGGCTGTCTGCACGCCGTCCGTAACGGGGTGACCACCGCCCGGGTCATCGACGGCCGGGTCCAGCACTCGATCCTGCTGGAGATCTTCACCGACGAGGGCATCGGCACGATGGTCGTGCCCGACGAGCCGCAGGGGGATACCGCATGACCGCCAACGACGAGCTGACCCAGCGCTGGCAGGGCTCGCTCATGAACAACTACGGCACCCCGCGGCTGCCCCTGGTCCGCGGCGAGGGCGCGAAGCTCTGGGACGCCGACGGCACCCGGTACACCGACTTCGTCGGCGGCATCGCGGTCAACGCGCTCGGCCACGCCCACCCGGCCGTGGTGGAGGCGGTGAGCCGGCAGATCGCGTCCCTCGGGCATGTCTCCAACCTGTTCGTCGCCGAACCGCCCATCGCGCTCGCCGAACGGCTGCTCCAGCTGTTCGGCCGGGACGGCAAGGTCTTCTTCTGCAACTCCGGCGCCGAGGCCAACGAGGGCGCCTTCAAGATCGGGCGGCTCACCGGGCGGGGCCATATGGTCGCCACCGACGGCGGCTTCCACGGCCGCACCATGGGCGCCCTCGCCCTCACCGGCCAGCCCGCCAAGCAGGCCCCCTTCCGCCCGCTGCCCGGCGATGTCACCCATGTCCCCTACGGCGACCCGCAGGCGCTGGCCGCCGCCGTCACCGAGGACACCGCGCTCGTCATCATCGAGCCGGTCCAGGGTGAGAACGGCGTCGTCGTCCCGCCGCCCGGCTATCTCAAGGCCGCCCGCGCGATCACCGCCGCGACCGGCAGCCTGCTGGTGCTGGACGAGGTGCAGACCGGGATCGGCCGCACCGGGCACTGGTTCGAGTACCAGGCCCACGAGGGGGTGCTGCCCGATGTCGTCACCCTCGCCAAGGGGCTCGGCGGCGGGCTGCCGCTGGGCGCGACGGTCGCCTTCGGCCGCGCCGCGGACCTCCTCCAGCCCGGCCAGCACGGGACGACGTTTGGGGGCAACCCCGTGGCCTGCGCCGCCGGGCTCGCCGTGCTCGACACCATCGCGAACGAGGGGCTGCTGGACAACGTCAAGCGGCAGAGCGGGAGTCTGCGGGACGGGATCGAGGCGCTCGGACATCCGCTGGTCGCGCATGTCCGGGGTGCGGGGCTGCTGCTGGGTATCGTGCTCACGGAGCCGCTCGCACCGCGGGTGCAGCAGGCGGCCCAGGACGCCGGCTTCCTGGTCAACGCGCCCGCCCCCGATGTCGTACGGCTGATGCCGCCGCTGAATCTCGGCGACGACGAGGTGGCGGCGCTGCTGCGGGCCCTGCCGGGTGTCCTCGACGCGGCGAGCGGGGACGGACGATCCGGCGAATGAACCGGGGATTGAGACGACGATGAGTCAGGCGCAGGGTCAGGAACGGGACCGGGACCGGGACCGGGATGCCGAAGGGGCGTCGGGGGCGTCGGTGCCGCAGACGCGCACCGCGCGGCACCGGCGGATCGTGGACATCCTCAACCGGCAGCCGGTGCGGTCGCAGAGCCAGCTCGCGAAGCTGCTCGCGGACGACGGGCTGAGTGTCACGCAGGCCACGCTGTCGCGGGACCTGGACGAGCTGAACGCGGTGAAGATCCGGGACAACGACGGTGATCTGATCTACGCCGTGCCCAGCGAGGGCGGGTTCCGCACACCGCGGGCGCCGCTCGGGGAGTCGGCGAAGGAGGAGCGGATGCGGAGGCTGTCGGCGGAGCTGCTGATCTCCGCGGAGGCCTCGGCGAATCTGGTGGTGCTGCGGACCCCTCCGGGGGCGGCGCAGTTCTTGGCCTCGGCGATCGATCAGGCCGAGCTGCACGACATCCTCGGGACGATCGCCGGGGACGATACGTTGCTGCTGATCAGCCGGGGGGCTGAAGGGGGGCAGGCGTTGGCGGATCATTTGCTGCGGTTGGCTCAGAACGGGGGGTGAGGGGGGGTGTTCTTCGGGTGCGGGTCGGGTCGGGTGCGGGTTCGGGGGGCGGGTGCGGGTCGGTGGGGGCTGGTCGCGCAGTTCCCCGCGCCCCTGGGAGGGGTGGTTGAGGTGCGTTTTCTTGTGCGGGTGGTGGGTGGTTGCTCGCGCAGTTCCTCGCGCCCCTGAAGGCCGGGCGTTGTACCTATCTGCGTGACAGGTGCGAGTGGGTTCCCCAGCCGTGCGCGGTTCCCCGCGCCCCTGAAAGCGGGGGGGTCCCCCCGCCCCTGAAAACCCGCCGACGGTCCCCCCGCCCCTGAAAACCCGCCGACGGCACCCCGCTCACCCCAGCCGTGCCGCCAAACCCCCCGTGCACCGGACCTCGTCCCCCGCCGTGATCAGTAGGGCCTCCACGTCCGGCAGGGACTCCAGCCACGTCAGGCCCTCTCGGGAGCCCATGGCGAAGGCTGCTGTGGCCCAGCAGTCCGCCCAGGTCAGGCGGGGGGCCACCACCGTGACCGCCAGGAGGTCCGTCACCGCGGAGCGGCCCGTGCGCGGGTCCACTATGTGCGCGCCCCGTTCCGCCGTGCCCGATGTCGCCACCGCCAGCTCCGGCAGCCCCGAGGACGAGATCACCGCCGCCAGACCCCCCGGTCGCAGCGGATCCGCGACGCCCACCCGCCATGGACGGTCCGCCGGAGCGCCCAGCAACTGCACGTCCCCGCCGCCGTTCACACTCACGCCCGTCACCCCCGGCACCCCCGCCAGCCGCAGCGCCGCCCGCTCCACCGACCAGCCCTTCACGATCCCGGTCGGATCCAGCCGCCCCCGGTAGCGCGGGCTGAACCACCCCTCGCTCACCCGCTTCGCCTCCGCCGCCAGCCCCAGCACCTCGGCGACCTCCGGCGCGCACTGCTCCACCGTCAGCTCCCCCGCCGCCAGCCGCGACACCTGGCTGTCCTCGCGGTACGTGCTGAACACCGCGTCGGCCTCGTGCAGCCCGGCGACCACCTCCCGTACCGCCGCCGCCACCGCCCGCGCGTCACCGCCCCGGACATCCAGCGAGAAGACGGTCCCCATGACCTCCTCCACATGCCGGACCCCGACGGGAGCGGCCACCGGCTCAGCCACCGGACTGGTCCAGGGCTGATTGGAGGGATTGTTTGTAGCCGGCGCTGGTGTAGGTGGCTCCGGAGATCGCGTCGATCTGGGCGGTGCCGGTGGCGATCGCCGCCGCGTTGAGTTTGGGTACGGCGTTCGCGGTGATCTGGGTGCTCTGGCCGCCGGTCGGGGCCTGGATCGTCTCCGCCTCGGTGATCTTTCCGCCGGTGACCGTGATCCGTACCTGCACCGGGCCGTACTGGGTCCGGGCCGCCTCGCCGGTCAGTACCTGCCGCTGGGCCGGTGCGGTGGGTGGCTGTTCGGTGGGGTCGGGGCTTTCCTTGCTCAGCTGGTCCAGGGCGGATTGGAGGGATTGTTTGTAGCCGGCGCTGGTGTACGTCGCTCCGGAGATCGCGTCGATCTGGGCGGTGCCGGTGGCGATCGCCGCCGCGTTGAGTTTGGGTACGGCGTTTGCCGTGATCTGGGTGCTCTGGCCGCCGGTCGGGGCCTGGACCGTCTCCGCCTCGGTGATCTTTCCGCCGGTGACCGTGATCCGTACCTGGACCGGGCCGTACTGGGTCTGCGCGGCGGTGCCCGTGACCGTGCCGGTGCCCGCGGGCTGGGCGCCGCCCTGCGCGGACTGCTGGCCGGCGGCCGGGGGGCGGGTGCCGGCCGCCGCGGCGCCGGGGTCGGCGCCCGGCTTCATCGACAGCAGCAGCACGACGCCGGACACGGTGGCCGCGGTGGCGAGCACGGCACGCCGAACGGGGTGGCTCTTCTTCATGGTCTGCCGGTCTCCTGATGCTCGTGACGCCCGCTCACATCGCGAACGACTCGTGGTGGATGCGGCGGGCCGGAACACCCGCGCCGCGCAGGGCCTCGTACACCGTCTGGGCGAAGCCGGGCGGCCCGCACAGGAACACGTCGTGGCGGTCGATGTCGGGGATCTTGCGTTGCAGGGTCTCGGCGGAGATGTCGGGGCGGGCGCCGTTCGGACTGTTCACCGCGTACATCAGCCGGGCGCCCCGCTCGTCGGCGATGGCGGCCAGCTCGTCCCACAGGGCGAGGTCCTGGGTGGTGGTGGCCCGGTAGAGCAGGGTGATGTCACCGGCCGCGCCGGGCAGGGTCTCGAACAGTGCCCGCATCGGGGTGATCCCGACCCCGCCCGCCACCAGCAGCACCTTGCCCCGGCTGCGCCGCGACGCGGTCAGGGCGCCGTACGGGCCCTCCGCCCACACCCGGGTGCCGGGACGCAGCCCGCGCAGCCCGGCACTGTGGTCGCCGATCGCCTTCACGGTGATCCGGAGCAGGTCGGGGCGCGGCGCGGCGGACAGGGAGTACGGGTGGGAGCTGAAGCGCATACCGGGCGCGAGGAACCGCCAGCGGAAGAACTGCCCGGCCTCGGCGCCCATCCGGTGCAGCCGGCGCCCGCCGATCAGCACCGACACGATCCCCGGCGACTCCTCGATGACCGCCTCGACCCGCATCCGGTGGCGCAGGTTCAGCCGGATCGGGGTGAGGATCCGGAACCACAGCACCAGCGCGGTGACCACCCCGTACAGCCCGTACCAGAAGGTCTTCGCGACCGGCTGCACGGCGAAGTCGTTGCCGGTGGAGATCTGGTGCCAGAACGTCAGGAACACCGCCGCGTAGGTCGTCAGATGCACGTGGTACCAGGTGTCGTACGGCATGCGGCGCCTGACCGGGCCGATGGAGACCAGGCCGATCAGCACCAGCAGGGCGGTGCCGATGGCGGCCTTGCCCACGTCGGGGAGCTGGTCGATGGAGTCGGTGGTCTGGCGGACGATGTCGGCGAGGCCGAGGCCCGCCTGACGGGCGTAGCCCCACATGATCAGGAAGACATGGGCGAGGACCAGGCAGAGGGTGTAGCGGCCGGTCATGGCGTGCCAGCGGGCCACCCGGTCCGAGCCGACCCGCCGCTCCAGCGCGGGCACCCGGGCCATCTGGAGCACCACCAGCGCCATCAGATAGCCCGCGAGGAGTCCGGTGATCCGGCCCGCGTTGATGATCCGGCCGGTGTCGTCGCCGATCGAGGGGGTGTTGTGCCACCACAGCCACAGCACCGCCGCCGCGCCCGCCCACACCGCGATCAGCAGGGGCACGGCGGGGGAGCGGCGCGGGCGGATACGGCGCATCGTCTGCCGCCGGGCGGCACGGCCGCCTGCGAGCGTGCTGGTCACGGTTCCTCCGGGGACGGGGGCAACGGTGGTGTCGGAGTCCCTTGGCCCAGAGATACGTGCCGGGTCGGCGCCGCGTTCAGCACCCGGTCGGTCCGTACGCGGTCGGTCAGTACGTGGTCAGTACGTGGTGACGGCGGTGGCTCCGGACTCCGTCCCGATCGCGATGTGCGGGCGGGCCGAGGGCCGCGCCCAGGCCAGGATCGTCCGCATGGCGTCGGCCGGTACGGAGACACAGCCGGCCGTCGGTCCGCTGCCGTTCACATGCAGGAAGATCCCGGCGCCGCGCCCGCGCACCGGGGCGTCGTAGTTGAAGCCGATGACGAGCGCGTGGGCGTACTGCGTGCCATAGGTCACCAGGTGTTCGGCCTGGTCGGCGCGGCAGTCGGCGGCGCGCGGCTCGCTCCAGCGGTTGTAGTCCTTCGAGGCGTTGTCCTGGCACCACCAGGACTCCTCCCGCACCGCCCGGAAGGCGTACGTCGTCCCGGGCGGCGCGGGCTCGATGCCGAAGGCGTACGGCAGGTCGTACAGGCCGGTCGGAGTGGTGTTGGTGCCCTGCTCGCGGGTGCCGCCGTCGACCAGGCCCCTGGCCCCGAACCGGGCGGGCGCGGAACCGGACTCGGTCCAGGTGCCGTCGTCCCGCCGGTCCCACCAGGTGACGGTGCCGGTGGTGGAGCCGGTGTCCGGGGCCACGGCGGTGATCAGCTGGTCGCCGCCCCCGGTGTCGGCCATCCGTCCGGGCAGCGGCAGCGGCTCCGAGTCGGTGGGGGACGGCGCCGCGCCCAGCAGGGCGGCGGAGGTGAACAGGGCGAGGGCGGCGGCGAGTACGGGGCGCATGGCGCCGACGCTAGGGCGCACCCCCGGGCCCGGCAGCGCGGGTGACCCGTTCGGGGCGGGCTGTCGTCCCTCGGCGGGGCGCTACGCCGGGGTCGGCGGCAGGGGCAGCGGCAGTCCGGGCAATCCGTCGAGGGAGCGGGCCACATGCTCCTTCTTCTGGAAGTAGGCGTCGAGCGAGGCGTCGTCCTCCCGCGCGAACCGCCGCCCGTGCAGATCCCGGTCCTCGTCGTAGGTCATCAGCGGGACCGAGTAGCCGCAGCTGTCGCGGATCAGTTCGGCGGTGACGACGATGATCGCGCGCAGTCCGTGCGGGGTGGGGTCGATGCCGGGGAAGTGCGCCAGCAGTCCGGGGAAGCGCGGGTCGTCGCGGAAGACCGGCTCGCCGGTGCCGTGCACCCGCACGATGTTCGGCGGCCCCTGGAAGGCGCACCACATCAGCGTGATCCGGCCGTTCTCGCGCAGATGCGCGATGGTCTCGGCGCCCGAACCGGCGAAGTCGAGATACGCGACCGTCGACGCGTCGAGCACGGCGAAGGAGCCCTTGAGGCCCTTGGGGGAGAGGTTGACCGTCCCCTCGCCGGACAGCGGGGCGGTCGCGGTGAAGAAGAGCGGCTGCTCCTCGATGAACGTACGGAGTCTTCCGTCTATGCGCTCATATGTCTTTCCCACGCCTAAAGGTTATTCCGCCTAACGATCGCAGGGCAATGGGAAGGTGGGAGGGTGGTGGCGCCGGGGAAATTGACTGATCATGCAGGGGTCTGCATACTCATGCAGGACGGGTTGGGTGCGGAGTGAGGAGCAAAGCGAGTGAGCAGCAACAGCGGTGACGTTCGGCTCTGGGGCGGCCGTTTCGCCGACGGTCCCGCCGAGGCCCTGGCCAAGCTGTCCGCGTCCGTCCACTTCGACTGGCGGCTGGCCCCCTACGACATCGCCGGTTCCCGCGCCCACGCGCGCGTGCTCCACACGGCCGGGCTGCTCACCGAGGACGAGCTGACCCGGATGATCGCCGGGCTGGACCGGCTGGAGGCGGATGTCGCCGACGGCTCCTTCACCGGCACCATCGCCGACGAGGACGTCCACACCGCCCTGGAGCGCGGCCTGCTGGAGCGGCTCGGCCCCGACCTCGGCGGCAAGCTGCGCGCCGGGCGCTCCCGCAACGACCAGGTGGCGACGCTCTTCCGGATGTATCTGCGCGACCACGCCCGGACGATCGGCGCGCTGATCGCCGCTCTCCAGGACGCCCTGGTCGGTCTGGCCGAGGCCCACCCGGAGGTGGCGATGCCCGGCCGCACCCATCTCCAGCACGCCCAGCCGGTGCTGTTCGCCCACCATGTCCTCGCCCATGTGCAGGCGCTGTCCCGGGACGCCGAGCGGCTGCGCCAGTGGGACGAGCGCACCGCCGTCTCGCCGTACGGCTCCGGCGCGCTGGCCGGGTCCTCGCTCGGCCTGGACCCGGAGGCGGTGGCCGAGGAGCTGGGCTTCGAGCACGGCTCCGCCGGTAACTCCATCGACGGCACGGCCTCCCGGGACTTCGCCGCCGAGTTCGCCTTCATCACCGCGATGATCGGGGTGAACCTCTCCCGGATCGCCGAGGAGGTCATCATCTGGAACACGAAGGAGTTCTCCTTCGTCACCCTGCACGACGCCTTCTCCACCGGCTCCTCGATCATGCCGCAGAAGAAGAACCCGGACATCGCGGAGCTGGCACGCGGTAAGTCGGGCCGTCTGATCGGCAACCTCACCGGACTGATGGCCACCCTCAAGGCCCTCCCGCTCGCCTACAACCGGGACCTCCAGGAGGACAAGGAGCCGGTCTTCGACTCCATCGACCAGCTGGAGATCCTGCTGCCCGCCTTCACCGGCATGATGGCCACCCTCACCGTCCACCGCGAGCGCCTGGAGGAACTCGCCCCGGCCGGTTTCTCCCTGGCCACCGACATCGCCGAGTGGCTGGTCAAGCAGGGCGTCCCGTTCCGCGTCGCCCATGAGGTGGCGGGGGAGTGCGTGAAGGCGGCGGAGGCCGAGGGCAAGGAACTGGCCGACCTCACGGACGAGCAGTTCGCCAAGATCTCCACCCACCTCACCCCCGAGGTCCGCACGGTCCTGAACGTCCCCGGCGCGCTCGCATCCCGAGACGGCCGAGGCGGCACGGCCCCCAGCGCGGTCGCGATCCAGCTGGCAGAGGTGAAGGCGGACCTGGCACGCCAGCACCAGTGGGCGGCGGCGAAGGCGCGGGGCTGAGCCCTCAGCCAAGGGGTCCTTCGAGGAGAGGGCTGGGCAACGCGGGGGTGTCTTTTTAGGGGCGCTGGGGGTACCCCCTCTGGGGGAGGAACTGCGCGACCAGCCACGACGCACCCGCACCCGCCCTCTCCCCTTCTCCACTCACCCCCCGACGCGCCCCCGGGTTATGTTGATCGCACCGGCGCCGAAAACCGCCGACGCAACGCGATCAACGCAACCAACGGAGCCCGCGATGCCCTTGTCCCGCCTGGCCAAGGCAACCGCCCCCACCGCCCACATCGGCCTCGGCCTGGCCGCGATCGGCCGCCCGGCGTACATCACCCTCGACCGCGCCGAAGCCCTCGGAGAGACCCGCACCGCCGACGCCCTCCGCACCCGCACCGCCGAACTCCTCTCCGCCGCCTACGCCCAGGGCGTCCGCTACATCGACACCGCCCGCTCCTACGGCCGCGCCGAGGAGTTCCTCGCCGACTGGCTCACCGCCCACCCCGGCATCGACGACCTCGTCATCGGCAGCAAATGGGGCTACACCTACACCGCCGACTGGGCCCTCGACGCCGAGCGGCACGAGGTCAAGGACCACTCCCTCGCCGCCTACGAGCGCCAGCGCCGCGAGACCGGCGCCCTCCTCGGCGACCGTCTCGACCTCTACCAGATCCACTCGGTGACCCCCGACAGCCCGGCCCTCACCGACCGGGCCCTGCACGCCCGCCTCGCCGAGACGGCCGCCGCCGACGGCGTCACCGTCGGCTTCTCCACCAGCGGCCCCGCCCAGGCGGACGCCATCCGCGCCGCCCTCGCCGTGACCGTCGACGGCGAGCCCCTCTTCCGTACCGTCCAGTCGACGTACAACGCGCTGGAGACCTCGGCCGGGGCCGCGCTCGCCGAGGCGCACGACGCCGGGCTGACGGTGATCGTCAAGGAGGCGATGGCCAACGGCCGGCTCGCCGCGCCGCACGCCCCCGAGCCGCTGCGGGCCGTCGCCGAGGAGACCGGGCAGGGCGCCGACGCCGTCGCCCTCGCGCTGATCCTGCGCGAGCCCTGGGCCGGGGTGGTGCTCTCCGGCGCCACGACGGTCACCCAGCTCGCCGCCAATCTGCATGCCGCCGTGGTCGACCTGGACGACGACCAGCTCGCCCGGCTGGCGACGCTGACCGAGGCCCCCGAGGCGTACTGGACCCACCGCGCCCACCTCCCCTGGCACTGACCTGCGCGTTTGGTCGACCCCCGCTCCGTGAGCGACCTCACACACCCCCTCCGTGAGACAAGAGTGTCTCAAATGGGTTATCGTCGTCTCATGGCTGTCGATCGTGACCATGTGCTGCGCACCGCCGCGGCCCTGCTGACCCACAAAGCCACCGCGACCATGGACGAGGTCGCCAAGGCCGCCGGGATCAGCCGTGCCACCCTGCACCGGCACTTCGCCGGCCGGGACGCCCTGATCCGGGCCCTGGAGGCCCAGGGCATCGCCGCGTGCGAGACGGCCCTCGACCGGGCCCGGCTCGACGAGGGCCCCGCCGCCGACGCCGTCCGCAGACTCGTCCGCGAGATCGAGCCGGCGGCCGGACTGCTGGGCTTCCTGGTCACCGAGAACCAGCTCTTCGAGGGCGAGGAGCAGAACGCCGGCTGGGCCCGGCTGGACGCGCGGATCTGCGCGCTGTTCCGGCGCGGCCAGGACGCCGGGGAGTTCCGCATCGATCTGACCCCCGTCTGGCTCACCGAGGCCCTCTACGGGCTGGTTGGCTCCGCGGCCTGGGCCGTGATGGACGGCCGGGTCGCCGCCAAGGACTTCGAGAACATGATCGTCGAGCTGCTGCTCGGCGGAGCGATACGGAGAGAGGAATCATGAGCAGCACCGTGCGGTCGGCGGCCCCGACCGAGGTGGTGAAGCGCCCCGGGCGCTGGCTGGCACTGGCCGTCCTGGTGCTCGCCGTACTGCTGGTGGCCGTCGACGCGACCGTCCTCGGCCTGGCCACCCCGTACATCAGTGAGGACCTCGACCCCACCGGGAACCAGCTGCTGTGGATCGGTGACGTCTACTCGTTCGTCATCGCCGGTCTGCTGGTCTCCATGGGCAGCCTCGGTGACCGCATCGGCCGCAAGCGGATCCTGCTGATCGGCGCGACGGCGTTCGGCGCGGTCTCCGTGCTCAACGCCTACGCGACCACGCCCGAGCTGATGATCGTGGCGCGGGCCCTGCTCGGTGTCGCCGGTGCCACCCTGATGCCGGCCACCCTGGCCCTGATCCGCAACCTCTTCCACGACCCGCGCGAGCGCAGCCTCGCCATCGGCATCTGGGGCGCCACCGCCTCCGCCGGTACGGCGATCGGCCCCGTCATGGGCGGGTTCCTGCTGGAGCACTTCTGGTGGGGCTCGGTCTTCCTGATCAACCTGCCGGTGATGGCGGTGCTGGTGCTGGTCGGCGCCAAGCTGCTGCCCGAGTCCCGCAATCCGCACCCCGGCCCCTGGGACATGGCCAGTGTGCTGCTGTCGCTGGTCGGCATGATCGCCGTGGTGTACGCGATCAAGGAGGCCGCCAGCCATGGCTTCGGCTGGGCCACCGCCGGGTCGGCCGTACTGGGTCTGGGCGCGCTGTACGGCTTCGTACGGCGGCAGTTCGCCCTGCCCTCGCCGCTGCTGGACATGCGGCTGTTCCGCAACCGCGGCTTCAGCGGCGCGGTCCTCGCCGATCTGCTGACCATCTTCGGTCTGTCCGGTCTGGTCTTCTTCCTGTCGCAGTTCTTCCAGCTCGTGCAGGGCAGGCGGCCCCTGGAGGCCGGACTCGCCGAGCTGCCCGCCGCGGTCGGCGCGGTGGCGGCCGGTCTGATCGCCGGGTGGGCGGCCCGCCGCTTCTCGGTGCGGGCCGTGGTGTCCGGCGGGCTCGGGGCGGTCGGTCTCGGGCTCGGCACGCTGACCTTCATGGGGCAGTCCACGGGCTATCCGCTGCTCGGCGCCGCCCTGCTGGTCGTCGGCATCGGCGCGGGCTTCGCGTTCACCGTCACGGCGGACGTGATCCTCGGCTCCGTACCCAAGGAACAGGCGGGCTCGGCCTCCGCGGTCTCGGAGACGGCGTACGAACTCGGCGCCGCGCTCGGGATCGCCCTGCTCGGCTCCATCGTCACCGGCGTCTACCGCGGCTTCGCCGCCCCGCCGGGGACACCCCAGGCGGCGCACGAGTCGCTCGGCGGTGCCGTGGAGTCGGCCGGTCAGCTGCCCCCGGAGAGCGCCGGGCAGCTGCTGGACGCGGCCCGGCAGTCCTTCGTCGACGGTCTGACCACGGCGGCGGGCATCGGCGCCGCGGTACTGCTGGCCGCGGCGGTGGCGGCGTGGTTCCTGCTGCGCGGCCAGCGCCTGGAGACCACAGAGACGGCCGAGACGGCCGAGACCCCCGAGACGGCCGAGACGGCCGAGACCACAGAGACGGCCGAGACGGCCGAGACCGCCGAGACCGTGGAGACGGCCGACGCCGGGGTCGCCTCCGGGGCTGCCTCCGGGGCCGACTCCGGAAAGCAGGCCGCCCCGTAAACGGAGGCTAAGTAGGGGCAGCGTCTCCGCTTTAAGTCCCTTTTCGCGTCCACCTGATGGTCTTGACTCCTCACCCCGTCGTCATCACACGACAGAAGGAGTCACCGACCATGACCCGACGCACCCGCCTCCTGGTCAGCCTGGGCGCCGTGCTCGCCGCCGGTCTCTCGGCCGGCGGCGCCACCCTGGCCGGGGACGAGCACCCCTCCGAGGACAAGATCAGCTACGTCGTCCAGGAGACCGACAGCGCCGTCAGCGACACCGGCGCCGACGACGGTGACTGCCCCTGGAAGAACGACGGCGCGGCCACCACCGCCGAGACACCGGAGTCGGCCCTGTGAGCGCCTCCGAGGGCAAGCTCCTCGAAGAGGCGCTCTTCGAGGTCAAGCGGGTGATCGTGGGCCAGGACCGCATGGTGGAACGGATGTTCACCGCGATCCTGGCCCGCGGCCACTGCCTGCTGGAGGGCGTGCCCGGCGTCGCCAAGACCCTCGCCGCCAAGACCCTCGCCCAGGTCGTCGGCGGCCACTTCGCCCGTATCCAGTTCACCCCCGACCTGGTGCCCTCCGACATCACCGGCACCCGGATCTACCGCCCCTCGCAGGAGACCTTCGACGTCGAGCCCGGCCCCGTGATGGCCAATGTGGTGCTCGCCGACGAGATCAACCGCGCCCCCGCCAAGGTGCAGTCGGCGCTGCTGGAGGTCATGGGCGAACACCAGGTCTCCATCGGCGGCACCACCCTCACCGTGCCCGAGCCGTTCCTCGTCCTCGCCACCCAGAACCCCATCGAGTCCGAGGGCGTCTACCAACTCCCCGAGGCCCAGCGCGACCGGTTCCTGCTGAAGGTGGACGTCCGGGCGCCCAGCGAGTCCGAGGAACTCGCCATCCTCTACCGGATGAGCGTCGACCCGCCCCGCCCGCGCCGGATCCTCACCCCGCAGACCCTGGTCGCCCTCCAGCGCGCCGCCGACGATGTCTTCGTGCACCACGCCGTCGCCGAGTACGCCGTCCGCCTGGTCGTCGCCACCCGTGAGCTCGCCGGGCCCGGCAGCCGGGTCGCGCACGGAGCCGGGCCCCGCGCCACCCTCGGCCTGGTCGCCGCCGCCCGCGCCCTCGCCCTGCTGCGCGGACGCGGCTACGTCCTGCCCGAGGACATCCACGACCTCGCCCACGAGGTCGTCGCCCACCGGCTGGTGCTCTCCTTCGACGCCCTCGCCGACGGCATCGGCGCCGGTCAGATCGTCGACGAGGTGCTCGCCGCCGTAGAACGCCCCCGGATCAGCCCCCGCCCCGCCCCCGGGGACGAGGCCGCGGCATGACCTCCCCCACCCTGCGCGACCTCACCCCCGAACAGGCCCTGAAACATCTGGAGCTGCTGTTCACCCGGCGCCCCGACGGCCTCCTCCAGGGCGACCACGCCTCCGCCGTCCCCGGCCCCGGCAGCGAGGTCTCCGAGACCCGCGCCTACCTGGTCGGCGACGACGTGCGGATGATGGACTGGAACGCCACCGCCCGCACCACCGTCCCGCATGTCCGGCGCACCCTCGCCGACCGCGAGCTGACCATCTGGCTCGTCCTCGACGCCTCCGCCAGCATGGACTTCGGCACCGCCCGGATGGAGAAGCGGGACCTCGCCGTCGGCGCCGCCGCGGCCGTCGCCTTCCTCACCGAACGCGCCGGGAACCGCCTCGGCGCCCAGCTCACCGGCCCCGACGGCATCCGCCGCATCCCGCCCCGCCCCGGCCGCCGCCACCTCCTGTCCATCCTCTACGCCGCCCTGGACCGGCCCCGGGTCGAGCCCGGCGTCCCCGAGCACACCCTCGGCGAGGCCCTGCACGCGCTGCGCGAACTGCCCGCCCGCGGGATGATCGCCGTCATCTCCGACTTCCTGGAGACCGGCTGGGAGCAGCCGCTGCGCGTCGCCGCCCGTCGCCACCAGGTCCTCGCCATCGAGACCGTCGACCCGCGCGAACTGGAACTGCCCTCCGTCGGCCTGCTCACCCTCGTCGACCCGGAGACCGGCCGCCGCCGCGAGGTCCCCACCCACTCCCGCAAGCTGCGCGAACGCTACGCCCATGCGGCGCTGGAGCAGCGGGCCCTGATCAAACAGTCCATCCGCCGCTCCGGCGCCGCCCATCTGCGGCTGCGCACCGACCGCGACTGGGTGCGGGACGTGGCCCGCCATGTCGAGGCCCAGCGCCGCCGCGGCGGCGGGGGCGCGGCATGAGCCCGGACCCCCGGCACCCTACGGAGACCCCATGAGCCTCACCTCCCCGGTCTGGCTGGTGCTGCTGCTGCCGCTGCTCGCCCTGATCGCCGCCTATGTCGCGGTCCAGCGCCGCCGCACCCAGTACGCCGTCCGGTTCACCAACCTCGATCTGCTGGACAAGGTCGCGCCGCGCCGCCCCGGCCGCCGCCGGCACATCCCGGCCGCCGCCTTCTGCGCCGCCCTGGCCCTGCTGGTCGTCGGGTTCGCCCGGCCGGTCACCGAGGTCCAGGTGCCCCGCGAGCGCGCCACCATCGTCGTCGCCTTCGATGTCTCGGCGTCCATGGAGGCCACCGACATCGCCCCCACCCGCTTCGAGGCCGCCCGCGAGGCCGCCCTCGCCTTCGTGGACCAACTGCCCGAGCAGTTCAACGCCGGACTGGTCCCGTTCAGCGGCTCCGCGACCGTGGCGGTGGCGCCGACCACCGACCGGGAGGCGCTGCGCGCCGCCATCCGGCGGCTCACCACCGGCGAGGGCACCGCCATCGGCGAGGCCGTGGTCGCCGCCCGGGGTGCCATCCGGGCCCTGGACGAACGCGCCGAGACCGAGCCCCCGCCCGCCCACATCGTGCTGCTCTCCGACGGCTCCAACACCACCGGCCGCCCCATCGAGGAGGCCGCCCAGGAGGCCGCCGCCGAGGAGATCCCGGTCTCCACCATCGCCTACGGCACCGAGGAGGGCACGATCACCCTCGACTCCGGCGACACCATCCAGGTCCCGGCCGACGGCCCCGCCCTGGAAAGCCTCGCCGAGGCCACCGGCGGCGACTTCCACGAGGCCGCGACCGGCGAGGAGCTCCAGGCGGTGTACGAGGACATCGGCAGCTCCGTCGGCTACCGCACCGAGGAGCGCGAGATCTGGCCGTGGTTCGTGGCCGCCGGACTGATCGCCGCGCTGGCCGCCGCCGCGACGTCGCTCCTCTGGTTCTCCCGGCTGCCATGACGACCCGCCGCTCCCTGGCTCCTGGGGCTACTCCTCTTCTCCTGGCCGCCGCCGTGACGACCAGCCGCTCTCCGGCTTCCGGGGCTGCTCCTCTTCTCCTGGCTGCCGTGACGACCCGCCGTTCCCCGGCTCCTGGGGCTGCTCCTCCTCTCCCGGCCGCCGTGACGACCAGCCGCCCCCCGGCTCCCGGGGCCACTCCTCCTCTCCCGGCCGCCATGACAACCCGCCGCCCCCCGGCTCCCCGGGCCACCCCTCCTCCCCCTCCTCCCCCTCCTCCCCTGGCTCCCCCGGCTCCCCTGACAACCTTCGACCCCGCCCAAGGAGGCAGCTCGTGAGCGACAACGGCCATCCCGGCCCCGGCGGCCGGCTGGAGAACCTCGGCCCCTTCGGGGACCACCCCGTCCCGGCCCCGCCCCCCGGCGTCCCCACCGTCGACAACGGCCTCATCCCGGCACACGAGATACCCCGGGCCAACGGCTACCTCGGCGACCGGGGCGGCACCCTCCCCCCACCCACCGACCCCGGCCCCACCGACCCCGGTGAGCCGACCGCCCCGCCCGCCCTGCCCGGCCTGGGCGCACCCCGCGGCCCCGGCTTCCTCGCCGGCCGCCCACCCGAGCCCATGGACACCAGCCCCGCATCGAACCCCGCTCCCTCCTACACCCCGGCCCCCTACGCCACCTTCCAGGCCCCGCAGCCCGCCCCGCCCCGGACCACCGGGCGACGGGCCTCGCGGGCCGTCGCCCCGCTGGTCACCCTGCTCGCCGCGATCCTCGCGGGCGGCGCCGCCGGATACGGGGCCGCGGGCTTCGCCGGTGACGACCCGGAGACGGCCGCGCCGGTCCGGGCCGGGGACCTGGAGGCGGTCGCCGCGCGGGTCCTGCCCAGCGTCGTCTCCGTGGAGACGGACAACGGACAGGGCTCCGGCTTCGTCTTCGACGCCCGCGGCCGGGTCCTCACCAACGCCCATGTCGTCGAGGGCAGCACCCGGGTCACCCTGGAACTCCAGGACGGCCGCCGGCTCGACGCCGAGGTGATCGGCGAGGACCCCGCAAGCGACGTCGCCGTCCTGGAGCCGGAGACCGCCCGCGGGCTGGACGCCGCCGACCTGGCCACCGGCGTGCCGCCCGCCGTCGGCGACACCGTCCTCGCGATCGGCTCGCCGCTGGGCCTCAGCGGCACGGTGACCTCGGGTATCGTCAGCGCACTCGACCGGGACGTCCGCCTCGGCGACGGCGGCCGGCGCAGGGCGCTCCAGACCGACGCGTCCATCAACCCCGGCAATTCCGGCGGACCACTGGTCGACGACGAGGGCCGGGTCATCGGGATCAATACGGCCATCGCCACGTTGAACCAGCAGACGGGCGGCTCCATCGGCATCGGCTTCGCCATCCCCGTGGCCGACGCGCTGGACGCCGCCGAGACCATCATCGACGGCGGCTGACCCATGACGACCCGCCCAGGAACAGCGCCGCACCGGAGGCCCAGATGAGACTGCTCGTGGTCGAGGACGAGGAGGACCTGGTCGTCGCCCTGCGCGTCGGCCTGGTCCGCGCCGGATACGCGGTCGATGTCGCCCCCGATGTCGACACGGCCGGCGAGAAGCTCACCGTCAACGACTATGACCTGGTGCTCCTCGACCTCAATCTGCCCGACGGCGACGGATTCGCCGTCTGCCGGGCCATCCGGGCCACCCCGGGAGGCCCCCGCATCCTGATGCTCACCGCCCGCGACCGCCTCGCCGACCGGGTGCGCGGCCTGGACGAGGGCGCCGACGACTACCTCGTCAAACCCTTCGCGCTGCCCGAACTCCTCGCCCGGATCCGCGCCCTGCTGCGCCGCGAGGACGGCGGCACGGCGATCGTGGAGGTCGGCGAACTGCGCCTGGACACCGCCCGCTTCGAGGCGTACCGGGGCGAGCGCCGGCTCCAGCTCACCCCGAAGGAGTTCGGCGTGCTGCACTATCTGATGACCCGCCCCGGCCGGGTCGTCCCCGCCGAGGAACTCCTCGAACACGTCTGGGACGAACACGCCGACCCGTTCACCAACACCGTGCGGGTCACCGTCGGCTCCCTGCGCCGGAAGATCACCGGCGAGGACGAGCCCCTGATCGAGACGGTGATCCGCCAGGGCTACCGGCTCAAGGACACGCCATGAGATTTCTGCGGCGGCTGCGGGCCGTCGTCCGCGCCCTCGGCAGCCGGCTCCCCGCCTTCACCCACTCCATCCGCTTCCGGCTGACGGTCCTCTACTCCGGCCTGATCTTCATCCTCACCGCGATGGTCCTCGGCGCGACCTATGTCGCCGTCGTCCGCAGCGGCGAGGCCCACCCGGTCAGCAGCCAGTTCACGGCGAAGAAGTACGTCAACGACGACTACATCGGCGAGATCGACGTGGTGAAGCTCCAGGAGGTCGAGGCGGCCGTCAACTACGAGACCCTCGGCAATCTGCGCAACTTCTCCTTCCTCGTCCTCGCGCTGCTCGCCGTCGCCAGCCCCCTGATCGGCTGGATCCTCTCCGGCCGCGCCCTGCGCCCGGTCCGCTCGATCTCCCGGACCGCCGCCGAGATCCAGGCCACCGATCTCTCCCAGCGCATCCGGCTGACCGGCCCCAAGGACGAACTGCGCGAGCTGGCCGACACCGTCGACTGCATGCTGGACCGGCTCGACGAGGCGTTCAAGGCCCAGCGCCAGCTGATCGACGACGCCTCCCACGAACTGCGCAGCCCGCTCGCCATCATCCGCGCCAATCTGGACGCCGTCCTCACCGCGGAGGAGTCCGACGAGGACGAACGCCGGGCCGCCGCCGACAGCGTCGACCGGGCCACCACCCGGATGACCCGGCTGGTCGAGGACCTCCTGGCCACCGCCCGCCGCAACGCGCCCGCGCTCTCCGACTCGGATGTCGATCTCGCCGCGGTCTCCCGGGAGGCGGCCGAGGAGTTCGCGCCGCTGGCCGCCGAACGCGGCCTCATCGTCCAGCGCAGACTGGCGGGCGGTCTGACGGTCATCGGCGACCACGACGCCCTGCGCCGCGCGGTCGGCAACCTGCTCTCCAACGCCGTACGGCTGGCTCCGCCGGGCACCCGCATCACGGTCGCGGCCGGCCGGGGCGAGGGCTGGGTGTGGATGGCCGTCCAGGACGAGGGCCCCGGCATCCTGGACCACGACCAGGCCCGGGTCTTCGACCGCTTCTGGCGCGCGAAGGACGACACGGCCGACACCCGCGACCGCCACGCGGGCCTGGGCCTGGCGATCGTCCGCCAGATCGTGGAGTCCCACGGCGGCCAGATCCACCTGTTCTCCAAAATGGGCGAGGGCTCCACCTTCGTCCTCTGGTTCCCCACCCCCGGAGAGGACACCCCCCAAACCCCCCCGGAGGAATCCCCGATCCCCCACTAATCCAGAAACGAGAGAAAAGCGCAAAAAACGACCACAACCCGCACCCGAAGTCAGAGGGGCGGGCAATCCAGGGGCGCTGGGGGTACCCCCTCTGGGGGAGGAACTGCGCGAAAAGCGACCACAACCCGCACCCGAGAACGGTCAGTCGCACCTCAGGGGCGCTGGGGGTACCCCCTCTGGGGGAGGAACTGCGCGACCAGCCCCCACCTACCCGCACCCAAAAAACCACCCAAACCCTACGCCGCATCCTTCGCCTTGGTCGCATACATATCCACATACTCCTGCCCCGACAACCGCATCACCTCGGTCATCACAGAATCCGTCACCGCCCGCAACACATACCGATCCCGGTCCATCCCCTCGTACCGGGAAAACTCCAGCGCCGCCCCGAACCGCACAGTCACCCGCACCCGCCCGATCCGCGGCATCCCCGCCCCACCCGGCTGAATCTTGTCCGTGCCGATCATCGCGAACGGCACCACCGGCGCCCCCGTCATCAGCGTCAGCCGCGCGATCCCGGTGCGCCCCCGGTACAGCCGCCCGTCGGGCGAGCGCGTGCCCTCGGGATAGATCCCGAAGACCCGGCCCTCCTCCAGGATCCGCCGCCCGGTCATCAGCGCGGCGACCCCGCCCTTCCCGCCGTCCCGGTCCACCGGGATCATCCCGACCCCGGTGAAGAACCAGGCCATGGCCCGCCCCTTGAACCCCTTCCCGGTGACGTACTCGTCCTTCCCGATGAAGAACACCTGACGGTCGCAGACCAGCGGCAGGATCATCGAGTCGATGAAGGTGAGATGGTTCCCGGCGAGGATCACCGGACCGTCGCCCGGGATGTTCTCCACTCCCTCCACCCGGGGGCGGAACATCAGGCGCATGATCGGTCCGAGCACTGCCTTGATGAGCGCGAAGCGGGACAACGGGCCCTCCGGTGTCAAGGGTTTCGATAGGGATGTCTATGAAGTCCGTGCAGGTGAGGACGATACTCGCGGTGACCCACCGGACGCACATCGGGTTCATCGAGGTCTAACGCACAATTGACCTGCGTTCATCTGTGCGACCGCCCGGCCGACCGCCCGTAACCCGTACGTGACGTTGCGCCTGCCCCGCCATCGCCCACCCACTCCGGCACCCCGGCATCCCGGCGTTCCGGTATCCCGACGTTCCGACGGACCGTCACACCCCGCGCCCCGGACGACATCCACCGTCACCCAGGTGTTCGGGTCGGCGCCCCCCTTCCGTCATATCCACCGCCCTACGATCGGCGCGCACCACCCGGCGCCCGGCCGGAGGGATCGCGCCCCCGGTGGGGTGCGGAGCGGATGGCGAGGAGGCCGCTGATGGGATCGCAGGACCCGAACGAGCAGGCGAGGAACCAGGCGCACACGGGACGGCGGGCGCTGCTCGGGGCGGCCGTGCTCGGCGCGGGCGGAGCCGTCCTCGGGCTGCCCGGCGCGGCGACCGCCGACGCGGCCCGCCCGTCATCCGGCAGCGGCAGCGGCGGCGGCGGTGGGGTCAAAAACCTCCCCCGGCCGACGATCATCGGCCACCGCGGAGCCAGCGGCTACCGCCCCGAGCACACCCTCGGCGCCTACCAGCTCGCGCTGGACCTGGGCGCCGACATCGTCGAGGCCGGTGACCTGGTCCCCACCAGGGACGGCCATCTGGTCTGCCGTCACGAGCCGGAGATCGGCGGCACCACCGACGTGGCCGCCCATCAGGAGTTCGCGGACCGCAAGAAGACCAAGCTGCTGGACGGCGTCTCCACCACCGGCTGGTTCACCGAGGACTTCACCCTCGCCGAGCTGAAGACCCTGCGGGCCGTCGAGCGCATCCCCGCCAACCGTCCGCACAACACCCTCTACAACGGCCGCTGGGAGATCCCCACGTTCGAAGAGGTGCTGAAGTGGCAGGACGAGCAGACCCGCAAGCGCGGCAAGCAGGTCTGGATCTACCCCGAGCTGAAGCACCCCACCTACTTCCGCAAGCAGGGCCTCGCCCTGGAGGAGCGGGTCGCCAAGGTGCTGCGCAAGTACGGCCGCACCAAGTGGAACTCGCCGGTCATCCTCCAGTCCTTCGAGCCGACCAGCATTCAGCGCCTGAACAAGCTGGTCGACAACCCGCTGGTGGTGCTGCTCTCCGGCGCGAACACCCGCCCGTACGACTTCGTCGAGTCCGGTGACCCGCGCACCGTCGCCGATCTGGTCAAGCCGGCCGGTCTGCGCGAGATCGCCTCCTACGCCGACGGCATCGGCCCCACCCTGGACCTGGTCATCCCGAAGGACCCGACCGGCAATCTCACCCGGCCGACCACGCTGGTCGCCGACGCGCACAAGGTGGGCCTGATCCTCCACCCCTACACCCTGCGCAACGAGAACCCGTTCCTGCCCCCGGCCTTCCGCAAGGGCACCGACGCCGACCAGTACGGCGATGTCCTCGGCCTCTACCAGGCGTACTTCGCCACCGGTATCGACGGTGTCTTCACCGACCAGCCGGACACCGGCCTGCTGGCCCGCGCGGACCACAACGGCCGCTGACCGGGTCGACCACCTACCGCCGCCCACCCCGATGGGGTGAGGAAACACCGCCCGGGGCAACCGCGCCCCGGGCGATGGCGTCCCCCGGGACCCGGCCTATCGGCAGATCGCGGGGGAGTTGGGTATCTCACAGGGCGGTCTCGGCCCGGAACGTTCCAGATGTCTGGGATGTCTGCGGCGATTGCTCACCCCGGAGGTTGCGGCGCGTGGAGCACGGGGATAGGAGTGAGGGACAACAGGCGACAGGTGAGCGGGAGGCGTGCACACATGGGCATGAGCGTGGTCATCTCCGAGGCGGCCGAGCACGACGCCGAGCAGATCTTCAGGCTGCAATACCTGTGCTTCCAGAGCGAGGCCGCGCTCTACGGCAACTACCGCATCGACCCGCTGGTCGAGAGCCTCGACTCGGTCCGCGCGGAGATCGCCGCCGACTGTGTCTTCGTGGCCCGGCTCGGCGACGAGGTGATCGGCGCGGTGCGCGGCTCGGTCACCGAGGACGGCGCCGCCGCGATCGGCCGCCTCTGCGTCCACCCCCGCCTCCAGGGCCACGGCATCGGCGCCCGCCTCCTCCGTGCCGCCGAGTCCGCCCTCGCCGACCGGCACGGCGCGAAGCGCTTCCGCCTCCACACCGGCCACCGCAGCGAGACCAACCTCCGCCTGTACCAGAAGGTCGGCTACGAGACCGTGGGCACCGAGCAGGGCAACGACGGCGTCCCGATGATCGTCCTGGAAAAGCCGGCGGAGGCATTCGCCCAGACGGCCTGAGCCCGCAAGGCTTTTGTCTGTCGGGGGCGCTGGGGGGCGCCCCCTCCGGGGGAGGCACTGCGCGAGCAACCACTCACGAACCGGCACTCACGAACCCGGCCCCCCGCCCCCTCCGCAACCAATACATAGCCGTCACCGGCAAAATCACCGGGATGAACAAATACCCCATCCCGAAGTCCGACCACACCGTCGAGTCCGGAAACGCGGACGGCTCGACCAGCGTCCAGGTCCCCACCCCCAGCACCCCCACCAACTCCACCGCGCAACAGACGAACGCCGCCCGCCGCGCGGCCTCCCCACCCCGCACCAGCGAGTACGTGATGAACCCGTACACCACCCCGGCGATCGCGGACAGCGCATACGCGAGCGGCGCCCGGTCGAACTGCGTGGCGATCTGCACGGCGGACCGCGACACCGCCCCCACGACCATCACGCCGTAGAGCCAGACCAGCAGGATCCCGGGCCCGCTGATCAGCCGGGCGCGTGGGGCCGTGCCCACCTCGGACTCAGCCTCCCCAGATGTCATGGAGCCGCACCTCCAGAACGGCCAGGACCACCCCGCCCGCGGCGACCGTCACCGACCCCCACTTGGTCCGCTCGGCCAGCGACATGAACCCGGCGGCCGGGATGCAGGCGAACGCCCCGATCAGATACGCCACGAAGATCGTCGTCCCCTGGTCCGGCTGCTCACCCCGCGCGAGCTGCACGATCCCGACGATCAGCTGGACCAGCGCCAGCACCGAGACCACGGCCATCCCGATGAAGTGCCAGTCCTTCGTCGGCTGGTCCCGGTACGCGGCCCAGCCGCACCACGCGGCCAGCAGCAGCGCGGCGACCGAGGTCGCCAGGGTCAGGGCTACAAGCATGCCGACGACCTTATTACGCCTCCCACCAGCCGGTGCCGCCGCCCCCGGGCCGCCCGGCGCGGCCCACGTAGGGTCGAGGGCATGACGATCCACGCACAGGCCCTTCTCTTCGACAACGACGGCACCCTGGTCTCCTCCCTCGCCTCCGTCCAGCGCTGCTGGAGCCGGTGGGCGGCGGAGTACGGACTGGCCGCCGAGGACTTCGCCCGCGTGGAACTGCACGGCCGTACCGCCGTCGAGATAGCCGGTGATCTGCTGCCCGCCGCCACCGTGCCCGCCGCCGTCGCCCGGATCGAGCAGCTGGAGGTGGACGATGTGCCGGGCGGCGGCGCCGTGCTGCTGCCCGGCACCCGGGAGCTGCTCGACGCGCTGCCCGCCGACCGCTGGGCGGTGGTCACCTCCGCCACCCTCAGGCTCGCCGAGGCCCGGCTCGCCGCGGTCGGCATCCTGCCCAAGACCCTGATCACCGCCGAGGACGTGACCCGGGGCAAGCCCGACCCCGAGCCCTATCTGCTGGCCGCCTCCCGGCTGGGGGTCGACCCCGCCCGCTGTGTGGTGTTCGAGGACGCCCCGGCCGGGCTCGCGGCGGGCCGCGCCGCCGGGATGACCACCGTGGCGTTGGCCACAACCCATACCGCCGCCGAGCTGGACGCCGATCTGGTGGTGAGGGACCTCTCCGCGCTGTCCGTGCTGGTCACGGGCGGGGGAGTGGAGATCTCGGCCGCCCGCTGACCCCTCGTCCGGCCCCCGCCGATCGCCGTCCGGCACTGTCCATGTGTGTCCAGTATCCGGACAGCGGTCACCGGTAAGGACCATACGTCTGCTTTACTGCTCGCATGACCACGACGAGCAGCCGCATCCCCGCGACCGAGGCGCCCATGCCGCCCGGTGCTCGCTGTATGTGTCGAATGTGCGCCTTCTAGAGGGCCCCCGCACCACCCGCGTCTCGCGCCCCGAAGCGAGACCGCCCGCCTCCGCGCGTACCGCTCCGCCCTGACCGGCGGGCAACGGTACGGCAGCGCGGACCGGGCACGCCCCGCGCACCCGTTCTCCCCGGACCGGACCCGAATCCGAGCCCCGGACCCGGACCCGGACACCCGGTCGGACCCGGGACCAGGACCGCCCGGAACCGCCCAGGCTCCGGCACCGCCCGGAACCGCCCGGAACCGCCCGGAACCGGTCGGCCCCGTCGCCACGGCGAGAACCGCGTCGCCCCCCGACCGACCTTCCCGACCATCTGCACCCGCGCGCGGCGCACATCCACGCCCGCACTCGACAGTGACGGAAACCCCAGTGATCACGACAACGGACCTCACCAAGGTCTACCGCTCACGCGGCCGTGAGATCACCGCCCTCGACGGCGTCGATCTCGAGGTGCGCGAGGGCGAGGTGTTCGGCGTCATCGGCCAGTCCGGCGCCGGCAAGTCCTCCCTCATCCGCTGCGTCAACCTCCTGGAGCGCCCCACCTCCGGCACGGTCACCGTGGCCGGCCGGGACCTGACCGCGCTGGCCGGACGCGGACCGCGGGCCGGCAAGGAACTGCGGCGGGCGCGCAGCGCGATCGGCATGGTCTTCCAGCACTTCAACCTGCTGTCCTCGCGGACCGTCCAGGACAATGTCGAACTGCCCCTGGAGATCCTCGGCAAGTCCGGGAAGGAACGTTCCCGCAAGGCCCTGGAACTCCTCGACCTGGTCGGTCTCGCCGACAAGGCCAGGTCGTACCCGGCCCAGCTCTCCGGCGGCCAGAAGCAGCGCGTCGGCATCGCCCGCGCCCTGGCCGGCGACCCCAAGGTGCTGCTCTCCGACGAGGCCACCAGCGCCCTCGACCCGGAGACCACCCGCTCGATCCTCAAGCTGCTGCGCGACCTCAACCGGCAGCTCGGCCTGACCGTCCTGCTCATCACCCATGAGATGGACGTGGTCAAGAGCGTCTGCGACTCCGCCGCCCTGATGGACCGGGGCCGGATCGTGGAGTCCGGCACGGTCAGCGAACTCCTCGCCACCCCCGGCTCCGAACTCGCCGCCGCCCTCTTCCCGGTCACCGGCGACGCCTCCGCCGACGACCGCACCGTCCTGGACATCACCTTCCACGGCGAGACCGCCACCCAGCCGGTGATCTCCCAGCTGTCGCGGACCTACAACATCGACATCTCCATCCTCGGCGCCGCCATCGACACCGTCGGCGGCCTCCAGGTCGGCCGGATGCGCATCGAACTGCCCGGCCGCTACGAGGACAACGTGGTGCCCATCGGCTTCCTGCGCGAGCAGGGACTCCAGATCGACCCCGTGAACAACGGCGACCCGGCCCCGGCCGGCGAACCGGTCAAGGAAGGTGCGGCCAAGTGACCTGGTCCGAGATGTGGCCGCTGCTGGAGCAGGCGTGTACCGAGACCCTGGTGATGGTCGGCTGGTCGACCCTGATCGCGGTCGCCGCCGGGCTGCCGCTGGGGGTGCTGCTGGTCCTCACCGACCGCGGCGGACTGCTCCAGAACACCGTGCTGAACAAGGTCATCGGGCAGGTCGTGAACGTCGGCCGCTCGATGCCGTTCATCATCCTGATGGTCGCCCTGATGGGCTTCACCCGCTGGGTCACCGGCACCACCATCGGCAGCGAGGCGGCCATCGTCCCGCTCGCCATCGGCGGTATCCCGTTCTTCGCCCGGCTGGTCGAGACGGCCGTCCGCGAGGTGGACGGCGGGCTGGTCGAGGCCGTGCAGTCGATGGGCGGCAACACCTGGACCATCGTCCGCAAGGTGCTGATCCCCGAATCCCTGCCCTCGCTGATCGCCTCCACCACGACCACCGTCATCGCCCTCATCGGCTACTCGGCGATGGCTGGCACGGTCGGTGGCGGCGGACTCGGCGACCTCGCCATCCGCTACGGCTACCAGCGCTTCGAGACCGGGCTGATGTGGATCACCGTGGCCATCCTCGCCGTGGTGATCTCCCTGATCCAGTTCGCCGGCGACGCCGCCGCCCGCTCCCTGCACCGCCGGGGCGGACGCTCCGGCCCGATGCCCCGGCTCGCCCTGCTGCGCGCCAAGGAGACCGGCACCGCCGAGATCGGCAAGGCCATCTGACCCGGCCCGCGCCACCCGGCAACGCCGCCCGACCCCGGCCCGTCCGGGCCCACCCCGGCCCGTCCGGTCCCGTCCCCCAGACTCCCCGCACACCACCGCGGGGCGCACCACCCGATAGGAAAGGCACTTTTCGTGCGTAACACCGCCAAGATCACCACCGCAGTCCTCGCCGCCGGAGCCCTCACCCTCGGACTCTCCGCCTGCGGCTCGGAAGAAGGCTCCGGCTCCGGTTCGGCCGGCGCGAGCGGACCGCTCACCATCGCCGCCACCGCCACCCCGCAGGCCGAGATCCTCAACTACGTCAAGGCCAACCTCGCCGCGGACGCCGACCTCGAACTGGAGGTCAAGGAGTTCACCGACTACGTGACCCCCAACACGGCCGTCCAGGACGGCGAGGTCGACGCCAACTACTTCCAGCACCAGCCCTACCTGGACGACTTCAACAAGAAGAACGGCACCGATGTCGTCGCCGTCCCCGGCGCCACCGTCCATCTGGAGCCCCTCGGCCTCTACTCCGACGGACTGAAGAGCCTGGACGACCTCAAGAAGGGCGCCACGGTCGCCGTCCCCAACGACACCACCAACGAGGCCCGCGCGCTGAAGCTGCTGGAGGCCAACGGTGTCATCACCCTGAAGCCCGGCGTCGGCTACGAGGCCACCCCCAAGGACATCGCGACCAACCCGAAGGACATCCAGTTCAAGGAGCTGGAGGCGGCCCAGCTGCCGCGCTCCCTCGGCGATGTCGACGCGGCCGTGATCAACGGCAACTACGCCCTGGAGGCCGACCTCAGCCCGGCGAAGGACGCCCTGGTCGCCGAGTCCCCGACGGACAACCCCTACGGCAACTTCCTCGCCGTGAAGAAGGGCGACGAGAACGACCCGCGGATCCAGAAGCTGGCCGGGCTGCTCACCTCGCCCGAGGTGAAGAAGTTCATCGACGACACCTACGACGGCGCCGTCGTCGCCGCCTTCTGAGCAGCGGCCGGAACAGCACCATGAAGCACCGCTCCGCACTCACCGTCACCGCCGCCGCGCTCACCCTCGCCCTCGGGCTCACCGCGTGCGGCTCCGGCTCCGGCGCGGACTCCGGCGGCACCGACGGCGACACCCTCGTCGTCGGCGCCACCGCCGTCCCCGCGGGCGAGGTCCTGACCTACATCAAGGACCATCTCGCCGAGGACGCCGGGCTCGGCCTGGAGATCCGCGAGTTCACCGACTACGTCGTCCCGAACACCGCCCTCCAGGAGGGCTCGCTGGACGCCAACCTGTACCAGAACAAGCCCTATCTGGACGACTTCAACGAGGCCAAGGGCACCGACCTGGTCCCGGTGGCGGACGCCTATCTGCCACCCATGGGCGTCTACTCCAAGCAGATCGAGGACGTCACCGCGCTGCCCGACGGGGCCACCGTCGCCGTCCCCAACGACACCACCAACGAGGGCCGCGCCCTGCGGCTGCTGGCCTCCGAGGGCGTCATCACGCTCAAGGACGACGCCGCCACGGACGCGTCCCCCGCGGACATCACCGCCAACCCCAGGAACCTCACCATCAAGGAACTGGAACCGGCCCAGCTGCCCCGCTCGCTGGACGACGTCGACGCCGCGGTCATCAACAACAACTTCGCGCAGGACGCCGGACTCAGCCCGGCGAAGGACGCCATCCTGCTGGAGTCGGCGCGGGACAACCCGTACGCCAACATCCTCGCCGTCAAGCGCGGCGACGAGGACGATCCCCGGGTCGCCAAGCTGGTGGAGCTGCTGGCCTCCGCCGAGGTGAAGCGGTTCATCGAGGACACCTACCAGGGCTCGGTCCTCCCGGTCACCACCGGCTGACGCCCCGTCCGCCCCCCGCACCACGGGGTGCGCCCCCGGCCGCGGGGCGCACCCCGTGGTGCGATCCGGTCCCGCGATGCTGCATGCTGGGCAGTTCAGCGGGACCTGACGGTCTGACGGTCGAAAAGGTCACTTCGAGGTTTCGAGATGACGGAGCGGCACATGAAGAGCACCTTCCCCAGCATCTCCATCAGCACGGAGCGGTTGGTGCTGCGTCCTCTGGAGGACGACGACGTGCCCGCCCTCACCGAGATGATGAACGACGAGCAGGTCGTGGCCTGGACGGATGTGCGCCAGCCGTTCCCCGAGGCCGCCGCCCGCGCCTGGATCACCCGGGGCGCCCCCGCCGAGCGCGCCGCCGGCCATGGCCTCGCCCTCGCCGTCACCGAGTTCCTGACCCAGCGGCTGGTGGGCGTCATCCGCCTCGACAAGACGGACTGGCATGTCCGCTCCACCGAACTGATGTACGTCATCGCCCCCTGGGCCCGGGGCGAGGGCTATGCCTCCGAGGCCGCGCTCGCCACCGCCCGCTGGCTCTTCCACGGCCAGCGTCTGGAACGGATCGAACTGCGCACCGCCGCCGACAACACCGCCGCCCAGCAGGTGGCCCAGAAGATCGGCTCCATCAGCGAGGGCGTCCTGCGCGGCGCCTGTATAGCGCGGGTCCGCGCCGAGGACGGCACCTGGAGCGAGGCCCGCACCGACTACATCGTCTGGAGCCTCCTCCCGGAGGATCTGGACGGCGCCGAGGGCCAGCTCGCGGACACCGGCGGCTTCAGCTCGTACCCCGACTGGAGCTGACCGGACGGAGTGTCATGTCCGGCGAGGGCGGCCTTCCGCCCGGACCGGGCCTTCCGCCCGGACCGGACGGCGCCGCCCGGCCACCACCGGACGCGATGCCGCGCCGGGCGCTGATCGCGGGGTACGCTCTCCGGGCCCGCGCCCCTCGCGAGCACACCCGACGACCTGCGTGAACCCCTGGAGACTGACGACCATGGCCGACCGGGTCACGGTGATCGGCTGGGACGGCTCGCCGCTGACCGCCGCCGCCCGCTCCGCCCTCGGTGCCGCCACCCTCGTGGCCGGTGCCGCCCACCATCTGGCACTGCCCGAGGTACCCGCCGCCGCCGAGCGGATCCGCCTCGGCAGCCTCCCCCTCGCCGCCCGCCGGATCGCCGCCCACCGCGGCACCGCGGTCGTCCTCGCCGACGGTGACCCCGGCTTCTTCGGTGTCGTCCGCACCCTGCGCGCCCCCGAGCACGGCCTGGAGGTCGAGGTCGTCCCCGCGGTCTCCCCGGTCGCCGCCGCGTTCGCCCGCGCCGGGATGCCCTGGGACGACGCCCAGGTGGTCGTCGCCCACCGTCGCACCCTGCGCCGGGCGGTCAATGTGTGCCGCGCCCACACCAAGGTCGCCGTCCTCACCTCACCCGGCGCGGGCCCCGCCGAACTCGGACTGCTGCTGGAGGGCGTGCACCGCACCTTCGTCGTCTGCGAGGAACTCGGCACCGCGCGCGAACAGGTCTCCGTCGTCACCTCCGACAAGGCCGCCGATCACACCTGGCGCGACCCCAATGTCGTCATCGTCATCGGCCCCGCCGGTCCCCTCACCGAGGACGGCGGCTGGATCGCCGGCCGCGACCCGGCCACCGGCCCCCGCGGCTGGACCCGCCCCGCCACGGCCTACGACGGCGAACTCGGCGAGGGTGAGCAGGAGGTGCTGCGCGCGGCCCAGCTCGCCCGCCTCGGCCCCCGGGTCGGCGACCTGGTCTGGGACATCGGCTGCGGCGCCGGAGCCTTCGCCACCGAGGCGGCCTCCGCGGGGGCCGCCGTCATCGCCGTCGACCTCGACCCCCGCGCCTGCGCCCGCACCGACGCCGCCGCCCGCCGCTTCGGCGTCCACCTCCAGATCGTCCACGGCACCGCCCCGCACGCCCTGGAGAACCTCCCCGAACCCGATGTCGTCCGCGTCGGCGGCGGGGGAGCGGCCGTCGTCCAGGCTGTCGCCGACCGCCGCCCGCGCCGTATCGTCACCCACGCCGCCACCCGGGACGCCGCCGAGCGCGTCGGCCGCGATCTCACCGAGCACGGTTACCGCGTCGAGTGCGCCCTGCTCCAGTCCGTCCGCCTCGACACCCGCCTCTGGACCGAGACCGAACGCAGTGTCGCCTTTCTGATCAGCGGCGAACTGACACGCCCCTGACGAAGGCCAGTAAAACCGGTCATATCGGGGTGCGAAAAGTCTCCCGGTGATCCGGTTGTCGTACTGCGCGCGGTAGGCTGGCCGATCGTTGTACCGCAGCCGGGACCCCGTCGAACCGTCGGCCAATGTCCGGAAAACCCGCCCCTTTTGGGATGGGTGTGGTACGGCGAGGACCGGGGGACGCGCAACGTGGCGCAGTCCACAGCGGGCCGTGGCGGATCAGGCTGCCGCGGCGGGTGATCGGCCGCGACAATGCCACCGTATGGCTTTGTCGTCTTTTCCGGCGGGTCGTTCGTGCCGCTGGGCATGCGCGCTCGTTCTTCACTGCGGGGCGGTCGGCGCGCCGCTCCGGGTGAGCTGGCAGGAGCACTAACCGATGGGCGAGGGGTACGCATGACCGACACCGGCCAGATCCCGGCCGAGGGGCTGCCGGAGCACGCAGGCACGGTGGAGCAGCCGGGCGTCCCCGCACCGGCCGCGTACGCCTACCTCTCCGAGAGCCCCGCCGAGGACGAAGACCTGCTGCTGCCGGGCGCCCAGGGCGCCTGGGGCAACGAGGTCGCGCCGCCCGCCCCCGAGCCGGTGGTCGAGGCCGTCCACCAGCCCGACCCCCACGAGACCCCGGGCCAGGACAGTACCCATGTCGACATCGACATGACGGGCGTCCGCCCGACGGCACCGGGCGCGGTACCGGTGGTGGGGGGGACTCCGGCTGCGGGCACGCCGGTCCCCGGGTCGACGCCCCCTGGGGGTACGCCTCTGGTGGGGACGCCTGCGGGCGGGGCCACTCCCGCCGGGGGTACGCCCGTGCCGGGGGGTACGCCCGCTGCGGGTACGCCCGTGCCAGGGGGAACGCCCGCCGGGGGTACGCCCGTGTCCGGTGTCATTCCCGTCGGGGCCACTCCCGCTGGAGGCACGCCGATGGCGCCGCGCCGGCCGCTGCACCTCGGTCCGCCCACGCCCGACGCCTCCGCCAGCCCGGTCCGCTCCCTCGCCGACCGGGGCCCCGCGGGCGTACCGGCCCGTCCGCCCGGCCCTGCGTCCACCGGCCCCGAGTACCTGGACGTCCCTCGCCATCGCGAGGCCGCCCCGCAGAGCGCGGCGCCCTGGGGACCCGCCCCGGCAGCCGTGCAGACACCGCCCGCGCCGGTCGCGGTCGCGTCGCCGGAGACCCTGGCCGCCGTTCCCGCCCCAACCGTCCCGAACCCTGCGGAAACGGTTGGCCCAACGGTGGCCGCGGCACCGGAAGCGGCACCTGCGGAGCCCGAGCCGGTGGTGGAGCCGGTGGTGGAAGCGGCAACGGAGCCGGTGACGGAACCTGTGGTGGCGCCCGTCGCGGAGCCCGTCGTCGAGCAGCCGACGGCCGTGGTGCCGGAGGCCGTGCCCGACGATGCCGTCACATCACCGCCCGCACCCCCCGCGGCGGAGCAGCCGCAGCCGGAACCGGTCCCTCTCCCGGTGCCGCCCCAGCCCGTGGCCGAGGCGCCGCCCGCGCCGGAGGCGATTGCCCCCGAGCCGACCCCGGTCGCCGCTCCCGTGACGCCCGTCGCTCCCGAAGCCACGCTCGTCGCCCCCGACCCCATCCCGGTTGTCATCGTCGCCGAGCCCGCTGCCGTCTCCGTGCCCCAACCCCCGCGGCCCGTGGGCGAGTTCGTCCCGGTCGAAGGGCAGGTGCCCACCACTCCGCACCTCGCGCCCACGCCCACCCCGCCGCACCCGATCCCGGTACCGCCGGTGTTCGAGCCTGCGGCCCAGCCGGAACCGTTCGTCGTGGTCCCGGCCCCGCGTGAGGCCGCCGAGCAGCCGGACGCCGGACTCGTCCAGCACGCGGAGGACCTGGATACCCGTGCCGCCGACCAGGACGAGCACAGGGATACGGAACCGGAGCCGGTGACGGAACCGGTCGAGGCACCGGCCCCGGAACCCGTCGCGGAGACACCCGAGGCCCCCGAAGCAGTAGAGGTCCCCGAAGCGGCGGAAGCCCCCGAGGCGACCCCGGTAACCCCCGAACCCCCAGTAGCCCCAGGAACCCCCGAAACCCCCGTAGCCCCCGAAACCCCAGCGACTCCGGAGACCCCGGAAGTCCTGGAAGTCCCAGCAGCCCCAGAAGTCCCGGAAACCCCGGACGCACCAGAGCAACCGCAGGCAGCAGAAGCACCCCCCGTGACAGAAGAACAACCACAGCTCACCCACCCCGCCGCCGAGGCCCCCGAGCCCACCCCGCTCCCGGAGCCCGCGCAGCCGGAAGCCGTCCCCACCCCTACCCCCGCCCCCCTCACTCCCCCCGCCCCGGCGTACGAGGACGCCGAGCGGGAGGCCGTGCTGAAGGTGATGCGGGAGCGGCGGGACATCCGCAACGGCTTCCGCAGCGACCCCATCCCGCACGAGGTGCTGCTCCGGGTCCTGGAGGCCGCGCACACCGCGCCCTCGGTCGGCCACGCGCAGCCCTGGGACTTCGTGGTGATCCGGTCCACCGAGACCCGGCGGGCGATGCACGAACTGGCCACCCGCCAGCGCGACGCCTACGCCAAGTCGCTGCCGAAGGGCCGGGCGAAGCAGTTCAAGGAACTGAAGATAGAGGCCATCCTCGACACCCCGGTGAACATCGTGGTCACCGCGGACCCGACGCGCGGCGGGCGCCACACCCTCGGCCGTCACACCCAGCCGCAGATGGCGCCGTACTCCTCCGCGCTCGCCGTCGAGAACCTGTGGCTCGCGGCCCGCGCCGAAGGGCTCGGGGTCGGCTGGGTCTCCTTCTTCGACGAGCGGGAGATGGTCCGCGCCCTCGGTCTGCCCGAGCATCTGGAGGTCGTGGCGTATCTGTGCGTCGGCTATGTCGACGAGTTCCCGGACGAGCCCGAACTCGCCCAGGCCGGCTGGTCGCGGCGCCGCCCGCTGTCCTGGGTGGTGCACGAGGAGACGTACGGCCGGCGCGCGCTGCCCGGTGAGGAGCCGCACGATCTGCTGGGCGAGACCGTCGCCCAGATCCGTCCGCTGGACGCCAAGGCGCTCGGCGAGGCGTGGGAGCGGCAGAAGCGGATGACCAAGCCGGCCGGGGCGCTCGGCATGCTGGAGATCATCTCCGCCCAGCTCTCCGGGCTCTCCCGGCAGTGCCCGCCGCCGATCCCGGAGCCCGCGGCCGTCGCGGTCTTCGCCGGTGACCACGGGGTGCACGCCCAGGGGGTGACGCCCTGGCCGCAGGAGGTCACGGCCCAGATGGTGGCCAACTTCCTGGGCGGGGGAGCGGTCTGCAACGCGTTCGCGGCCCAGGTCGGCGCCGAGGTGTGCGTGGTGGATGTCGGCGTGGCGAGCGACCTCCCGGCGACCCCGGGGCTGCTGCCGCGCAAGATCCGCGCGGGTACGTCGGACATGACGACCGGTCCGGCGATGACCCGCGAGGAGGCGAAGGCGGCCATCGAGGTCGGCATCGAGACCGCCCGCGATCTGGTCGCCGCCGGGAACAAGGCGCTGCTGACCGGTGAGATGGGCATCGCGAACACCACCGCGTCCGCCGCGCTGATCTCGGTCTTCACGGCCACCGACCCCTCCGAGGTCACCGGCCGGGGCACCGGTATCAACGACGAGACACTCGCCCGCAAGACCGAGGTGGTCCGCCGGGCCATCGAACTCCACCGGCCGGACCCCGCCGACCCGATCGGTGTGCTCGCCGCGATCGGCGGTCTGGAGCACGCTGCGATCGTCGGTCTGCTGCTGGGCGGGGCGTCCCTGCGGACGCCGGTGATCCTGGACGGTGTGAGCGCGGGCGCCGCCGCGCTGGTCGCCCGCGCCATCGCGCCGGAGGTGCTGGCCGCCTGCATCGCGGGCCACCGCAGCGCCGAGCCCGGCCATGTGGCCGCCCTCACCAAACTGGGCCTGCGCCCCCTGGTCGACCTGGACCTGCGCCTGGGCGAGGGCACGGGCGCGCTGCTGGCGCTCCCGATGGTCCAGAGCACCGCGAGAGCGATGCACGAGGTGGCCACG
Source organism: Streptomyces sp. NPDC004610 (assembly GCF_040609715.1). NCBI lineage: Bacteria > Bacillati > Actinomycetota > Actinomycetes > Kitasatosporales > Streptomycetaceae > Streptomyces > Streptomyces sp. NPDC004610. The sequence continues at coordinate 195,089 of NZ_JBEXLA010000001.1, read as the reverse complement.
TTCGACTCGGCGGGCGTGACGGAGAAGTAGCACCGAACCCGCACGACACAACGCCCCTGAGGACCACCCCCTCAGGGGCGCGAGGAACTGCGCGAACGGCCCCCACAACCCTCACCCGCTCGTCGCACCGCACCACCCCCCACCCCGCGCCCCTCCCCCTCCCCGCATAAAATCCGCACGTCAGGGCAGCCACACCCGCCCCCAAGGAGCCGTACCCATGGCAGAACACCCCGCCTACCCGGTAGGACTCCGCCTCGCCGCCCGCAGGGTCGTCGTGCTCGGCGCCGGTCAGGTCGCCCAGCGCCGTCTGCCCGCGCTGATCGCGTCCGGCGCGGACATCGTGCTGATCTCGCCGGAGGCGACCCCCTCCGTCGAGGCCATGGCCGACACCGGCGAGATCACCTGGGAGCGCCGTCGCTACGAGGACGGGGACCTCGCCGACGCCTGGTACACCCTGATCGCCACCAGCGACCCCGACACCAACTCCCGCGCCTCCGCGGAAGCGGAACGGCACCGGGTGTGGGCGGTGCGCGCCGACGACGCCGACGCGGCCACCGCCTGGACCCCGGCCACCGGCCACAGCGAGGGCGTGACGGTCGCGATCCTCACCACCGACTCCAGGTCCCGCGACCCCCGCCACACCGCCGCCGTCCGGGACGCGGTGGTCGAGGGCCTGCGCGACGGCACCCTCGTCGCCCCGCACCACCGCACCCGCACCCCCGGGGTCGCCCTGGTCGGCGGTGGCCCCGGCGACCCGGATCTGATCACGGTCCGGGGCCGCAGACTGCTCGCCGAGGCGGATGTCGTCATCACCGACCGCCTCGGCCCACGCGATCTGCTCGCCGAACTGCCCCCGCATGTCGAGGTGATCGACGCGGCGAAGATCCCGTTCGGCCGTTTCATGGCCCAGGAGGCCATCAACGACGCCCTGATCGAGCACGCCCGGCAGGGCAAGTCCGTCGTACGGCTCAAGGGCGGCGACCCGTATGTGTACGGGCGGGGCATGGAGGAGGTCCAGGCGCTGGCCGAGGCGGGGATCCCCTGCACGGTCGTCCCCGGGATCTCCAGCTCGATCTCGGTGCCGGGCGCGGCCGGGATCCCGGTCACCCATCGGGGCGTGGCGCATGAGTTCACCGTGGTCAGCGGGCATATCGCGCCGGACGACCCGAACTGCCTGGTCGACTGGGCGTCCCTCGCCAAGCTCTCCGGCACGCTGGTGATCCTGATGGGCGTCGACAAGATCGGCCGGATCGCCGAGACCCTGATGGCGGGCGGCAAGCCCCCGACCACCCCGGTCGCCCTGGTCCAGGAGGGCACCACCGCCGCCCAGCGCCGGGTGGACACCACCCTCGCCGAGGTGGCCGAGGCGGTCCGCGCGCACGGGGTGAAGCCCCCGACGGTGATCGTCATGGGCGCGGTCGTGACCGTCGGCCCGCCCCCCACCACCGCACCCACCAAGTAACCCCGGGTAACGCAACACCTCCCCAGCCGTTGGCACCACACGCACGACAAGGCAGTATCACCCTGTGGCCGATCTCATCACCGTCGACGACCCCGACGACCCGCGCCTGAGCGACTACACGGGCCTGACCGACGTGGAGCTGAGGCGCCGACGCGAACCCGCCGAGGGCCTGTTCATCGCCGAGGGCGAGAAGGTCATCCGCCGGGCCAAGGACGCGGGCTACGCGATGCGCTCCATGCTGCTCTCCGCGAAGTGGGTCGACGTCATGCGCGATGTCATCGACGAACTCCCCGCCCCGGTCTACGCGGTCAGCCCCGAACTCGCCGAGCGGGTCACCGGCTACCACGTCCACCGCGGCGCGCTCGCCTCCATGCAGCGCCGACCGCTCCCCACCGCGACCGACCTCCTCCGGACCGCCCGCCGGGTCGTCGTCATGGAGTCGGTCAACGACCACACCAACATCGGCGCGATCTTCCGCTCCGCCGCGGCCCTCGGCATGGACGCCGTCCTGCTCTCCCCGGACTGCGCCGACCCGCTCTACCGCCGCAGTGTGAAGGTCTCCATGGGCGCGGTCTTCTCGGTGCCGTACGCCCGCCTGAGCACCTGGCCCAAGGGACTGGAGTCGGTCCGCGAGGCGGGTTTCGCCCTTCTTGCGCTGACCCCCGACGAGAAGGCCACGTCCCTCGACGAGGCCGCGCCCCACCGGATGGACCGGGTGGCCCTGATGCTGGGCGCCGAGGGCGACGGCCTCTCCACCCAGGCCCTGGTCGCCGCCGACGAATGGGTCCGCATCCCGATGGCCCACGGCGTCGACTCCCTCAACGTGGGCGCGGCGGCGGCGGTCGCCTTCTACGCGGTGGCAACGGGCCGCCCGAACCTCTAACGGCGTCCGCCGGACGGTATCGGTCCCCTGGAACGGGCGGACTTGAACCGGTCTCTCAGGGCCACCGGTTCCGTACCGGGCCCCCAGTGCCGCCGGTTCTCTACCGGTCTCCCAGGGCCGCCGTTCCCGTACCGGGCACCCAGGGGGCACCGCTCCCGTACCGGGCCGTCAGGGTCGCCGTTCCCGTACCGGGCCCCCAAGGGGCACCGCTCCCGTACCGGGCCCCCAGGGTTGCCGCTCCCGTGTCGCCCCCCCAGGACCACCGCTCCCGTATCAACCCTCAGCGCCACCGGAGCTGCGTCGGTGTCCCGGGCGCGTCCTCCCTCAGCCCGAAATCCCCTGTACCACCGCGATGCCCAGTGCCACCACCAGCGTCACCACCACGAACACGAAGATCCGCTGACGCAGCAGCCGCGGATTGGCGGGCCGCAGCCGGGTCGCCGTACCGCGCGGCGGCTGCCGCCGCTGACCGGGCCGCCCGCCCGCCCCGGTGGAGTTCCGCGTACCGGACCGCGCGCCTTTGGTCCCGTTCACCCGCGAGGAACCGGCACCGGCACCAGCACCGGCCCCCGTGCCATGCGGACGCTGGGCGCCGCCCCCGCGCGAGGGCGCGTTGCCCCGGACCGGCCCCGTGGAGAACCCCGCGGACCCTGCGGATCCCGCGGAGCCCGCAGACCCCGGTCCCCGGGACGGCATGGAACCGCGCGGCGGGGGAGTGGCCCCCCGCTGCCCCGGACCGGGCCCCTGGGGGCGCCGCTGCACCCGCTGCGGGTCGGGGTAGGTGTCGGCGAGCCGCCCCGTGGGCCGGTCGGCCTCCGCCGAGCGCGGCGCGGGCGGACGCCCGTCGTAGAGGTCCTGCGCCTCCCGCGCGGCGATCTCCTTGAGCCGCAGCGACAGATCCAGGGTGCTGGGCCGGTCCTCGGGATCCTTGGCGAGGCACGCCCGGACGAGCGGAGCGAGCGCGTCCGGCACCCCCTGCAACTGCGCCTCCTCGTGCACGACCCGGTACAGCATGACCTCGGAACTGCCGTGCCCGAACGGCGAGTCGGCGGTCGAGGCGTACGCCAGCGTGGCCCCCAGCGAGAACACATCGGTCGCCGGGGTGACCAGCGCCCCCCGCACCTGCTCCGGCGCGAGGAACCCGGGCGAGCCGACCGCGGTACCGACATGGGTGAGCGTGGAGGCGCCCGTCGCCCAGGCGATCCCGAAGTCGATGATCCGGGGGCCCTTGGGCGACAGCAGGATGTTGGACGGCTTGAGGTCCCGGTGGACCACGCCGGCCTCGTGTACCGCGACCAGGCCCTCGGAGAGCGCGGCGCCCACCCGGGCGACCTCGGCCGCGCTGAGCGCGCCCTGGTCGGCCACCTTGTCGTGCAGCGAGGGTCCGGGCACGTACTGCGTGGCGAACCACGGACGCTCGGCCTCCAGATCGGCCGCCACCAGCCGGGCCGTGCAGCCGCCGCGGATCCGCCGGGCGGCCGATACCTCGCGCGCGAACCGCGAGCGGAACTCCTGGTCCTCCGCCAGATCCGGCCGGATCACCTTCAGCGCGACCCGCTGGCCCTTCTTGTCCGAGCCCAGGTAGACCACGCCCATACCGCCCGCGCCGAGCCGTCTGTGGAGCTTGAACGAGCCGACGACACGCGGGTCCTCGCGCCTCAGGCGCATCATCGCCATGTTCATCCCCGCTGCCCGGTCCGTGTGACGAGCCACAGCTTACGTTTACCCGGCCGCCCGCGCGCAGAGGCCGCGCCCTCTCGTCCCGATGGATTGTCAGTGCCGGGTGGGAGACTTGAAGAGTGGTCAGAGAGCGTGCGAGCAGGGCGGCTTACGGCCGCCTCTGATCCCAACGGACCGGACCAGAAGGGGGATTGGCCGCATGAAGGGTGATCGGGTCGAGATCGTCGTGGACGCCGGGGACACGACACGGACATACGAGGTGGTGGCGAGCCGCGCGGGCCGCCGGGTGGAGACGGCGGTACGCCGGGGTGTCGTCGAAGTGAGCGAAGTCACTCGCACCGGGGCGGTGGTGCGGACGGCCCGCTTCATGGCCAACCGGGTCCTGGCCCTGGTCGAGCAGCCGGTCCCCCGGGAGGACGGCTCGGAAAAGTCGGGGCAGACCGGACGCCCCCTCCGGGAAGACCCGGAGACGTAGGCCGAGGCGTAGGACCTGGTCTCCACCCAGGGGAGTACGCACCTGCAAGCGGCTCATCCTCCGGGAGGCCCGCCAATCGGTACGAGGGCATGACGCCCGGCGCCCGCCGCGCACCTAGATTTGAGGTCAAGCGGCGGGTGCAGCACTCGTCCCCCGAGGTCAGACACCCGCCGCTGCCAACGACACCGATACCGGTCAGGAGAGGGACCATGGCCTACACGGCACCGCGGACAGCACTCCGCGAACGTGAGCGACAGCACCGTACGGGCCGCCGCCACCCCTTGGTGGCGACGCTGATGGCCCTTCCCCTGGCGGTCCTGCTCCTCGTCGTCTTCGACGGCTGGGAGACAGTGGCCACACAGGCGTCGTCCGTGGGCGTGATGCTGGGGCGCTGAGCGGCGACCCCAGGCCCGGATGAGCGGTCCGGGCGGGGACATCCACCCATAACCCCGTGGGGACGGGGGTGCGGCGGACGGCAAAATGCCGGCGCAGCTGGGGAGCTGCGCCGGCATTGTCATGCCCGCATGCCCCACCGAGCCCGGCGGGGCAACCGCCGTGCACCCGCACGGCCCGGCCCTGATCCCCACCTCCACCCACACCCGACGCCGGAAGCTCACGGCCCGCCAGCCCGCCGCGCAGGCGAGCCGCGATTCCCCACCCCCACCCTGGCGGACCGCGCCCGCGCCCCCCTCCCGTACCCTCCCCACACCACCCCGCTCCCCGTCCGCACCCCCGAAGGCCGCCGTGACCACCACCCTCCTCTCCGCGCTGACCGCGAGAGCCAGAACCGCGGCGCACCCCGGTCCCGGCGGAACTGGTGCCCCTGGTGGAACCGGCACTCTCGGCGGAACAGGTGCCCCCGGCGGAGCCGACTGCGCCTGCGGTGTCCGTACCCTCGCTCTCGCCGACCGTCCCGACGCCACCGTCGTCCGCCACGCGGCCACCGTCGCGAAGGCCCACGCCCCCGGCACCGACCCGGCCCGGCTCACTGCCCTCCTCGCCACCGCCGCCCGCTTCCCGGCCGTCTTCGTCCCCCCGCTCCGCCCGGACCCCGTCCCCCTGCACGGCCGCCTGGTGACCTTCTGGCCCTATGGCACCCCCGTCGACCCGGACGACCCCGACGCCGCCCCCTGGGAAGCCGCCGCCACGCTCCTCGCCCGCCTCCACCGCGCCCCGGCCCCCGCCCTGCCCCCCATGCGCGGCCCGGAGAAGACCGCCCGCGCCGTCGACCGGCTGCGCGCCGCCCGCACCCCGCATCCCGCCACCCCGGACATCCTGCGCGCCTGGGCCGCCCTCCCCGCCTGGGCCCGCGCCGACGCCCCCATGGACCCCGGCGCCACCACCCTCTGCCACGGCGATCTGCATCTCGGCCAACTCGTCCGCCATCCCGCCCCGGACGGCCCCTGGCGGCTGATAGACGTCGACGACCTCGGCGTGGGCGTCCCCGCCTGGGACCTCGCCCGCCCCGCCGCCTGGTACGCCTGCGGTCTGCTCGCCCCCGAGGAGTGGATCCGCTTCCTCGCCGCCTACCGCGCCGCCGAAGGCCCCGCCGTCCCGCCCGACGGCGACCCCTGGCCCGCCCTCGACGTCCCGGCCCGCGCCCTCACCGTCCAGACCGCCGCCACCACCCTCGCCAAGGCCCTCGCCGCGGGCCGCCCCCTGGACGAGGTGGAGGAGTCCGTGATCGACGCGGCGGTCCGGATCGCCTCCCTGCCCTGAACTCAGCTCCCCGCGAACGCGGGCGGTGGGATCGAACTCCCGCCAAGTAGGGTGCAACCGACCGCCGCTGGACAGTGTCTGTCCTGGCGAAACGTGAAGCAGCACCGACCGGCGAGGAGTTGAGCCGACCATGCAGTGTCCGAAGTGCCGTGGACAGATGCAGACGTACAACCGCAATGGTGTTCAGATCGAGCAGTGCGCCAATTGCCGCGGGATCTTCCTGGACTACGGCGAGCTGGAGGCGCTGACCCGTCTGGAGTCGCAGTGGACCCAGCCCGGCCCCCCGCCCCCGCCGGCCGCTCCGCAGTACCCCGCCGCGCCCGTCGCCCCGGCCGCTCCCGCCTGGGGCGCCCCGCAGCACGGCGGCCATGGCGGTCACTACGGCCACGGCCACCGCCAGAAGGGCTTCGGCCGCATGCTGTTCTCCAGTTGACGGACGGCTGACCGCACCAGCACGACGAAGCCCCCGGCCGTACGAGACGGCCGGGGGCTCCGGAGTGTGTGGACGATACTGGGATTGAACCAGTGACCTCTTCCGTGTCAGGGAAGCGCTCTCCCGCTGAGCTAATCGTCCTCGGGACCAAGAACCGGAATCACTGGGTGAAACCGGCCATGGGCACTGCGTGCGCGATACTGGGATTGAACCAGTGACCTCTTCCGTGTCAGGGAAGCGCTCTCCCGCTGAGCTAATCGCGCGAGTCGAAGCCGAACGGCTTCAGTGGACGATACTGGGATTGAACCAGTGACCTCTTCCGTGTCAGGGAAGCGCTCTCCCGCTGAGCTAATCGTCCTTGGAGGTGGAGACGGGATTTGAACCCGTGTAGACGGCTTTGCAGGCCGTTGCCTCGCCTCTCGGCCACTCCACCAGGAGTGTAGGGGACCGGGAAGCCCCCTGTTCCTGCGAGCGGACGACGAGGTTCGAACTCGCGACCTCAACCTTGGCAAGGTTGCGCTCTACCAACTGAGCTACGTCCGCCTGTCGTTTCGGCCCGCTTGCGCGTGCCGGGCGACGTGTTGAACTCTAGCGGATTCCCGGTCCAGTACAAAAACGCGTTTGTGCAGCGTGCTGGCCTGCGCTCCCGCGCCCACCGCCCGCGGCCACCCGTGAGGACACGGCCGGGCCACCCGCCGGACACCCGTCCTAGACTCGGCGATGTGCTCGACCTGCCTCCCCTCGCCCGCTTCGGTGACCGTCTCGCCACCGGCCTCCTCGATGTGACCAGCGATCCCGCCGCCCTGGACTCCACGGGCTTCTGGGCGGTCTGCGCCGACTTCGAGGGCGGGCTGACCTGCGCCCGCTTCGCCGATGTACGCGAGCGACCGGTGCCCGCACCGGTGCCGGGCGCCTGGCGGGGACCGGCCGTCACCGACTGGACGACCTCCCTCGACCGCGCCGCCTACACGGCGGGCGTCCGCCGTATACGCGCCCATATCGCCGCCGGTGCGGTGTATCAGGCCAACCTGTGCCGGGTGCTCTCCGCCCCCCTGGACCCCGGCGCCGATGTGGACGCCCTCACCGCCCTGCTCGCCCGCGGCAACCCGGCACCGTACGCCGGAACGATTCGGCTGCCCGGTCGCGGGGTGGAGGTGGCCACCGCCTCGCCGGAGCTGTTCCTGCGGCGGGACGGGCGGGTCGTGGAGTCCGGGCCGATCAAGGGGACCGGGCGGACCGAGGCGGATCTGCTGGCGAAGGACCACGCCGAGAACGTGATGATCGTGGACCTGGTCCGCAACGACCTCGGCCGGGTCTGCGCCACCGGCAGTGTCACCGTCCCCGAACTGTGCGTGGTCGAGAAGCACCCGGGGCTGGTGCATCTGGTGTCCACCGTGCGCGGCGAGCTGCGCGCGGGCGCCGGATGGGCCGAGCTGCTCGCCGCCGCCTTCCCGCCCGGGTCGGTCACCGGCGCCCCCAAGTCCAGCGCCCTGCGGATCATCGGCGCGCTGGAGACCGCGGCGCGCGGCCCGTACTGCGGCGGTATCGGCTGGGTCGACGCCGATCGCGGCACCGGCGAGCTGGCCGTGGGCATCCGTACCTTCTGGATCGACCGCGCGGCCGGGCTGCTGCGCTTCGGCACCGGCGCCGGCATCACCTGGGGCTCGGACCCCGAGGCCGAGTGGCGGGAGACCGAGCTGAAGGCGTCCCGGCTGCTCGCGGTAGCGTCGGGCACGTACGACGACGGGGAGGCCACCGGGGCTCCCCCTGCCAGCGAGGCGAGGTAGGCACCAGTGAAGCTATGGCTCGACGGCGGACTCCAGGACGCCGACTCCGCCCGTGTCTCCGTCTTCGACCACGGACTGACCGTGGGCGACGGCGTCTTCGAGACGGTGAAGGCGGCCGGCGGAACGCCCTTCGCGCTCACCCGGCATCTCGGCCGGCTCACCCGCTCCGCACGCGGCCTCGGTCTGCCCGACCCCGACCTCGACGAGGTCCGCCGGGCCTGCGCCGCCGTGCTGGCCGCCAATCCCATGCCGCTCGGCCGGCTGCGCATCACCTACACCGGCGGCCACGGCCCGCTCGGCTCCGACCGGGGCGCCCACGGCCCGACCCTGGCCGTCGCCCTCGGCGCGACCACCCGCCGCCCCGACAGCACCGCCGCCGTCACCGTCCCCTGGACCCGCAATGAGCGGGGCGCCCTGACCGGCCTCAAGACCACCTCGTACGCCGAGAACGTCGTCGCGCTGGCGCGGGCCCAGGAACAGGGGGCCAGTGAGGCGCTGTTCGGGAACACGGTGGGGCAGCTGTGCGAGGGCACCGGGTCCAATGTGTTCGTGGTGCTCGACGGGCAGCTCCACACCCCGCCGCTCGCCTCCGGCTGTCTCGCGGGCATCACCCGTGAACTCGCCGTCGAGTGGACCGGCGCCAAGGAGACCGAGCTGCCGCTGGACGTCCTCGGCCGGGCCGACGAGGTCTTCCTCACCTCCACCCTGCGCGACATCCAGGGCGTCCACCGGCTCGACGGCCAGGACCTGCCCGGGGCCGGGGGCCCGGTGACCGCCAAGGCGATGCGGATCTTCGACGAGCGCTCCGGCGCCGACCTCGACCCCTGACCCGCTCTCCGGGCGGTCCGGAAAATCGTTCCGGTCGGGCCCGCGCGGTCGGGTAGAACACCCATGATGACCACCACCCTGCGGCCGACCGAGCCGCTTCAGCGCGCGACCGACGGGGCGCTGTCCCGCCACTTCCAGGTGTGCGTGAACAGCCGCCCCGTCGGAGCACTGCGCCTCACCACCGACCCCGTCTTCGGGCCCTCGGTCGCGGTGATCGAGTCCCTGCACATCGACGAGAGCGACCGTGGACGCGGCCGGGGCACGGTCGGCGCGCTGGCCGCCGAGGAGGTCGCCCGGGGCTGGGGCTGCGCCCGGATCGAGATCGCCGTGCCCGCCGACGGCCCGGCCCTGCGGTGGGTCACCGCGCTCGGCTACCTCGTCCGCAACACCCGCAGGGCCAAGGAACTCGGCCCCGACGCCCCCGGACTGCCCCCGGGCACCACCGGCCGGCCCATGACCGGGGCCGAGTTCGACGCCTGGTACGCCACCGCGCTGCGCACCTACGCCCGCACCTGGACCGAGCGCGGGGTCCCCGCCGACCAGGCCGACGCCAAGTCCAGGCGCGACCACGAGAGACTCCTGCCCCAGGGCACCGCCACCGAGAACATGCTGCTCAGCGTCCTGGAACACCGGGGCACCCCGGTCGGCACCCTCTGGCTGGCCCGCCAGGAGGAACAGGCGTACATCTACGACGTCGAGACCGCCCCCGAGTACCGGGGTCACGGCCACGGCCGGTCCCTGATGCTGCTGGCCGAGGCCCAGGCCCTCACCGTCGGCCGCCGCCGCATCGGCCTCAATGTCTTCGCCGGGAACACCCCGGCCGAGCGGCTCTACGACTCCCTGGGCTATGTCCCGACCGAGCACAGCCTGTTCAAACCGCTGCTCTGAGGCCGGAGTCGGTCGTGTCCGGCCCCCCGCGCGGTCGCTGCCGGTCCGGTTCAGTCCCGCTCACTCCGGCCCAGTCCGGTTCAGCCTGGTTCAGCCCGGTTCAGTCCCGCTCCGCGAGCAGCCGGTCGGCGATCTCCTCGACGCGCTCGCGCAGCCCTTCCTGGCTCTTGCCGCCGTCCAGCCGCTCCCCGCCGATGACATAGGTGGGCGTCCCGGTCACGCCGATCGCCTTGCCCTCGGCCTGATCGGCGTCCACGGCGAGGATGTGGCGGCCGTCGATCAGCGCGGTGTCGAACTCCTCCGCGTCCAGGCCCAGTTCCCCGGCCACCTCGACCAGGAGGGGTTCCCCCTTACGGCCCAGGTCCGCGATCCGGTCCAGCACGGCCTCGACGTACCGCCAGCCCTGCCCCTGCTCGGCGGCCTCCTCGGCGGCCTGCGCGGCGGCGAAGGAGTGCCGGTGCTTCTCCAGCGGGAAGTGCCGCAGCCGGATCTCCAGCCGGTCGCCGTAGCGGGCGCGCAGGGCGGTGAGGTCGTCCAGGGCGGTACGGCAGTCCGGGCACTGAAGCTCGCACCAGAAGTCGAGGACGACCGGAGAGACGGAGGCGGGTGAGGAGTCGCTCATGGGGTCAGTCTGGCAGCCGGGGGAGGGGCGGCCCACCTCGGGACCGGGTGACGGGGGCGGGACCTTGCGGTCGGGCGGAGGCGGGGCTTCCGGTTCCCTTGCGCTGTCCATCTCATGCCTTTCCCCCGCCGCTTCCGGCGCCCTTCCGGCGCTCTTCCGATGCCCGTCCGGGGGTGCCCGGTGGTGCCCGGGAGCGACCTCCGGAGGAGATCGAACCCGGAGATGTCCCTGATGTCCCGCTGGGGCATGGCCCGCGAGGGTGGGGACGGTGCAGGATGGAAGGGACGAAAACCCTTCTGATCGACTCGGCCTGCCTGGAGGACCGGATGATTGCCGAGACCGTCTGTTCCGCCGTCGCCGCGGCCGGGCTGGGCATCGCCGCGATCACGGCGTACCGCAAGCGCTTCCTGGCGGCCACCCGCATCGCCGCGTACGCGCTGGTGCCGCTGGGCCTGGTGATGACCGGCGTCGTCCAGTGGGCGGCGGACACCGCGTTCAGCCCGATGGCCTGGGCCGGCTTCGGGGTGCTCGGCGGGGCCTGGCTGCTGTTCATGGGTACGCGTGCCGTGGAGCGACGGCGGGGCGGCACCCGCAAGGAGCGCAGAGCGGCGGCGCGGGCCGCGCAGACCGAGGCGGTGGCCCCGGGCGCCTCGGCCCCGTCCCTGGGCCCGTCGACCCGCCCGGCCGCCCAGCCGAAGGCCGCCCCCCGCGCCACCGGCACGGCGGACGACTTCAGCGACATCGAGGCGATCCTGAAGAAGCACGGCATCTGAGAGCACTCGGTGGCTGGGCCACCCTGGCGGACCGCTGCCGCGCACGGGCCGACCGGCGACGGCCGGAATCGCACCGGCCTGCCGAGCCCGGCCGGACCAGGCGACGGCTGCCTGCGCCTGGCTGGCGCGAGGTGGTCTTGCCCAGCCCGGCACGGCGAGGGTTGCCCGCGCCCGGACGGTGTGAGGCTGTCACGCTCGGCTCGACCGGCGGACACCTGCCCATGCATGGATGACATCAGGTTGTCGTGCCCGGCGCTCGACCGGGGACGGTTTCCTGTGTGTGGGTGGGCAGCGCGAGTTTGTCGTGGCCCGGCTCGCCCGGCGGACGACTGCCCACCCACGGTTGGCGCAAGCCCGTCTCTCACCGCCTCGACCAGGCGACCACTGCCCGCGCCCGCACAGCGCGGGCTGTCCCACACCGCCCCGCCTCGCCCGCCCCGCACCGCCCCGGCGTCGGTTGCCCCTGCCCGGACGGCGCCAGGCAGCCGCACGGCCCGACCGGCGGACGGTCACATACGACACTGACCCCGGCGGAGCCCTCCGCTCACTCCCCGCACCCACCCCATAACCCCTAGCCACCCTCCCTGTCACGGGTTCTGGCGAACTACCCCTCTCCTCGGGCGTGTTGGGTGTGTCAAGGGTGCCTATTGCGCCATCATCACGGCGAGATGCTGGACACGACACAGAGCGAGACCGCGCCACCTCAGGACGAGCCGCGCGGGTGCCTCTTCGCCCTTTCCCAGCCACCGTTGATGATCTTCCTGACGGTGATCGGGTGTCTGTTCCTCATGGCAGCGCTGCACGACCTGCTGTTGCTGTGAGCCGAACCCGTGGTCCTCGGCGCCACCCGCCGGGGGCCGCGACAGTCGGCGGCCTCGACCCCGACGGGCGGAACGATCTCCGTGCGACCGTCCATCGGTCACGGTCCGCAGTCACCGCGGAGGCGGCCCGGTCGTTCGGTCGGATGTCAGGTGTCGTATATCGGCCAGATTTTGGTTGGCGAGATTTTTACCGGCGCTCCGCCGGTCCGCGGAGCCCCTCGGTCCGCTCCCCGTCGCTCCGGGAGGTCAGCCCGTGGCCTCGCGGCGTCGCGCTCGGTAGGCGGCCACATGCAGCCGGTTGCCGCAGGTGCGGCTGTCGCAGTAGCGCCGGGAGCGGTTGCGGGAGAGGTCCACGAAGGCGTGCCGGCAGTCCGGGGCCTCGCAGCGGCGCAGCCGCTCGCGCTCCCCGGCGACCACGAAGAAGGCCAGCGCCATCCCGCAGTCCGCCGCCAGGTGGTCGGCGATGGAGGCGCCGGGCGCGAAGTAGTGGACGTGCCAGTCGTAGCCGTCGTGGTCGGTGAGGCGGGGGGTGGTGCCCGCGGCGGCGACCAGCTCATTGATCATTCCGGCGGCCGACCGGGAGTCCGGCGCCGTGAAGATCGTGGCGAAGCGGCCCCTGAGTTTTCGGACCGCGGCGAGGTCGAACTCCGAGAGCGCGCCGACATCGCTGATCTTGTGGTTCCGTACGAACTCTTCGAGTGCGGCGACGTCCGCCAGCCCGTCCGGGCTCTCGTCGTCGTCCGGTGCGGTGTTCACCAGATCCACCACGGAGTCGAGGGCGCACCGGGTGTCGTGGGTGATCAGCACGTTTCGCTCCCTGGCCTGGGGTCGGGCGGGTGCCCGCCGATGCTGGCCGATGGTAGTGGCTCCGGGACCGAGGGCCGGTGGTCTCGGGCCACGCACGGCTTGGCGGTACAACGCCGGGGCCCCGGGATGCGTTCCCGGCCCCGGGTGGCCCCGCGGGGAGCGGCGCGGGAGCGGGCGGTCACGCACAGTGAACCGGCGCCGGGTCGCGGGATACGCGACACCGGCGCCGGTGTTTGGCCCATATGCGGTTGTCTTGGCCCGAGCCGTCTCCCCGAGTTGGACGGCGCCGGGCGGCTCTACGGGGTCTCGCCCTAGCTCTCCGCCAGGATGTGCGAGAGCTCTTGGTCGAGATCGAAGTGCCGGTGTTCCGTGCCGGGTGGCACGGCGGCGTCGGTTCGCTTCAGGAACGATTCCAGGGCCCTCGCGGGGGCCTCCAGCAGGGCCTCGCCCTCCGGCGAGCTGAGGGCGATGCAGACGACGCCCTGCCCATGACTGCGCGACGGCCAGACGCGGACGTCGCCGGTGCCGGTGGGGCGGTGCAGCCCCTCGGCGAGGAGGTCGCGGGCGAACACCCACTCGACGGTCTCCTCGGCTCCGGTGTGGAAGGTGGCGTGCACGGCGTAGGGGTCGGCCGTGTCGTACCGCAGGCCCGCGGGGACGGGCAGGGAGGACTCGCTCGACACAACGAGGCGCAGGTGCAGCTCGCAGCTGACCGTGGTGTTCATAAGCGCCAGGGCCTTTCGCTCAGTGTGCGCTCGGGGATTCGCACGTCGGCGAAATCGACATGCCACCTACGGTGCCGTTGTAAACCCCTCTGAGTGTTTTGCCTGTCTTTACGTAACTCTTCCGGCCGAGAACCTCTTGGTGGGGTACGACCATTCCGGTGACCGGATTCGCTCGGGTAAGGTCTGGCTGTATGAATACGGGGCGTGACGAGCCCGGCGAGGTCGCCGTGGCCGCTGACAACATTGGTACGGACCAGGCGACGGACGCGGCGAAGGGGGAGCGCGCACTGGGATCCCGGGCACCGGAATTCATCAAGGCTCGCCGGATGCTGCACGTCAGCTGGCAGGTCGGGGTCTTCGTGGTCGGCCTCGCCGTGGTGGCCGCGGGCGCCGCGATGCTGGTGCTGCCCGGCCCCGGCTGGGTCGTGATCTTCGGTGGTATGGCGATCTGGGCGACCGAGTTCGTCTGGGCCCAACTGGTGCTGCGCTGGACCAAGCGCAAGGTGACCGAGGCCGCCCAGCGCGCCCTGGACCCCAAGGTCAGGCGCCGCAACATCATCCTCACTGTCATCGGCATGGTGATCATCGGTGCCCTGTGCGCGGTCTATCTGTGGCAGTTCGGCCTCGTGATGCCCTGGAGCATCGAGAACCAGTGATCCGCGGCCCCGGTCGGACGGCCGGTTGGCCGGATCCGAGCGGCGCGGGTCCCTCCGGCGGTGGTCACGGCCACCGTCTGACATGGGGTAATGTTCTTCCTGCGTCCGGGCGATTAGCTCAGTGGGAGAGCGCTTCGTTCACACCGAAGAGGTCACTGGTTCGAACCCAGTATCGCCCACCCGGATCGACGGCCCGTCTGCGTGATGCAGACGGGCCGTCGGTGTTTCTGCGCCTCCGCCGGGTCCGGTGCTGTCCGGTCCCGGTCGTCCCGGACGGCCCCTCGGCGAGCGGATGATGACGGTCCGTTACTTGATCAATGAGGCGGATCTCACATCCGCCTCTTATCTTTCATTTAGGGAGAAGGGTCTGAGCTGGGTCGTCAAAGGAAATCCCCGAACAATTCCCGGAACCTCGCCGCATTTCTCCGGAAGGGTGAGATCCGAGGAAGAAGCGGGACGGTGAGGGGCGGGCCCGCCGCCAGGCCCGCCACTGCCCCGCCGGCCTCTCGCTAGTCCATCCTCCCCAGCGTCTCCCGCACCTTGCGCACATCCCGCAACCGCTGTTCATAGGTCGCCCCCAGCGTGAGCAGCAGCAGACCGGCCAGCGCGGGCGGCACCCAGCGCGGCAGCAGCCCGGCCACCTGGACGAGATACGGGGCGAGTTCGTGCAGGCTCACCAGCAGCAGCACCGAGCCGCCCAGCACCAGCGGGGCCAGCAGCCGGGACCGGGCACCGGCCAGCGTGACCACCAGCGCCGCCCCGCCCAGCAGCAGCGGACGCAGCCAGTGCGGGTCGGTCCACACCATCACCAGGCTCGGCAGCAGCGTCACCGACAGCCCGGGACCGTACGCCACCCAGGACGACGTCCGGGGGTCGCCGTGCCGCAGCAGCAGACCGATCAGCAGCGCCGGGACGGTGACCGGCAGGGTGTACGCCTCCGGCGCCGTCACCTCCCACGCCGCCAGCCGCACCCAGGCCGCCAGCACGAACAGGCCCGTCGACACCCACTCCGCCGCCGGGCGCCGCTCCGGACGCAGCGCCGTACCCGCCGCGATCACCCCGCACAGCGCGATCACCAGCGCCAGCATCGGCGGATCGGTCACCGCCAGCCCGATGGCCACCAGTGCCGCCGTACCGCCCGTCACCTCCACCCCCAGCCGGGTCGCACCCTCGGTGCGCGGGGCCAGCAGCGCCGCCGCCACCGGCACCAGCAGCACCAGCGGCGCGACCGACGGCGCCTCCCAGCCCAGCGAGGCACCCGCGGCGCCCGCCAGCCCCGTCGCCCAGACCAGCGCCAGCACCGCCCCGACCGTCCGCCCCACCCCGGCGGCGGACAGCGCGACCCCCGCGAACAGGGCCGTCAGCAGGGCCAGTACCGCGAGCGTGGCCGGTTCGGAGGCCAGCGCGAGCAGCGCCAGGTCCGCCGCCGTGACCGCCGCCAGCACCAGCGGCACGATCCGCCGCAGCGCCAGCAGCACCACCGTCACCGCCCCCAGCAGCACCAGCGTGGCGGCATACGGCAGTCCCAGCGTGTACGGCAGCAGCAGCACCGACGCCCAGACCAGACCGAGCGCCCCCGCCAGCGCCCGGGGGCGCCAGGCCGCGTCCCGGACCACCGCGACCGCCAGCGCCGCCACCATCAGCAGCACCACCGGCACCGCCACCACATCGGTCGGCCACTCCACCTCACCGGTCGGCAGCAGCCCGTCCCGCGGCGCACCCCCCCACACCGACTCCGCCCAGCCCACCGGCCCCACCAGCGCCCCCGCGACCATCGGCGCCGCCCACAGCAGCGCCGCGCCCTGCACACCCACCGACGCCCAGCCCAGCCCCCGCCGCACCGGTTCCGGCACCCCGTCCGCCCGCAGCGCCGCCAGCAGCGCCATACCGAACACCAGATGCACCGGCACCGCCCACGCGTCGGGCAGCAGCACCCGCGGCACCGCCGCCACCGCCACCACCAGCAGCACCCCACCCGCGACCGAGAGCCCCAGCGCGAGCCCCGGACCCGCGCCACCGCGCGACGCGGCGCCCAGCGCAATCGCCACCGCGAGGAGAAGGAGCGCCGCCGCACGGGCGGCGGCGCTCGGACCGGAAGCCGTCGACGACAGCCAGCCGGCCGCCAGCACGCCCCAGCCGCCCAGCCCGTACGCGCCCGTCGCCGCGACGACGCGTATCGAGGGGGCCGTCCACCGGAGCGCGACAACCGTGTCCAGCGCCGCCGTCACCAGCAGCGCGGTCGTGATCCCGTACGGCAGCGCGTCCAGCGCCACCGCGCCGAGCAGCAGCGGGAGTTGCGCCGCGCACAGCGCCGCCGGGAGCGGCAGGAGCAGCGCGGGCCCGGCGACCCGGGCCAGCCCCCGCCCGTACGCCGCCCAGCCCGCCGCCAGGACGGCCGAGGCGAGGGCCGCGTACGCGGCGCCGTCGGTGTCCGCGAGGGCCACCCGGTGCAGCGCGTACGCGTCCAGCACCGTCAGCGCCAGCCCCAGGCCCGCCACCGTCTCGGCGGTCGCCCGCAGCCCGCGCCGCAGCAGCGCCACCGGCACCGCCAGCGCCGCCGCCGTGACCGCGCCCAGCACCAGCGACCGTCCCGCGATCCCCAGATCACCCCAGCTGACCAGGGTGAACGCCACAGCCGCGAGGGTCAGCAGGGCACCGCCGAGCAGCAGCAGCAGATTCTGGACACCCGGCGTCGACGCCTCGGGCACCGGTGCCGCCGGGCGAGAAGGAGGGGTCGGGGCGGTGCGGGGCGGGCCGTGGAGCTGGGCGACCAGCCAGGCACGCCGGGCCAGCAGGTGGCTCCGACGGGCGTCGAGCCAGGACAGCTCGGCGTCCAGGAGCCGCAACTCCTCGGCCGGTGGCGGGATCTGTGTCATGCCAGGGAGTGTGGCCGCCGTCACGCCACCCGGCATGAGCGCACATACTCAGAACGTACTCAGATGGGACACCCGAGGTGGACGCGCCCAGATATGGGAGGGACCGGATGGACTGGAGTCACTACCGCTTCCGCAGCCGCTGGATCCTGCCCGCCCCGCCCGGCGCGGTCTACGCGGCGCTGGAACGCGCCGAGGAGTACCCGCGATGGTGGCGCGAGGTCCGCTCGATCGACCGCGTCGACGACACCTCCGGCGTGATCACCATCCGCTCCCTCCTGCCCTACGCCATGACCTTCACCGCCCGCGCCACCCGCCGCGATCCGGCCGCCGGGGTGCTGGAGATCGCGATGTCCGGCGATGTCGAGGGCTGGGCGCGCTGGACCGTCACCGCCCGGGGGAGCGGCACCGTCGCCCGCTACGACCAGGAGGTCGACGTCCGCAAGCCGCTGCTGCGGAGGCTCGCCGTGCCGGGACGGCCGCTGTTCCGGGCCAACCACACGCTGATGATGCGCTCCGGGCGCCGCGGGCTGCGCGCCCTGCTGGCCACGGAGCGGGACGGCCGGGCGCGCCGGGGAACGTCCGGCCGGGGTTGAAGCGGTTTGAAGGAAGCGCGCCGGGGCCTGTATGGTTCAGTGCGTTCCCGGGCGATTAGCTCAGTGGGAGAGCGCTTCGTTCACACCGAAGAGGTCACTGGTTCGAACCCAGTATCGCCCACCGGGAAAGGCCGGTCCGCCACAGCGGACCGGCTTTTTGCATGTCCAGGGCGTGCGCCGGATGGGCGCGCCGCCCGCCCGGCGGATCTCAGGCCGCCGCCGGCAGTTCCGGGCGCAAGGGCCACGCCGGGTCCACCGCCTCCTCACTGCCGCTGCGCGCGAACCACGCCTGGAGGCCCCGCGCCTGGGCCGCGTGCCACACCGCCTGGAGCGTGTGCAGCTCGGCCGGGGACAGCCGCTCCAGCCGCGTCGTGAACCGCCGCCCTATCGCCCGTACGACCTCCAGGGAGGCCTGCGCGTCCGCCGCCGCCTCGTGCGCGCCGTCCAGCGTGACGCCGTAGTGCGCGCACAGATCGGTCAGGGTGCGGCGGCCCTTGCGGTAGCGGTCCAGATGCTTGTCCAGGACCCGCGGATCGAGCACCAGCAGCGGGCTCGACTCGAACCAGCGCCCGAGCGACGAGGCGCGGTGGCGGCGCAGCTCGCGATCCAACAGGGTCAGATCGAACGGGGCGTTCATCACCACCAACGGACGCCCCACGGTCGCCTGTTCGGCCAGGGCCACGGCTATCTCCTGCATCACCGGCGCCGGCCAGCGGCCGTTGCGCGCCAGATGCTCCTCCGTCAGCCCGTGCACCGCCGTGGCCGCCTCGGGCACCGGCACGCCCGGATTGACCAGCCAGCGGCTCACCCGGGGCCGGGTCCCCGGACCGTCCTGGACGACGAGGGCGGCCGACACGATCCGGTCGGTCTCGACGTCCACACCTGTCGTCTCCGTGTCGAATGCGGCCAGAGGGCCCTCGTACCAGCACGTCATACGAACACAACTCCTCGTTCACCCACGGCAGCTGACGCACCGTCCTCCGCCCGTTTCGGTGATACCCGGGCTGTTTGCGCACTACGCCGCGAGGAGACAACAGGAGTACGGGAACGCGCAGTTCAGCGACCTCTCCCACGCCGCAGCCGTCGCAGCTGCCCCGCCCCCACCCACCCGAGCGTCACGGAACACATCCACACTGTCTGGAAGGCTGTCCGGTCATGGCGATAGCGCAGCCCGAGCGGGGCGGGCTGCTGCCCGAACGCACGGGCCCCCGCCGCGGTACGCACCACGGCACCTCCCGCGGATCCCTCGCCACCACCGCCTGCATGGAGACCTTGCAGGTGGGCTATCTGCACGCCGTCGCCGCGGCGGCGGGCTGCTCGCTCTCCCAGCCCTTCCCGGACAACGGCATCGACTGGCACGTCAGCCACAGCGCCCCCGGCCACACGGTCGACGACGAGGTCACCATCAAGGTCCAGCTCAAGGCCACCCACCAGGTCCCGCCGAACCCGCCCGGCCCCTCCTTCTCCTTCACCCTCGACAACGACCACCTCAGAAAGCTGGCCCGCACCCCGGTGTCGGTGCACAAGATCCTGGTCGTGATGCTCGTCCCGCGCTCCCAGGACGACTGGCTGCGCGCCGGCCACGACCGCCTCGACCTGCGCCACTGCTGCTACTGGGTCAACCTCGCCGGCCGGCCGGTCACCGGCCGCCACCGGACCACCGTACGGATACCGACCGCCAAGATCTTCGACGACCGGGCGCTGTGCGAGATCATGACGCGCGTCGGAACGGGAGGCAGACCATGACCCACCGCCCGCTCGGTGAACCGCTCCGCCCCGTACGCCCCCACCCCGCCGATCCGGCCTGGCACCGCGTCCCCGAACCCGGCCAGGTCGACCCCGCCGTCCTCGGCGCCCTGCTGGCCCGGCACGGCTGGCGGCGGCGCGGCGGTGCCATCGGACGCTACGGCCGCTGGACCCCGCCCGGACCCGGCGGCCGGGGCACCAGCCTGCTGGTCCCCGAGAGCCGCGCCTTCCCCGACAGCGAGGACCTGCTCGCCGAGGCACTCGTCGCCCTCGCCCGCAGCGCCTCGCCGTCCGCGCGCGAGATCCTCGTCGGGCTCAGCGTGCCCAGCGACGAGATCAGCTGGCGGCGGGACGTCCCCGCCGGACCCGCCGGGACCGCGCCCTGGACCGTCGAGGAACAGCTGCGCGGCGCCGCCCGCCAGATGCTGCTCGCCGCCGCCCTCGCCGCCCACGCCCGCGCCGGCTACTACGGCAACCGGCACCGGCGACCCGCCGCCGCGCTGCTGGACCACGTCCTCGTCGGCTCCGCCGCCGGAAGCGGCCGGCTCACCGCCTTCGTGCCCGTCGCCACCGGCCGCGCCCTGTCGGAGCGGCTCCACCACGCCGTCTACGCGGTCCGCGAGGCGATCGACTACCAGCGCGCCACCGGGGGCATGGACGCCTTCGACGGCGCCGTCGAGGCCGGGGCCAGCCGGGAGCTGACCGAGGCGCTGATCGGGCTGGTCCGGGGCACCGAGGGCGCCCGGGTCGCCGTCGACTGGGCGCCCGCCGCCGGAGCGCCGGAGGGGGCGGTCGCCCCGGCCGAGGCGGTCGAGTTCTCCCCGGGCGACCTGCCCGTCCTGCGCGAGGCCGGCGCCCGCTATCTGCGCGACGAGCCCTCCGTGCCGGTCCGCATCACCGGCGCGGTGGTCCGGATGCGCCGCCCGGAGCCGCGCGGCGAGGGCAGCGTACGGCTGCGGGTGCTGGCCGGGGCCGACATCCCGCACGTCCGGCTGACGCTGGACGAGGAGGACTACCGCATCGCCGGGCACGCCCATCTGGTCGGGCTGCCGATCCGGGTGCACGGCCGACTGGAGAGCCGGGGCGGCTTCCGGCGGCTGACCGGGGCGGGCGGAGTCGTCCCCGTACAGGTGGACGAGGAGGAGCGGGACCAGCTGATGAAGTCCTTGCAGGAGAACCTGGACTTCTTCGAGGAGGCATGCAGCGGGGAGGACTGACCGGGTGGGCGGCGGGGGCGTGTAAGGGGGTGGGGGCGTGGATCGGGGGTGCGGTGGTCGGGGTGGCGGCGGTCGGTTGGAGGTGGCGGGGTGGTCGGGCGGGCGGTGGCGACGGGGGTGATCGGCTGGGTAGATGGGCGGGGGTGGGCGGGGTGTTGGGGCGGTTGGTCGGTTGGTTGCTCGGGCGGTGGGGTGTTGGGGCGGTGGGCCGGGCGGGCGGTGGGGCGGTCGGGCGTGGTGGGGGTGAATGACTGGGGGAAGGCGCGCGCCGGGGCGACCGATCGGGCGCGGCGGCCGACGATGGGGAACGGTGCTGGGGATCGGCCATGGAGACCGGTGAGGGACTGCCCCTGGGGACCGGCGATGAGGACTGGCGCTGGAGACCCGCGGCGGAAGCGGGCGACAGTGACCGGCCGGGAAGGCGATCGCGGCGGCGACCGACCGGGCGCGGAGCGTTGCCGTTGCCGTTGCTGGGGCCGTTGCCGGGGCCGCGGTACGGGGTCAGGGCCGGGGTCGGCCCGGCGCGGCCCGGCGCGGCGGCCGAGCCCGCCCGGCCCGCCACCCCCCGGAGGGCTCCGGTGGCGCTCCCCGCAGGGCTCCGGCGCCATATCCCGGAGGGCCCCGGCGGCGTTTCGCGGAGCGCCCCGGTGGCTCGGTAGGATCGGTGGGCATCGCCCCGCATGCCCTGCGCCGCCAGAGCGCGGGCCCCCGTCAGTCAGGAGAGACCGGTGTCAGACGTCCGTGTGATCATCCAACGCGATTCCGAGCGGGAAGAGCGCACGGTGACGACGGGCACGACGGCCGCCGACCTCTTCGCCGGTCAGCGCTCGATCATCGCCGCGCGGGTGGCCGGCGAGCTGAAGGACCTCGCGTACGAGGTGGCCGACGGCGACGAGGTCGAGGGCGTCGAGATCACCTCCGAGGACGGCCTGAACATCCTGCGCCACTCCACCGCGCATGTCATGGCGCAGGCCGTGCAGGAGCTGTTCCCCGACGCCAGGCTCGGCATCGGCCCGCCGGTCAAGGACGGCTTCTACTACGACTTCGATGTCGAGAAGCCGTTCACGCCCGAGGATCTCAAGGCCGTCGAGAAGAAGATGCAGGAGATCCAGAAGCGCGGCCAGCGCTTCTCCCGGCGGGTCGTCACCGACGACGCCGCCCGCGAGGAGCTGGCCGGCGAGCCGTACAAGCTGGAGCTGATCGGCCTCAAGGGCGCCGCCTCCAGCGACGACGGGGCGGATGTCGAGGTCGGCGCCGGTGAGCTGACCATCTACGACAACCTGGACGCCAAGACCGGCGAGCTGTGCTGGAAGGACCTGTGCCGGGGTCCGCACCTGCCCTCCACCCGGCTGATCCCGGCGTTCAAGCTGATGCGCAACGCCGCCGCCTACTGGCGGGGCAGCGAGAAGAACCCGATGCTCCAGCGCATCTACGGCACCGCCTGGCCGTCCAAGGACGAGCTGAAGGCGTACCTGGACTTCCTCGCCGAGGCCGAGAAGCGCGACCACCGCAAGCTCGGCAGCGAGCTGGACCTGTTCTCCATCCCCGAGCAGATCGGCTCCGGCCTCGCCGTCTTCCACCCCAAGGGCGGCATCATCCGCCGCGTCATGGAGGACTACTCGCGCCGCCGCCACGAGGAGGAGGGCTACGAGTTCGTCTACACCCCGCACGCCACCAAGGGGAAGCTCTTCGAGACCTCCGGGCACCTGGACTGGTACGCCGACGGCATGTACCCGCCCATGCAGCTCGACGAGGGCGTGGACTACTACCTCAAGCCCATGAACTGCCCGATGCACAACCTGATCTTCGACGCCCGCGGCCGGTCCTACCGTGAACTGCCGCTGCGGCTCTTCGAGTTCGGGACCGTGTACCGGTACGAGAAGTCGGGTGTGGTGCACGGCCTGACCCGGGCGCGCGGGTTCACCCAGGACGACGCCCATATCTACTGCACGCGCGAGCAGATGTCCGACGAGCTGGACCGGACGCTGACCTTCGTGCTCGGCCTGCTGCGGGACTACGGCCTGACGGACTTCTATCTGGAGCTGTCGACCAAGGACCCGGAGAAGTTCGTCGGCTCGGACGAAGCGTGGGAAGAGGCCACCGAGACGCTGCGGAAGGTCGCCGAGAAGCAGGGGCTGCCGCTGGTGCCGGACCCGGGCGGCGCCGCGTTCTACGGGCCGAAGATCTCCGTGCAGACGAAGGACGCCATCGGCCGGACCTGGCAGATGTCGACGATCCAGCTCGACTTCAATCTGCCCGAGCGGTTCGACCTGGAGTACACCGCCGCCGACGGCACCAAGCAGCGGCCCGTGATGATCCACCGCGCGCTGTTCGGCTCGATCGAGCGGTTCTTCGCGGTGCTCCTTGAGCACTACGCGGGTGCCTTCCCGGCATGGCTGGCGCCGGTGCAGGCGATCGGCATCCCGATCGGGGACGCGCACGTGGAGTATCTGGAGGAGTTCGCCGCCACCGCGAAGAGGCGGGGGCTGCGGGTCGAGGTCGACTCCTCGGCCGACCGGATGCAGAAGAAGATCCGCAACGCCCAGAAGGCCAAGGTGCCGTTCATGGTCATCGCGGGTGATGAGGACATGGCCAACGGGGCGGTGTCGTTCCGGTACCGGGACGGGTCGCAGGAGAACGGCATTCCGGTGGCCGAGGCGATCGAGAAGATCGCGAAGACCGTCGAGGAGCGCGCGCAGATCTGACGGCGGGCGTTTCCGTAGAGCTGTGGGGGGAGCCCCCGGGGAGATCAGCTTCCCGGGGGCTCCTCCTCGTCCGGCCGGGTGAAGCGATGGATCAGCCAGGACGAGAACGAACCCGTCACCGCGCCCAGCAGCGCCAGACCGCAGGCCATCATCCCCACCGCGATCAGCCGGCCCTTCGGGGTGATCGGGACGATGTCGCCGTAGCCGACCGTGGCCAGCGTCGAGCAGGTCCACCACACCGCGTCGCCGAAGGTCGTCATGGTGGCGCCCGGCGCGTAGCGCTCCTGGGCGTAGACCGCGAGGGCGCCGGAGAAGCCGACGAGCACGGCGGCGAGGCTGGCGTAGACCATCACCCGGCCGTAGAGGGGGAGGCGGGGGCGGCCGTGGCGGCGCTGGACGGCGTCGTAGAACTTCATGATCCGCAGGGGGCGGAGCAGGGGCAGCAGCAGGGTCAGGGTGTCCAGGGGGTGCTGGCGGACGAAGCCCCAGCGGCGTCCGCCGAGCCGCCAGCGCACCGCGTAGTCCACGAAGAACATCGCCCAGGCCGCCAGCAGCACGGCGAGGGTCAGATCGTGCCAGCCGGACGGCAGTCCGGGGGCGAGCACCAGGGTCGCGTAGGCGCCGAGGAAGCAGAGCGAGGCCAGGGAGAGCGGGATCTCGGTACGGTCCTCCCAGCGGCGGGCGGGCGTACGGCTGACGTCGTCCATCGGGCCAGCTTGGGCCATCGGACGGGCCCGGCCCGGGGCGGCGTTCCGCACTCCCCGGCGACACGCCGCGAACGGCCGAAGCCATATGCTGCTGGGCATGACGAGTGAGCCGGAGCAGCAGATCGGGGTGGGGACGCAGGACGCGTTCCAGCGTCTGTGGACGCCCCACCGGATGGCCTACATCCAGGGCGAGAACAAGCCGACCTCGGCGGAGGCCGGTGACGGCTGCCCGTTCTGCGCGATCCCGGCGAAGTCCGACGAGGACGGGCTGATCGTCCGGCGGGGCGAGCAGGTGTACGCGGTGCTCAATCTGTACCCGTACAACGGCGGGCATCTGATGACCGTGCCCTACCGGCATGTCGCGGACTACACCGAGCTGACCGCCGGGGAGACGGCGGAGCTGGCGGAGCTGACCAAGCAGGCGATGACCGCGCTGCGGGCGGCGTCCGGGGCGCACGGGTTCAACATCGGGATGAACCAGGGGAGCGTGGCGGGCGCCGGGATCGCCGCGCATCTGCATCAGCACATCGTGCCCCGCTGGGGCGGGGACACCAACTTCATGCCGGTGGTGGGGCACACCCGGGTGCTGCCGCAGCTGCTGGCGGACACGCGGGCGATGCTGGCCCAGGCGTGGCCTTCGGCGTAGGGCGGCTGTACGCGCCGGTACCGGGCTGGGCGGGGGTCGCACAGCCCGGTTGCGCGGCTGGGGCGCCGCGGTGGGCGGCCCCGGCCTACGCGTCGTAGAGGTCGGCCTTGCGCGGGGCGGCGTCCTGGACCGCGCCCGACAGGAACGAGGAGCGGGCGCCGAACTTCTCGGTGTCGACGCCGTTCTCCTTGAGGACCCGGATCGCGGCGGCGTGGACGACCCGCAGGACGGGGGTGGCGGCGCGCAGGGCGTCGTCGGCCATGAAGCGGTGGCGCCAGGGCTGGTCCGCCCAGGCGTGCCGCAGACCGAACGGCTCGGGCAGGCCGACGGAGCCGCCCAGCCAGTTCAGCAGCGGCGGGTACCAGGTGAGCGGGGCGCGGACGGCGAGCCGGACCACCTCGTTGGTGCTGACCAGGGGGAGCTTGACCGTGCGGTTCTCCCACGGCTTGAGCGCCTTCTGGACGGACTTGGTGGGGGCCGAGGACTTGGTGGTGAACAGCGAGTTCACCGGGCCCAGGGCGTGGCCGGTGACCTCGATGCGCAGCGTCGAGTGCAGCACGGTGACCGTGATCATCATGGTGATGACCAGCTGGCCGTCCCACAGGGTCCACTGGACGCCCAGGTAGTGGCGGTTGCCCGCGCCGAACTGCTGCTTGTTGCAGATCTCCTGTATCGCGTGCTGCTTGAACTGGAACGCCTCGACATCGGTGCCCTCCGGGCGGGACACCGATCCGGCGTTCTCCCCGATGGGGCTGACGATCCAGTGGCGTATGGAGGGCGGGGTGAAGCCGCCGGTGTTCAGGGGGCCGCGCTCCAGCATGCGCAACTGGTCGTGGATCGAGCGGATGACGTCCCAGCTGCGGAAAGGGTGGATCTCGCGGTCCGGATCGACCGGGGTCAGTTCCTCGGCGAGCTGCCAGGCACCCCAGCGGGTGCCCATGCCGAGTATGCCCTTGGGCCCGGCGTAGAAGACCGAGTTGGACTGCTGCTCGGCGCTCAGCTTGGCCAGGGACTGGCGCAATTGCTCGGCGGCGGTCTCGCCGGGGTTGCTGGGCACCGCCTCCGGGACCTTGGCGCCGACGTTGCCCCCGGACAGCAGGCTGTCCCAGCGCTCGCGCAGATCCTTGGCGGTGGACTCGCAGACCTGCTTGGCCCAGAACCAGCCGAGGACGGGCAGGGCGATGGCCGCCCGCGCGTACCACGCCCAGAAGCCCGTCAGCGGCATCCGGATCAGGAAGATCACGGCGACCACGCCGACGGCCAGCAGCAGGGCCGTGGCCAGCGCGGAGGCCCGTTTGTCGTCGCGCTTGTCGATCATCGCGCGGAGCTGGAAGACGCCCAGCCACAGCAGCAGACCGGGCAGGAACAGCACACCGCAGACCACCATGATCGCCGTGAGCTTGTTGTCGCGGTCGCGGCGGATGCGGTTGGCGGCCAGCGCGTGCTCCACGACGACCTGGGGTTCGGTGCCGAAGGACTGGATCAGCGCGCCGCGGCCCGGGGCCAGCATGCGGCTGACCAGGGCGCGGGAGAACGCCTCACCGAGGTTGGGCCGGAAGATGGCGGCCCATTTGCGGCCCTCGTTGACGCTCGACTTGTGCCAGTCGTTGTCGGCCTTCTTGATGTCGTCCATCGGGCTGTCGCGGTAGGCCATGGAGGCCAGCGCGTAGGTCGGCGCCTGGCCGCCGTCGCCCGTGCGGGGCACCTGGGGTCCGAAGATGTCCCCGTAGCCGCCGTCACTCGCCATGCCCGCCCCCGATCGCCGCAGTGTCGCTCCTGCCGCACTTCCCGACTTCCCGGCCCCGCACACCTGTTGGCCGGTCGTCCGTCCAGAACGGGTCCCGCCCGACGTGCCACCTGATCACGTGATCAGCGTAGCCGCCGCCACCGACATCCGGCGGCGGACGGCCGAAGCCGCCCGCAGGACTCCCCTCGGGCCGGGCCCGACGAGCGCCCGCCGACAGGGGATTTGTGCCCGTCGAGGAGGCAACTCCTAGCCGTCCCCCTCCTGTTCCCGGATCTTTTCCGCGATCTGCGGGGGCATCGGTTCGTGCCGGGCGTACGCCCGCTGGAACCGGGCTGTGCCGTGCGACAGGGAGCGCAGATCGACGGCGTACCGGCTGATCTCGATCTCGGGCACCTCGGCGCGCACCAGCGTGCGCCCCCCGCTGGTCTGCTCGGTGCCGAGCACCCGGCCGCGCCGTCCGGACAGATCGCTCATCACCGCGCCCACATAGTCGTCGCCGACCAGCACGCTCACCTCGGCGACCGGCTCCAGCAGATGGATCCGGCTGTCCCCGGCGGCCTCGCGCAGGGCCAGCGCGCCGGCCGTCTGGAAGGCGGCGTCGGAGGAGTCCACCGAGTGCGCCTTGCCGTCCAGCAGGGTCACCCGCACATCGACCAGCGGATATCCGGCGGCGACGCCCTTGGCGGCCTGGCCGCGCACCCCCTTCTCGACGGACGGGACGAACTGCCGGGGCACGGCCCCGCCGACCACCTTGTCGACGAACTCGATACCGGAGCCGTTCGGCAGCGGCTCCACCTCGATCTCGCAGATCGCGTACTGCCCGTGCCCGCCGGACTGCTTGACGTGCCGGCCGCGGCCGGCGGCCCGGTCGGCGAAGGTCTCGCGCAGGGACACCCTGTGCGGGACGACGTCGACCCGGACGCCGTAGCGGGCGCGCAGCCGTTCCAGGGCGACATCGGCGTGCGCCTCGCCCAGGCACCACAGGACGACCTGGTGGGTGTGCTGGTTCTGCTCCAGGCGCATGGTGGGGTCCTCGGCGACCAGCCGGGCGAGCCCCTGGGAGAGCTTGTCCTCGTCGGCTTTGCTGTGCGCCCGGATGGCCAGCGGCAGCAGCGGGTCCGGCATCTCCCAGGGCTCCATGAGCAGCGGGTCGTCCTTGGCGGAGAGGGTGTCGCCGGTCTCCGCGCGGCCCAGCTTGGCGACCGCGGCCAGATCCCCGGCGATGCAGTGCGACAGCGCCCGCTGCTGCTTGCCGAAGGGCCCGGTCAGCGCGCCGACGCGTTCGTCGACGTCGTGGTCCTCGTGCCCGCGGTCGGCGAGGCCGTGCCCGGAGACATGCACGGTGTCGTCGGCGCGCAGGGTGCCGGAGAAGACCCGCACCAGGGAGACGCGGCCCACATAGGGGTCGGAGGAGGTCTTGACCACCTCGGCGACCAGCGGGCCGCCCGGGTCGCAGGGCTTCAGCTCGCGCGGCTCGCCGCCGATGGTGGTGACCCGGGGCGCCGCGCGCTCCAGCGGGGTCGGGAAGCCGCCGGTGACCAGTTCCAGCAGTTCGACCGTGCCCAGGCCCTGGCGGGCGCCCGGGGCGGCGGGGGCGGCGGCCAGCACCGGGAAGAAGACCCCGCGCGCGACGGCCCGCTCCAGATCGCCGACGAGGGTGCCGACGTCGATGGGGTCGCCGCCGACGTACCGGTCCATGAGGGACTCGTCCTCGCTCTCCGCGATGATGCCCTCGATCAGCCGGTTCCTGGCCTCCTCGATCAGCGGCAGCCGCTCCGCGTCCGGCGGGGACTCCACCCGGGTGCCGCTCGCGTAGTCGAACAGGGTCTGCGAGAGCAGCCCGATCAGCCCGGTCACGGGGGCGTGCCCGTCGGGTCCGGCGGGGCCGCGCAGCGGGAGGTAGAGGGGGAGCACGGCGTCGGGGTCGTCGCCGCCGAACGCCTGGGCGCATATCCGGGTCATCTCCTCGAAGTCGGCCCGCGCGGATTCCAGGTGGGTGATCACGATCGCGCGGGGCATGCCGACGGCCGCGCACTCCTCCCACACCATGCGGGTCGCGCCGTCCACGCCGTCGGAGGCGGAGACCACGAAGAGGGCCGCGTCCGCGGCGCGCAGACCGGCCCTCAGCTCCCCGACGAAGTCGGCGTATCCGGGGGTGTCGAGCACATTGACCTTGATGCCGTTCCATTCGACGGGCACCAGGGAGAGCTGTACCGAGCGCTGCTGACGGTGCTCGATCTCGTCGTAGTCGGAGACGGTGCCGCCGTCCTCCACGCGGCCCGCCCGGTTCACCGCTCCCGCGGTCAGCGCGAGAGCCTCCACCAGCGTCGTCTTGCCCGATCCGGAATGGCCGACCAATACCACATTCCGTACGGATGTGGGATGGTCGGCCGCCCTGGCCCTGCCGGCGGCTCCGGGGTGTGCGTTCGCCTTGTCGCCCATGGCCTTGCCTCCCGTGCACGGTGTGGTCGGTGAGGCGCGGGCGGACAGGGGGCCGCGGTGGCGGCTCCGGTGACGCCCGCGGTCCTTCGAGCTTTCCACTCCCGTCACGGTGCGTCCATACAGGCGACACGGACCCGACGCCCGCCGGGGGTCGCGTACGGGGCGGGGCACGGTGCCCCGTCCCCAGTGCCCGGCAGTCGTACAAGCGCCCGCGTGGCTACGATGGGCCAGCCGGTGGCCAGCAGGGGCCGCGCGGCGACAGCGACCCCTTTGGAAGGCCATGCTGAACAAGTACGCGCGTGCATTCTTCACGCGTGTCCTCACTCCGTTCGCCGCGTTTCTGATCCGCAGGGGCGTCAGCCCCGACACGGTGACGCTGATCGGCACCGCCGGAGTGGTCGCGGGCGCGCTGGTCTTCTACCCCCGGGGCGAGTTCTTCTGGGGCACGGTCGTGATCACGCTGTTCGTCTTCTCCGACCTGGTCGACGGGAACATGGCCCGCCAGCTCGGCCGCTCCAGCCGCTGGGGCGCCTTCCTGGACTCCACGCTCGACCGGGTCGCCGACAGCGCGATCTTCGGCGGTTTCGCCCTCTGGTACGCCGGACAGGGCGACAACAACGTGCTCTGCGCGGTGTCCATCTTCTGCCTGGCCAGCGGCCAGGTGGTGTCGTACACCAAGGCGCGCGGCGAGTCGATCGGGCTGCCGGTCGCCGTCAACGGGCTGGTCGAGCGGGCCGAGCGGCTGGTGATCTCGCTGGTCGCGGCCGGTCTCGCGGGCTTCGACACCTTCGGTGTCCCCGGCATCCACTGGCTGCTGCCCATCGCCCTGTGGATCGTCGCCGTCGGCAGCCTGGTCACCCTGATCCAGCGGGTCGTCACGGTCCGGCGTGAATCGGCCGAGGCGGAGGCCGCCGCCGCGCAGGACAATGGAGGCGCGGACGGCGATGCCCCGGCCGGCGCGTCCCACGGGAGCGAGGCGGCGAAATGAGCGCACGGGAGCGGTTCACCGACGCCCTGTACGGCGCCGGGTGGGCCACCGTGAAGAAGCTCCCGGAGCCCGTCGCCGTCCGGCTCGGCCGCTCCCTCGCCGACACCGCGTGGAAGCGGCGCGGCAAGGGCGTGCTGCGGCTGGAGGGCAACTACGCGCGCGTGGTGCCCGGCGCGAGCCCCGAGCGGCTGCGGGAACTGTCCCGCGCGGGCATGCGCTCCTACCTCCGCTACTGGATGGAGTCCTTCCGGCTGCCCGCCTGGAGCCCGGAGCGGATCCGGAACGGCTTCGAGGTCAAGGACATCCACCACCTCACCGACGGACTCGCCACCGGGAAGGGCGTCGTCCTCGCGCTGCCCCACCTGGCCAACTGGGACCTGGCCGGCGCCTGGGTCACCACCGAGCTGAGGACCCCCTTCACCACCGTGGCCGAACGGCTGAAGCCGGAGACCCTCTACGACCGTTTCGTCGCCTACCGCCAGGGCCTCGGCATGGAGGTCCTGCCGCACAGCGGCGGCACCGCCTTCGGCACCCTGGCCCGGCGGCTGCGCGACGGCGGCCTGGTCTGCCTGGTCGCCGACCGCGATCTGTCCGCCTCCGGCGTCGAGGTGACCTTCTTCGGCGACCGCGCCCGGATGCCCGCCGGACCCGCCCTGCTGGCCCAGCAGACCGGCTGTCTGCTGCTGCCGGTGACCCTCTGGTACGACGACTCGCCCGTCATGCGGGGCCGGGTCCATCCCCCGATCGAGGTACCCGAGTCAGGTACCCGGGCCGAGAAGACGTCTGTCATGACACAGGCGCTGGCCGATGCCTTCGCCACGGGGATCGCCGACCATCCGGAGGACTGGCACATGCTGCAACGGTTGTGGGTCGACGACCTCGAACCCCGCGCGCCGGACGGGGAGCAGCCGTGAGGATCGGCATCGTCTGCCCCTACTCGTGGGACGTCCCGGGCGGCGTCCAGTTCCACATCCGCGACCTCGCCGACTACTTCATCCGCCAGGGCCACACCGTGTCCGTCCTCGCCCCGGCCGACGACGACACCCCGCTGCCGCCGTACGTGGTCTCCGCGGGCCGCGCGGTGCCGGTCCCGTACAACGGGTCGGTGGCCCGGCTGAACTTCGGGTTCCTCTCCGCCGCGCGCGTCCGCCGCTGGCTCCACGACGGCTCCTTCGACGTGGTGCACATCCATGAGCCGACCTCGCCCTCGCTCGGCCTGCTCACCTGCTGGGCCGCGCAGGGCCCCATCGTCGCCACGTTCCACACCTCCAACCCGCGCTCGCGCGCGATGATCGCCGCCTACGCCATCCTCCAGGCGGCCCTGGAGAAGATCAGCGCCCGGATCGCGGTCAGCGAGTACGCCCGCCGCACCCTCGTTGAGCACCTCGGCGGCGACGCGGTGGTCATCCCCAACGGTGTGGACGTCGACTTCTTCGCCCGCGCGGAGCCCCGTACGGAGTGGCAGGGCGACACCATCGGCTTCATCGGCCGGATCGACGAGCCTCGCAAGGGCCTGCCCGTCCTCATGCGGGCCCTGCCCCGCATCCTCGCCGAGCGCCCGAGCACCCGGCTCCTGGTGGCCGGGCGGGGCGACGAGGAGCACGCGGTGTCCGAGCTGCCCCCGGAGCTGCGCTCGCGCGTCGAGTTCCTCGGCATGATCAGCGACGAGGACAAGGCCCGCTTCCTGCGCAGCGTCGACCTGTACGTGGCGCCCAACACCGGTGGTGAGAGCTTCGGCATCATCCTGGTCGAGGCGATGTCCGCGGGGGCCCCGGTCCTCGCCTCCGACCTCGACGCCTTCGCCCAGGTCCTGGACCAGGGCGCCGCGGGCGAACTCTTCGCCAACGAGGACGCCGACGCCCTCGCCAAGTCGGCGGTACGCCTCCTCGGCGACCCCCAGCGCAGAACGGAGCTGCGGGAGCGGGGCAGCGCCCATGTCCGGCGCTTCGACTGGTCGACGGTCGGCGCGGACATCCTCTCCGTCTACGAGACGGTGACGGCGGGCGCGGCGGCGGTCGCGGCGGACGAGCGCGCCCACGAGGCCCGCCGCAGAACGGGCGGCCAGGGCGGACCCGGCGGCAGCTCCGGCGGGGACGGCGGCGGGCTGAGGGCGCGGCTGGGGCTGGCGCGGGACTAGCGCCGGTACGTGCCCGCACGCCGCCCCCTCCAACCCCCTAAGGTGACCGTCCGTGACCGCAACCCTGATCTGGATCCTCGTCGCCCTTGTGGCGATCGGCCTCTATCTGAGCTGGACCGCCGGCCGCCTGGACCGGCTGCACGCCCGGATCGACGCCACCCGCGCGGCCCTGGACGCCCAGCTCCTGCGCCGCGCCTCGGTGGCCCAGGAACTCGCCACCTCCGGGGTGCTGGACCCGGCCGCGTCCATCGTCCTCTACGAGGCCGCGCACGCCGCCCGGCAGGCCGAGGAGGAGCAGCGCGAGGTCGCCGAGAGCGAGCTGAGCCAGGCCCTCCGGGCCGTCTTCGCCGACCCCCACCAGGTCGAGGGCGTCCGCGAGGCGCCCGGCGGCGAGGCGGCGGCCCATGAACTGACGGAGGCGGTACGACGGGTACCGATGGCCCGGCGCTTCCACAACGACGCGGTCGGCGCGGCCCGGCGACTGCGCGAGCACCGCAAGGTCCGCTGGTTCCGCCTCGCGGGCCACGCGCCCTTCCCGATGGCCTTCGAAATGGACGACGAGCCACCGGCGGCCCTGGTGGAACGGGGGGCGGGCTGAGGGGGAGCCCTCCGGGCGGTGGGGGTTCGGGCGGGGGTGGAGCCCTACGGCGTTGGGGGTCGGCGCCGGGGTGGGGGAGCGGTTTCCTGGAGGGGGATGCCGGGGTGGAGCCCCACGGGCGTTGGGGGGTTTGCGCCGGGGTGGGGAGCGGCCTCCTGGCGGGGGATGAGGGAGCCGCCCCTGGAAGCGGGACGCCTGCCCCCGGGTGGGGAGAGCTGCCGTTGGGCCCTTGGAGTCCGGATGCCCGTCCCTGGACTGGATCCGGATGCCCGTCCCTGGACTGGAGGGGAGCGCTGGCCTCAGCGGCAGGGTGCCGTCGGGGACGTGGGAGACCGCCCGCGCACGGGGAGAGCGGCCCTCAGGGGCGGGACGCCCGGCCCCGGGTGGGGGGAAAGCGAGCCGCCCCTGGCGGCGCTAGCGGCGGGGTGCCGAGTCCGGCACCGGCGCGCGTCAGGGACGTGGGAGACCGCCCCTGTACGAGGGAGAGCCGTCTTTGGAGGCGGGACGCGCGCCCCGGATGGGGAGTCGCGTCCTAGCTAGAAGCGGGGTCCGTCGGAAGCGTGGGCGCCTGCCCGCGCACACCGGGAGAGCTGACCTCAGGTGCGTTCCCACCTACAGCAGCCCATCGGCCGGTTCGCAGGACGCCCGCCCCCCCCCGGACATGGGAAAGCCGTACCCGGGATCAGCGCTTCGTTCCGGATGCGGGAGCCCGCCCCCCCCGGACTGGGGAGAGCCGCATCCGGGATCAGCGCCCCGCTCCGGATGCGGGAGCCCGGCCCCGGACTGGGGAGAGCCGCACCCGGGATCAGCGCCCCGCTCCGGATGCGGGAGCCCGCCCCCAGAGGCGTCCCGACCGCAGACACGAGCGACGCTCCCGCGCGGCGGCCCGCCGCGTCCCCGGCCCCGGTCACCCCGGCGACCGCGCGGGAGGCCCGAGGGCAGGGGGCGGCACCCCTGCCCCGGAAATGCGAGACCCGCACCCCGAGCCGGCATCCGCGCCCCGGGGACGGCATACCCGCCCCGGACGGGGCCCAGCGGCTCCCGCGGACGGGGCCTAGCGGTTTCCAGAGACGGGACGCCGACCGCCCCCGGCCGGGATGGCACCCCCGCCCCGCCCCCGGCAAGCCCCACCCCCCCCCACAGCCCCCCCGCACCGCACCCCGCACACTGCACCCTCAACCCGAACCCCTCCTCCTCCCCCTCCCCCCCGCCAAAACGATCCACCCCCTCCCCATTGGCCCTTGCAGTGGCCTGGTCCCCTCGCGTTTCCTCAGTGCAGCGGGCGCCCTGTTCACCGGTGCCGCACCCATCCTCTCCACCCCGTTCACCCCGTTCACCCAGTGAGGTCACCCGTGTCCACCACGCTTCCCGACTCCGCCCAGAACCCCGAGACCGGTACCGCGCGCGTGAAGCGCGGGATGGCCGAGCAGCTCAAGGGCGGTGTGATCATGGACGTCGTCACGCCGGAGCAGGCGAAGATCGCCGAGGACGCGGGCGCCGTCGCCGTCATGGCCCTGGAGCGGGTCCCGGCCGACATCCGCAAGGACGGCGGCGTGGCCCGGATGTCCGACCCGGACATGATCGAGGGCATCATCGAGGCCGTGTCGATCCCGGTGATGGCCAAGTCCCGGATCGGCCACTTCGTCGAGGCCCAGGTCCTCCAGTCGCTCGGCGTGGACTACATCGACGAGTCCGAGGTCCTCACCCCGGCCGACGAGGTCAACCACTCCGACAAGTGGGCCTTCACCACCCCGTTCGTCTGCGGCGCCACCAACCTCGGAGAGGCCCTGCGCCGGATCGCCGAGGGCGCGGCCATGATCCGCTCCAAGGGCGAGGCCGGCACCGGCAATGTCGTCGAGGCGGTCCGCCACCTCCGGCAGATCAAGAACGAGATCGCCCGTCTGCGCGGCTACGACAACAACGAGCTGTACGCCGCCGCCAAGGATCTGCGCGCCCCCTACGAGCTGGTCAAGGAGGTCGCCGGGCTCGGGAAGCTCCCCGTGGTGCTGTTCTCCGCCGGAGGCGTGGCCACCCCCGCCGACGCCGCCCTGATGCGCCAGCTCGGCGCCGAGGGCGTCTTCGTCGGCTCCGGCATCTTCAAGTCCGGCGACCCCGCCAAGCGCGCCGCCGCCATCGTGAAGGCGACCACCTTCTACGACGACCCGAAGATCATCGCGGACGCGTCCCGCAACCTCGGCGAGGCCATGGTCGGCATCAACTGCGACACCCTCCCCGAGACCGAGCGCTACGCCAACCGCGGCTGGTAAGGCACCGATGAGCAGCCCTGTCGTAGGCGTCCTGGCCCTCCAGGGCGATGTACGGGAGCATCTGACCGCCCTGGCCGCCGCCGGTGCCCAGGCGCTCCCGGTGCGCCGCCCGGAGGAGTTGGCCGGGGTCGACGGCCTGGTCGTGCCCGGCGGCGAGTCCACCACCATCTCCAAGCTGGCCGTCCTGTTCGGCCTGATGGAGCCTCTCCGCGCGCGCGTGCGCGCGGGGATGCCGGTCTACGGCACCTGCGCGGGCATGATCATGCTCGCCGACAAGATCCTCGACCCGCGCTCGGGCCAGGAGACGGTCGGCGGTATCGACATGATCGTCCGGCGCAACGCCTTCGGCCGCCAGAACGAGTCCTTCGAGGCCGCCGTCCAGGTCGAGGGCGTGGCCGGGGCCCCGGTGGAGGGCGTCTTCATCCGCGCCCCCTGGGTGGAGTCGGTCGGCGCCGCGGTCGAGGTGCTCGCGGAGCACGACGGCCATGTGGTCGCCGTCCGCCAGGGCAACGCGCTGGCCACGTCGTTCCATCCGGAACTGACCGGCGATCACCGTCTGCACGCGCTCTTTGTCGACATGGTGGTCGCCAAGGTGCGCGGGGAACGGGCAGTGGAGTCCTTGTAGGATCTCAGGCGTCCTACAGAGATTGGTTACGCGAAGGAGACAGGCAGATGTCCGGCCACTCTAAATGGGCCACGACGAAGCACAAGAAGGCCGTGATCGATGCCAAGCGCGGCAAACTCTTCGCGAAGCTGATCAAGAACATCGAGGTCGCGGCGCGGATGGGCGGCGTCGACGTCGAAGGCAACCCGACGCTGTACGACGCCGTGCAGAAGGCCAAGAAGCAGTCGGTCCCGAACAAGAACATCGACTCGGCGATCAAGCGCGGCGGCGGTCTCGAAGCCGGCGGCGCCGACTACGAGACGATCATGTACGAGGGCTACGGCCCCAACGGTGTCGCCGTGCTCATCGAGTGCCTCACCGACAATCGCAACCGCGCCGCCTCCGAGGTCCGGGTCGCCATGACCCGCAACGGCGGCTCCATGGCCGACCCCGGCTCGGTGTCGTACCTCTTCCACCGCAAGGGCGTCATCATCGTCCCCAAGGGCGAGCTGACCGAGGACGACGTACTGGGCGCGGTCCTGGACGCCGGTGCCGAGGAGGTGAACGACCTCGGTGAGTCCTTCGAGGTGATCAGCGAGGCCACCGATCTGGTCGGGGCCCGCACCGCCCTCCAGGAGGCCGGGATCGACTACGACTCGGCCGAGGCCAACTTCGTCCCGACCATGCAGGTCGAACTGGACGAGGACGGCGCCAAGAAGATCTTCAAGCTGATCGACGCGCTGGAGGACAGCGACGACGTGCAGAACGTCTTCGCCAACTTCGATGTCAGCGACGAGGTGATGGAGAAGGTCGACGCGTAGCGCGCCACGCGCGGCGGACCGGATCCGGCGCACCGGCTCAACGGGCCGACGGGGCAACCCCGTCGGCCCGTCGCCGTGCCGGGAGGGCTTTGCAGGGAGTCGCTCGTGGGCGTTGTCAGTGCCAGCGGATAGCCTGCACGAACGGTCGAACGAGCAGGACGACAGGACGACTGACTGACGACGACTGACCGGGCGGGACGAGACGAGACGGGACGGGAGGGGGGCCGGTGCGGGTACTCGGGGTGGACCCCGGTCTGACGCGCTGCGGGGTCGGGGTCGTCGAGGGCCTCGCGGGCCGCCCGCTGACCATGCTCGGCGTCGGCGTCGTGCGCACCCCGGCGGACGCGGACCTCGGCCACCGGCTGGTCGCCGTCGAGCAGGGCATCGAGGAGTGGCTGGACCGCCATCGCCCCGAGTTCGTCGCCGTGGAGCGCGTCTTCAGCCAGCACAACGTCCGTACGGTGATGGGCACGGCCCAGGCCAGCGCCGTCGCCATGCTGTGCGCCGCCCGCCGGGGCATCCCGGTCGCGCTGCACACCCCCAGCGAGGTCAAGGCGGCCGTCACCGGCTCCGGACGCGCCGACAAGGCCCAGGTCGGCGCCATGGTCACCCGGCTGCTCCGGCTCGACGCCCCGCCCAGGCCCGCCGACGCCGCCGACGCCCTGGCCCTCGCCATCTGCCACATCTGGCGCGCGCCCGCGCAGAACCGCCTCCAGCAGGCCGTCGCCCAGCACGCCGCGCGCGCCCCGCGCGCTCCCCACCCCGCCCCGAAAGGCCGTACGGCATGATCGCCTTCGTCAGCGGCACGGTCGCCGCACTCGCTCCGGACGCCGCCGTGGTCGAGGTCGGCGGTGTCGGCATGGCCGTCCAGTGCACGCCCAACACCTTGTCCACGCTCCGCCTCGGCCGCCCCGCCAAGCTGCACACCTCCCTGGTGGTCCGCGAGGACTCGCTGACGCTGTACGGCTTCGTGGACGACGACGAGCGCCAGGTCTTCCAGCTGCTCCAGACGGCGAGCGGGGTCGGCCCCCGGCTGGCCCAGGCGATGCTGGCCGTGCACACCCCGGACGCCCTGCGCCGGGCGGTGGCCACGGCCGACGAGAAGGCCCTGACCGCGGTGCCCGGCATCGGCAAGAAGGGCGCGCAGAAGCTGCTGCTGGAGCTGAAGGACCGGCTCGGCGCGCCGGTCGGCGCCCCCGTGGTCGGCGCCCCGGTCAGCACCGGCTGGCGCGACCAGCTCCACGCCGCCCTGATCGGCCTCGGCTACGCCACCCGCGAGGCGGACGAGGCGGTCACCGCGGTGACACCCCAGGCGGAGGCCACCGAGGGCACACCCCAGGTCGGGCACCTGCTGAAGGCGGCCCTCCAGACCCTGAACAGAACCCGCTGAGCCGGGGGAGGCCGGGTGGTGATGACCGGGACTGAGGACCGGAAGGGGGGCGCGCGCCCGCCCCGCTCGTCGCCAGAGTGAGCGCCGGGGGTGGCTGCCGGGGTGCCCCACCCAAGCCCTCGCCGCGTTCACCCTCCGCACCCCCTCCACCTCCTCCGTCCCCCGCCCCCTGGCAAAGCACTTCGCCCCCCACCCCCCGGCCGACCCTCCACCACTCCAAGGAGACCCGCAGTGAACTGGGACGACCCGACCGACCGCCCCGCCGCCGAGCCCCCCGCCGGTGCCGACGCGGAGCGACTGGTGGGCTCGGTCGCCGACCGTGAGGACCAGGCCGTGGAGGCCGCGCTGCGCCCCAAGGACCTGGACGAGTTCATCGGCCAGGAGAAGGTCCGCGAGCAGCTCGACCTCGTGCTGCGCGCCGCCCGCGCGCGGGGCGCCACCGCCGATCACGTCCTGCTCTCCGGCGCCCCGGGCCTCGGCAAGACCACCCTGTCCATGATCATCGCGGCCGAGATGGGCGCCCCCATCCGCATCACCTCCGGCCCCGCCATCCAGCACGCCGGGGACCTCGCCGCGATCCTCTCCTCCCTCCAGGAGGGCGAGGTGCTGTTCCTGGACGAGATCCACCGCATGTCCCGCCCCGCCGAGGAGATGCTCTACATGGCGATGGAGGACTTCCGGGTCGACGTCATCGTCGGCAAGGGCCCCGGCGCCACCGCCATCCCCCTGGAGCTGCCGCCCTTCACCCTGGTCGGCGCCACCACCCGGGCCGGACTGCTGCCGCCCCCGCTGCGCGACCGCTTCGGCTTCACCGCGCACATGGAGTTCTACGAGCCCGCCGAGCTGGAGCGGGTCATCCACCGCTCCGCCCATCTCCTCGACGTCGAGATCGACGCCCAGGGCGCCGCCGAGATCGCCGGCCGCTCCCGCGGCACCCCCCGGATCGCCAACCGGTTGCTGCGCCGGGTCAGGGACTACGCGCAGGTCAAGGCCGATGGATCGATCACCAGAGAGATCGCCGCCGCCGCCCTCAAGGTGTACGAGGTGGACGAGCGCGGTCTGGACCGGCTGGACCGGGCCGTGCTGGCGGCCCTGCTCAAGCTGTTCGCCGGCGGCCCGGTCGGTCTGTCGACGCTGGCCGTGGCCGTGGGGGAGGAGCGGGAGACCGTCGAGGAGGTCGCCGAACCGTTCCTGGTCCGTGAGGGGCTGCTCGCCCGTACGCCCCGTGGCCGGGTCGCCACCGTGGCCGCATGGGCGCACCTGGGCCTCACCCCGCCCCGCACCGGGCCTGCGGGAAACGGACAACAGGACCTGTTCGGGACGTGACGGCGCGGTTCTGGCCCGCACAGGAACCCCGGTGCCATGCTGAGCGTTGTTCCCTGCGCGCGGACTCGCTTAGACTCCGCCGATGCCGCCCTTGTCGGCGGCTGACAATCCCCCAACCATCAGGCCGCTTCCCACCGCGGTCGTGTGAAGGAAGTTCCGACCCGTGAGTCTCGTGACCCTCCTCCCGTTCATCGTGCTCATCGGGGCCATGTTCCTGATGACCCGGTCGGCGAAGAAGAAGCAGCAGCAAGCCGTCGACATGCGGAACCAGATGCAGCCGGGATCCGGCGTCCGCACCATCGGGGGCATGTACGCGACGGTGAAGGAAGTCAACGAGGACACGGTCCTCCTCGACGCCGGTCCGGGCGTCGACCTGCTCTTCGCCAAGAACTCCATCGGTGCCGTGCTGTCGGACGACGAGTACAACCGCATCGTCCACGGCATCGAGCACGACCTGAAGTCCGACGCCGACCTCGTCCCGGACGACGCCTCCGCGCTGACCGACACCGACAAGCCCGCCGACGCCTCCTCCGACGACAAGCCGGTCGACCTCGGCAAGAAGGACGCCGACGACGAGCCTTCCGACGCCGCTCCCGCCGGGGCGAAGCCGGAGGACGAGCCGAAGAAGACCGACGGCGACTCCGACGCGAAGTAGTCGTGCCCCGGGGCGTGCGGGCCAGGCCCTCACGCCCCGGAGTGCGCCCAGCTCGCAGGGGATCCCGACACCATGTCATGGCCGTCCGCCCGCCGACCCGGAGCGCGGCGGCCCGAGAGGGAGTACGAGAAGGTGGCAGCACCTAAAAAGGGCCGGAACGCGAGCGCCCAGAGCAAGCCGGGGCGCTCGCTGGTCCTGATCCTGATCGCCATCGTGGCGCTCACGGGAGGCATGTTCGCCTCCGGACACACCACTCCGCGTCTCGGCATCGACCTCGCCGGTGGCACGAGCATCACGCTCACGGCGGTCAACGAACCCGGCCAGCCCAACGCGATCAACCAGACGAACATGGACACCGCGGTCGGCATCATGGAGAACCGGGTCAACGGCCTGGGTGTCTCCGAGGCCGAGGTCCAGACCCAGGGCGCCAGCAACATCATCGTCAACATCCCCAAGGGCACCAACTCCGAGCAGGCCCGGGAGCAGGTCGGTACCACGGCCAAGCTGTACTTCCGCCCGGTCCTGCAGCGCGAGGCGGCCGTCGACCCCGCGGCGAGCCCGAGCCCCAGCGCCAGTGACGGCTCCTCCGCCTCGCCGTCCCCGAGCGCGTCCACCTCCGCCTCCGGCGGCGACGGGTCACCGAGCCCCTCGGCCACCCCCTCGTCCTCGGCCACCTCGCAGGGCCGCGCCGTCCCCGAGGCCCTCAAGGCCACCACCGGGACCCCGTCCCCCAGCGGCTCCCCGTCGGCGAGCAGCTCGGCCGGTGACTCCGCCAGCCCCTCGCCCTCCGCGAGCGACGGCGCCGCCTCCGACGCCGACACCGCGCTCCAGGCCCAGTACGCCGCGCTGAACTGCGCCGACCCCGACCAGCGGACCGAGGCGGGCCAGGGCGCCAAGCCCGAGGACTCCACGGTCACCTGCGGCGAGGACGCGGGCGTGTGGAGCAAGTTCCTGCTCGGCCCTGTCGCCGTCGACGGCACCGAGATCGACAGCGCCGAGGCGATCTTCGACACCCAGAGCGCAGCCGGCTGGAAGGTGGTGATGGACT
The DNA here is from genome assembly GCF_040609715.1 of Streptomyces sp. NPDC004610. NCBI lineage: Bacteria > Bacillati > Actinomycetota > Actinomycetes > Kitasatosporales > Streptomycetaceae > Streptomyces > Streptomyces sp. NPDC004610. Next base: position 154,017 of record NZ_JBEXLA010000001.1, on the reverse strand, counting down.
TCAACTCCGAGGGAGCCGAGAAGTTCGCCGACATCACCGGCCAGCTCGCCACCCAGACATCGCCGATGAACGAGTTCGCGATCGTCCTGGACGACGCGGTCGTCTCCCACCCGTACGTCAGCACGACGATCACCGGCGGCAACGCCGAGATCTCCGGCAGCTTCACCCAGGAGCAGGCCGAGAGCCTGTCCAACATGCTCTCCTACGGTGCGCTCCCGCTCTCCTTCAAGGAGTCCAGCGTGACCACCGTGACCGCCGCGCTCGGCAGCGAGCAGCTGGAGGCCGGTCTGATCGCGGGCGCCATCGGTCTCGCCCTGGTCGTGATCTACCTCGTCGCCTACTACCGCGGACTCTCGCTGATCGCCATCGCCTCGCTGCTGATCTCCGCGGCCCTGACCTATGTGATCATGTCGCTGCTCGGCCCGGCCATCGGCTTCGCGCTGAACCTGCCCGCGGTCTGCGGCGCCATCGTCGCCATCGGCATCACGGCGGACTCGTTCATCGTGTACTTCGAGCGGGTCAGAGACGAGATCCGCGAGGGCCGCTCCCTGCGCCCCGCCGTGGAACGGGCCTGGCCGCGCGCCCGGCGCACCATCCTGGTCTCCGACTTCGTGTCGTTCCTGGCCGCCGCGGTGCTGTTCGTCGTCACCGTCGGCAAGGTCCAGGGCTTCGCGTTCACGCTCGGACTGACCACGCTGCTCGATGTCGTGGTGGTGTTCCTCTTCACCAAGCCGCTGCTCACGCTGCTGGCCAGGACGAAGTTCTTCGGCAAGGGCCACAAGTGGTCCGGCCTCGATCCGAAGCGCCTCGGTGTGCAGCCCCCGCTGCGCCGCACCCGCCGCCCCGTCGCCCCCGTCGAACCGAAGGAGGCGTGAGATGTCGAAGCTCGGCACCCTCGGCGCCCGGCTCCACCGCGGCGAGGTCGGTTACGACTTCGTCAAGAACCGCAAGCTCTGGTACGGCATCTCGATCCTGATCACCATCACGGCGATCGTCGGCCTCGCGGTGCGCGGTCTGAACATGGGCATCGAGTTCCAGGGCGGCGCGGTCTTCACCACCCCGAAGACCACCGCCTCCGTCGCCCAGGCCGAGGCCTACGCGGAGACGGCGGCCGGTCACCAGGCGGTGGTGCAGGAACTGGGCTCCGGCGGAATGCGTATCCAGATCTCCGGCGTGGACACCGCCAAGTCGGACCAGGTCAAGCAGGACCTCGCCCGGAATCTGAACGTCGACGCGGAGGCCATCAACGCCGATCTGGTCGGCCCCAGCTGGGGTGAGCAGATCGCCAACAAGGCATGGCAGGGGCTGGGGATCTTCCTGGTCCTGGTGGTGATCTATCTGGCCATCGCCTTCGAGTGGAGAATGGCCGCCGCCGCGTTCATCGCGCTGATCCACGACATCACCATCACCGTCGGCATCTACGCCCTGGTGGGCTTCGAGGTCACACCGGGCACGGTGATCGGTCTGCTGACCATTCTCGGCTATTCGCTGTACGACACGGTGGTGGTCTTCGACTCCCTCAAGGAACAGACGAAGGACATCACCAAACAGAGCAAGTTCACCTACAGCGACATCGCCAACTTCTCGATCAACAGCACCCTGGTCCGCTCGATCAACACCACGGTGGTCGCGCTGCTGCCGGTGGCGGGCCTGCTGTTCATCGGTGGCGGTGTGCTCGGCGCCGGCACGCTCAACGACATCTCGCTGTCGCTGTTCGTCGGCCTCGCGGCCGGCGCGTACTCCTCGATCTTCATCGCCACCCCGCTGGTCGCCGACCTCAAGGAGCGCGAGCCGCAGATCAAGGCCCTGCGCAAGCGGGTGCTGGCCAAGCGCGCCCAGACCGCCGAGGAGGGCGCCCAGCCCGCACCCCAGGGCGCCACCGAGGAGCCGTACGACGACGATCTGCCCGAGGACGCGGCCCCCGCCGTCGTGGGCCCGCGCCACCAGCCGGCGCGCAACCGCGGCCGTGGCCGTCCCTCGGGGAAGCGCCGATGACTGACATCAGGGAGCTGCTGCTCAGCCGGATCCGGGACGTGGCGGACTACCCCGAGCCCGGGGTGACGTTCAAGGACATCACCCCGCTGCTCGCGGACCCGGCCGCCTTCGGAGCCCTCACCGACGCCCTCGCCGACATGGCGGTGCGCCGGGGCGCCACCAAGGTGGTCGGACTGGAGGCGCGCGGGTTCATCCTGGGCGCCCCGGTCGCCGTCCGCGCGGGCGTGGGCTTCATCCCGGTCCGCAAGGCGGGCAAGCTTCCCGGAGCCACCCTGCGCCAGACCTACGACCTGGAGTACGGCTCGGCGGAGATCGAGGTGCACGCCGAGGACCTCAGCGCCGGTGACCGGGTCCTGGTGGTGGACGACGTCCTGGCCACCGGGGGTACGGCGGAGGCGTCGCTGAAGCTGATCCGCCGTGCGGGCGCCGAGGTCGCGGGCGTCGCGATCCTGATGGAGCTGTCCTTCCTCGACGGCCGCCGCCGGCTGGAGCCCTCCCTGGAGGGCGCCCCGCTGGAGGCTCTGCTGACCGTCTGACCGTCCTGACCGGCGGAGCGTCTTCTCGGGCGCCCCGGGCCTCGGCCCAGGGGCGCCCGACCCATTTCTCCGGCCGCCCGACCCGATTCTCCGGCCACCCATACCGTTTCCCGAACGCCCCTCGGGGAATCAAACCTCCCGTCACCGGTGTTTTCGCGCCAAAGGTCCGCAGATCGTCCTGAAGGCGATGTCCCAGCCCAGGATCGCTACCATGGGGTCTCCGGAGCCTGACCGGGGGACCCGGATCGCGCACGAGGAGCCCTCTTGCCAGACGAGGCCCAGCACCTGACCGCCGCCAAGCCCGAGCCCGCCTCGGAGCCCGCGGCCCAGCCCGCGCCGGACGCGAAGAACCCGCACTCCGAGCCACGCGGGACGGTCGAGCACGCCCAGTCGGCCCCCGCGGACCGGCCCGCCGAAGCGGCACGCCCCAAGCCGGCCCCGCCCGAGCGTTCCCCCGCGATCCGCCCCACCCCGCCGCCCCCGGTGCCGACCGCCCCGCAGCAGCCCGCCTCCCGCTCCGGTTCCTCCAACCGCGTCCGCGCCCGGCTCGCCCGGCTCGGCGTCCAGCGCTCCAACCCGTACAACCCGGTCCTGGAGCCGCTGCTGCGGATAGTGCGCAGCAACGACCCGAAGATCGAGACCGCCACGCTCCGCCAGATCGAGAAGGCGTACCAGGTCGCCGAGCGCTGGCACCGCGGCCAGAAGCGCAAGAGCGGCGATCCCTACATCACCCACCCGCTCGCCGTCACCACCATCCTCGCCGAGCTGGGCATGGACCCGGCCACCCTGATGGCCGGACTGCTGCACGACACCGTCGAGGACACCGAGTACGGCCTCGACCAGCTCCGCCGCGACTTCGGCGACCAGGTCGCCCTGCTGGTCGACGGTGTCACCAAGCTGGACAAGGTCAAGTTCGGCGAGGCGGCCCAGGCCGAGACCGTGCGCAAGATGGTCGTCGCCATGGCCAAGGACCCCAGGGTCCTGGTCATCAAGCTCGCCGACCGCCTCCACAACATGCGCACCATGCGCTACCTCAAGCGCGAGAAGCAGGAGAAGAAGGCGCGCGAGACCCTGGAGATCTACGCGCCCCTCGCCCACCGCCTCGGCATGAACACCATCAAATGGGAGCTGGAGGACCTCGCCTTCGCGATCCTCTACCCCAAGATGTACGACGAGATCGTCCGGCTGGTGGCCGAGCGGGCACCGAAGCGTGACGAGTATCTGGCCATAGTGACCGACGAGGTCCAGCAGGACCTGCGCTCGGCCCGCATCAAGGCCACCGTCACCGGCCGCCCCAAGCACTACTACAGCGTCTACCAGAAGATGATCGTCCGCGGCCGGGACTTCGCGGAGATCTACGACCTGGTCGGCATCCGGGTCCTGGTCGACACCGTCCGCGACTGCTACGCCGCCCTGGGCACCGTCCACGCGCGCTGGAACCCCGTTCCGGGGCGCTTCAAGGACTACATCGCGATGCCCAAGTTCAACATGTACCAGTCGCTGCACACCACGGTGATCGGCCCCAACGGCAAGCCCGTCGAACTCCAGATCCGCACCTTCGACATGCACCGCCGCGCCGAGTACGGCATCGCCGCGCACTGGAAGTACAAGCAGGAGGCCGTCGCCGGTGCCTCCAAGGTGCGCACCGACGTCCCCAAGGCCGGCAAGGGCAAGGACGACCACCTCAACGACATGGCGTGGCTGCGCCAGCTCCTCGACTGGCAGAAGGAGACCGAGGACCCCGGCGAGTTCCTGGAGTCCCTGCGCTTCGACCTGTCCCGCAACGAGGTCTTCGTCTTCACCCCGAAGGGCGACGTCATAGCGCTGCCCGCGGGCGCCACCCCGGTGGACTTCGCGTACGCCGTCCACACCGAGGTCGGCCACCGCACCATAGGAGCCCGGGTCAACGGCAGACTCGTCCCGCTGGAGTCCACCCTCGACAACGGCGATCTGGTGGAGGTCTTCACTTCCAAGGCGTCCGGCGCGGGCCCCTCCCGCGACTGGCTGGGCTTCGTCAAGTCGCCCCGGGCCCGCAACAAGATCCGGGCCTGGTTCTCCAAGGAGCGCCGCGACGAGGCGATCGAGCAGGGCAAGGACGCCATCGTCCGCGCGATGCGCAAGCAGAACCTGCCGATCCAGCGCATCCTGACCGGTGACTCCCTGGTCACCCTCGCGCACGAGATGCGCTACCCGGACATCTCCGCGCTCTACGCGGCGATCGGCGAGGGCCATATCTCCGCGCAGAACGTCGTCCAGAAGCTGGTCCAGGCGTTCGGCGGCGAGGAGGCGGCCACCGAGGAGATCGACGAGTCCGTACCGCCCGCCCGGGGCCGTGGCCGCAAGCGCCGCTCCAGCGCGGACCCCGGTGTGGTCGTCAAGGGCGTCGAGGACGTCTGGGTCAAGCTGGCCCGCTGCTGCACCCCCGTACCCGGCGACCCGATCATCGGGTTCGTCACCCGGGGCAGCGGCGTATCGGTTCACCGCAGCGACTGCGTCAATGTGGACTCGCTGTCCCGGGAGCCCGAGCGGATCCTGGAGGTCGAGTGGGCGCCCACCCAGTCCTCGGTCTTCCTGGTCGCCATCCAGGTCGAGGCGCTGGACCGCTCCCGGCTGCTCTCGGACGTCACCCGGGTCCTGTCCGACCAGCACGTCAACATTCTCTCGGCGGCCGTCCAGACCTCCCGCGACCGCGTCGCCACCTCCCGCTTCACCTTCGAGATGGGCGACCCCAAGCACCTGGGCCATGTCCTGAAGGCGGTCAGGGGCGTGGAGGGCGTGTACGACGTGTACCGGGTGACGTCGGCCCGCAGCCGGTCGTAAAGAGCGGCCGGTCGTCGTAAAGAGCACCGTCGTCGTAAAGAGCACCCGGTCGTGAGGAGCACCCGGTCGTGAGGAGCCGTCAGCGGTAAGGACCGCCCTCCAGGGCCCTGGGTATTACCACCAGGGCATCACCACCTCCGGCCAACGAAAAGGGGCTCCCTGGGGAGCCCCTTTCCCATGGTCCGCCCGGCGTGTCAGCCGCCGAACTCCTGGAGACCCTTCAGCGCCTGGTCCAGCAGCGCCTGCCGGCCCTCCAGCTCCTTCTGCAGCTTGTCGGCCCTGGCGTTGTTGCCCTGGGCACGCGCCTGCTCGATCTGCTTGCCGAGCTTGTCGACGGCCGCCTGGAGCTGACCGGTCAGCCCCTCGGCCCGCGCACGGGCCTCCGGGTTGGTGCGACGCCACTCGGCCTCCTCGGCCTCCTGGATCGCCCGCTCCACCGCGTGCAGCCGGCCCTCGACCTTGGGCCGGGCGTCCCGCGGGACATGCCCGATGGCCTCCCACCGCTCGTTGACCGAGCGGAACGCGGCCCGCGCAGTCCTCAGATCGGTGACCGGGAGGATCTTCTCGGCCTCCCCGGCCAGCTCCTCCTTGAGCTTGAGGTTCTCCGTCTGCTCCGCGTCCCGCTCGGCGAAGACCGAGCTGCGGGCGGCGAAGAAGACGTCCTGGGCGCCGCGGAAGCGGTTCCACAGATCGTCCTCGTGCTCGCGCTGGGCGCGGCCCGCCGCCTTCCACTCCGCCATCAGCTCGCGGTAGCGGGCGGCCGTGGGCCCCCAGTCCGAGGAGGCGGACAGGGCCTCGGCCTCGGAGACCAGCCGCTCCTTGGTCTTGCGGGCCTCCTCGCGCTGCGCGTCGAGCTGCGCGAAGTGCGCCTTGCGCCGCTTGGAGAACGCGGAGCGGGCGTGCGAGAAGCGGTGCCACAGCTCGTCGTCCGACTTGCGGTCGAGCCGGGGCAGGCCCTTCCAGGTGTCCACCAGCGCCCGCAGCCGCTCACCGGCGGCCCGCCACTGGTCCGACTGCGCCAGCTCCTCCGCCTCGGTGACCAGGGCCTCCTTGGCGTCGCGGGCCTCGTCGGCCTGCCGGGCGCGCTGTGCCTTGCGCTCCTCGCGGCGGGCGTCCACCTGCTCCACGAGCTTGTCCAGCCGGGCCCGCAGCGCGTCCAGATCGCCCACTGCGTGGTGCGCGTCCACCTGCTCGCGCAGATGGTCGACGGCGGTCTGGGCGTCCTTCGCGGACAGGTCGGTGGTCTTCACTCGCTTTTCGAGGAGGCCGATCTCGACCACCAGGCCCTCGTACTTGCGCTCGAAGTAGGCCAGCGCCTCATCGGGGGAGCCGGCCTGCCAGGAGCCGACGACCTGCTCGCCGTCGGCCGTACGCACGTACACGGTCCCCGTCTCGTCGACGCGGCCCCACGGGTCGCTGCTCACAGCGCCTCCTCCACATGATGCCCCGGGGACTTCGGCGCCCCCGGGCATCGTCCACAGTTTCGTCACGGCCAACATAGGCGACCGGCGGGTTGCCTGTCCGCATCCAGCGCCACCGAAATTTCGCAGGCGGGCCGCCCTGAACGTCAGGACTTCGCGACCGTCGCCTTGTCGATCACGACGGTCGCGTTGGGCGCTCCGTCACCCATGCCGGTGCTCTCCCCGGCGTCGGTGATCTTCTTCAGGACGGCCATGCCGGACTCGGAGACCGTACCGAAGGGCGTGTAGTCCGGGGGCAGCGGACTCTCCTGGTAGACCAGGAAGAACTGGCTGCCGCCGCTGTCCCGGCCCTCGTCGGTCTGGGCGTTGTACTGGTTGGCCATCGCGACCGTGCCCGCCGGGTACACGTCACCCTCCAGGACCGTGTCCTTGAGGTTCTCGTCCGGGATGGTGTAGCCCGGCCCGCCAGTGCCGTCGCCCTTCGGGTCACCGCACTGCAGGACGTAGATCCCGCTGCTGGTCAGCCGGTGGCAGCTGGTGTGGTCGAAGTAGCCCTCGCCCGCGAGGAACTCGAACGAGTTCACCGTGCGCGGCGCCGCCGACGCCTTCAGATCGATCTCTATGTCCCCGCACGTCGTCGCCAGCGTCATCGTGTACTTCGCCGACTCGTCGATGGACATCGCGGGCTCCTTCTCCCACGTCTTTGTCGCGACCTCGCCGGCCGCCGGCTTCTCGCACGGGTCCGGCGGGACGCTCGGCGTCGCGCTCGGCGTCGACTCCGAGGCCGCGTTCGCGCTGTCGTCGCCCTCGAACGCGTCCGTCGTGTAGAGCGCGAGACCGGCGACCAGCACGACGCCGATCACCGACGCGATCACCGCGTTGCGGGTGCGCGATTTGCGGCGGGCGTCGGTACGCCGCTGCTGCTGCCGCAAGAACTTCTCCCGGGCGAGCTGACGCCGCCGCTGCTCCTGGCTGACCACCGGGTTGACTCCTCATGCGTCTCGTACGTCGGCCGCGGTGCGGGCGCGTCTGGTTGAACCGACCGCCCGCGTGTGCCCCGTACCGTATATGGGTTACCTGAGGATCCGGCAGCGCCGGTAGGCTCTGACGACGGGTGTGGCCGGTCACCGGCCGTGCGGGGGACAGGAAACCGCCGCCCGAACCGATACAAACGAAGGACGATCGTGCTCATTGCCGGGTTCCCCGCCGGGGCCTGGGGGACGAACTGTTATCTCGTCGCCCCCGCCGCCGGTGAGGAGTGCGTGATCATCGATCCGGGCCACCAGGCCGCCCCCGGGGTCGAGGAGGCGCTGCGCAAACACCGCCTCAAGCCCGTCGCCGTCGTCCTCACCCACGGCCATATCGACCATGTGGCGTCGGTCGTCCCGGTCTGCGGGGCGCACGACGTGCCCGCCTGGATCCACCCCGAGGACCGCTACATGATGAGCGACCCGGAGAAGGCCCTCGGCCGCTCCATCGGGATGCCGCTGATGGGCGAACTGACCGTGGGCGAGCCGGACGACGTCCGGGAGCTGTCCGACGGCGCCGCGCTGGACCTCGCGGGACTGGAGTTCTCCGTCGCGCACGCGCCGGGCCATACCAAGGGGTCGGTGACCTTCCGGATGCCCGAGACCGCCGATATCCCGTCGGTGTTCTTCTCCGGGGATCTGCTCTTCGCCGGCTCCATCGGACGCACCGACCTGCCCGGCGGTGACATGGCCGAGATGCTCGACTCGCTGGCCCGCGTGTGCCTGCCGCTCGACGACTCGACCGTGGTGCTGTCCGGGCACGGCGCCCAGACGACCATCGGCCAGGAGCGCGCCACCAACCCCTATCTGGGGCAGGTGGCCGCCGGCCTCGGGAGCGCCGACGCTCCCCGACGAGGAATGTGACGAGAGACCTTCCGTGAGCACCTTCCAGGCCCCCAAGGGCACCTACGACCTGATCCCGCCCCGCTCGGCGGCCTACCTCGCCGTGCGCGAGGCCATCGCCGCCCCGCTGCGCGACGCGGGCTACGGCTACATCGAGACCCCCGGCTTCGAGAACGTCGAGCTGTTCGCACGCGGCGTCGGCGAGTCCACCGACATCGTGACCAAGGAGATGTACGCCTTCGAGACCAAGGGCGGCGACAGCCTCGCCCTGCGCCCCGAGGGCACCGCCTCCGTGCTGCGCGCCGCGCTGGAGGCCAATCTGCACCGCGCAGGCAACCTCCCCGTCAAGCTCTGGTACTCGGGCTCCTACTACCGCTACGAGCAGCCCCAGGCGGGCCGCTACCGGCACTTCTCGCAGGTCGGCGCCGAGGCGATCGGCGCCGAGGACCCGGCCCTGGACGCCGAGCTGCTCATCCTGGCCGACCAGGCGTACCGCTCCCTGGGCCTCAGGAACTTCCGCATCCTGCTCAACAGCCTCGGCGACAAGGAGTGCCGCCCGGTCTACCGGGCCGCCCTCCAGGACTTCCTGCGCGGCCTCGACCTGGACGAGGACACCCTGCGCCGGGCGGACATCAACCCGCTGCGCGTCCTGGACGACAAGCGCGCGGAGGTGCAGAAGCAACTCACCGGCGCCCCGCTGCTGCGCGACTACCTCTGCGACGCCTGCAAGGCGTACCACGAGGAGGTCCGTGAGCTGATCACTGCGGCGGGCGTCGCCTTCGAGGACGATCCCCGGCTGGTGCGCGGCCTGGACTACTACACCCGCACCACCTTCGAGTTCGTCCACGACGGGCTCGGCGCCCAGTCCGCGGTCGGCGGCGGCGGACGCTACGACGGCCTCTCGGAGATGATCGGCGGCCCCGCCCTGCCCTCCGTCGGCTGGGCCCTGGGCGTCGACCGCACGGTCCTCGCCCTGGACGCGGAGGGCGTCTCCCTCGACCTCCCCGCCCCGACCAGCGTCTACGCCGTCCCGCTCGGCGAGGAGGCCCGCCGGGTGCTGTTCGCCAAGGTCACCGAGTTGCGCAAGGTGGGCATCGCGGCCGACTTCTCGTTCGGCGCCCGGGGCCTGAAGGGCGCCATGAAGAACGCCAACCGCAGTGGCGCCCGCTACACGATCGTGGCCGGTGAGCGCGACCTCGCCGAGGGCATCGTCCAGCTCAAGGACATGGAGTCCGGCGAGCAGACGGCGATCGGCGTGGGCGAGATCGTGGCGGAACTGGAGTCCCGCCTCGGCTGACACCCCCCCGCGTGCGCCCGGTACCCCACAGCGGTACCGGGCGCACGCGCGCGCGGAGGACCCGCTGGTCGCCCCGACCGTGATCGGTGGTCGGGGGCGGGCGCCCGCGCGCGTGGGGGACCCGCAAAAGTCAGCACGGAACCGCGGGACGCCGCTGCCGGACGCCCGCGCGCGTGGGGGACCCTCACCGTCCACGGTGAGCATGGCACCGCAGCCACCGGACGCCCGCGTGCGTGTGCCCGGCGACGGGCGTCCCCACCTGGCGGACCCGTCAGCCCCGGCGCCAGGGCCGTACGGCCCGAATACCTGTCCGGAACCCGCCTCCCACCTGGGGCCGACGGCCTTTCTTACCCCGGCACAACGGTGCGGACGGGGAGGGGTGCGGCACAATGGCCGTGCCCGAAGCAGGACCCTCCCCCCAGTGACGGAATCGGCGTGATGAGCAAGACGACAGTCAGGGACGTCTCCACCGACCCCGAGCCCGAGCCGACGGCCCCCGCCCAGGCCGGGGCGCGCGCGGTCGGCGGCAGCCGGGCCTTCGCGCTCATGCTGATGATCACGGGCGCCGCCGGGCTGCTGGCCGCGTGGGTCATCACGCTCGACAAGTTCAAGATCCTCGAAGCCAAGGTCGCCGGCGAGACCTATGTCCCCGGGTGCAGCGTCAACCCGGTCGTCTCCTGCGGCTCCATCATGGAGAGCGACCAGGCGTCCGTCTTCGGCTTCCCCAACCCGATGCTCGGACTCGTCGCCTACGGCATCGTGATCTGCGTCGGCGTCACCCTGCTGACCCGGGCCACCTTCCCGCGCTGGTACTGGCTCACCTTCAACGCGGGCACCCTCTTCGGGGTCGTCTTCTGCACCTGGCTCCAGTTCCAGTCGCTGTACCGGATCAACGCCCTGTGCCTGTGGTGCTCCCTGGCCTGGGCCGCGACGATCATCATGTTCTGGTACGTCACCTCCGCCAATGTCCGCAACGGCTTCCTCCCGGCCCCGGCGCCCGTCAAGCGCTTCCTCGGCGAGTTCACCTGGGTCCTGCCGGCCACCCACATCGGCGTCATCGTCATGCTGATCCTCACCCGCTGGGGCGCCGACCTCTGGGCGTGAGCCCCAAGTGAGCTCCCCCGTTAGCCCCCCTCCGCGAGCCCCCGGTCAGCCCGATGAGCCCGGTGAGCCCGGTCCGGGGGGACGCCCCCGCATTGTCAGTGCCGTGACTTAGGGTTTCAGCGTGGAACCCGATCTGTTCACCGCCGCCGCCGAGGAACGCCAGGAGAAGGACCCGGCCGCCAGCCCCCTGGCCGTCCGGATGCGCCCGCGCACGCTCGACGAGGTCGTGGGCCAGCAGCATCTGCTCAAGCCCGGATCGCCGCTGCGTCGGCTGGTGGGGGAGGGCGCCGGGGGCCCGGCCGGGCCGTCCTCGGTGATCCTCTGGGGCCCGCCCGGCACCGGCAAGACCACCCTGGCGTATGTCGTCTCCAAGGCCACCGACAAGCGGTTCGTGGAGCTGTCCGCGATCACCGCCGGGGTCAAGGAGGTTCGCGCGGTCATCGACGGGGCCCGCCGAGCCACCGGCGGCTACGGCAAGGAGACCGTGCTCTTCCTGGACGAGATCCACCGCTTCAGCAAGGCCCAGCAGGACTCCCTGCTGCCCGCCGTGGAGAACCGCTGGGTCACCCTGATCGCCGCCACCACCGAGAACCCCTACTTCTCGGTGATCTCCCCGCTGCTCTCCCGCTCCCTCCTGCTCACCCTCGAACCCCTCACCGACGACGACCTGCGCGGACTGCTGCGCCGGGCGCTCACCGACGAGCGCGGCCTGAAGGCCGCCGTGTCCCTCCCCGAGGACACCGAGGCGCATCTGCTGCGGATCGCCGGCGGTGACGCCCGCCGGGCGCTGACCGCGCTGGAGGCCGCCGCCGGCGCCGCCCTCGACAAGGGCGGGACGGAGATCGCCCTCACCACCCTGGAGGAGACCGTCGACCGCGCGGCCGTGAAGTACGACCGCGACGGCGACCAGCACTACGACGTGGCCAGCGCCCTGATCAAGTCCATCCGCGGCTCCGACGTCGACGCCGCGCTGCACTATCTGGCCCGGATGATCGAGGCGGGCGAGGACCCCCGGTTCATCGCCCGGCGGCTGATGATCTCGGCCAGCGAGGACATCGGGCTCGCCGATCCGGGCGCCCTGCCGCTGGCCGTCGCCGCCGCCCAGGCCGTCGCCATGATCGGCTTCCCCGAGGCCGCCCTCACCCTCAGCCACACCACCATCGCCCTCGCCCTGGCCCCCAAGTCCAACGCCGCGACCACCGCCATCGGCGCCGCCCTGGAGGATGTCCGCAAGGGCCTGGCCGGGTCCGTCCCCCCGCATCTGCGCGACGGGCACTACAAGGGCGCCGCCAAGCTGGGCCACGCCCAGGGCTACCGGTACCCGCACGATCTGCCCGAGGGCATCGCCGAGCAGCAGTACGCGCCGGACGCCCTCAAGGACCGGGAGTACTACACCCCCACCCGGCACGGCGCCGAGGCCCGCTACGCCGACGCGGTGGAGTGGACCCGCAAGCACCTCGGTCGCAAGCCCTCCTGAGCAGCCTGTAGAATCCCCCGAGTGCTGCGTCCCGCACTGTCAGAGCGGGACATCCAGCCGGAACCCCCAGCGGGTTCCAGGAGCGTCGCGCACCGTCGATAGGTGTCGCGGGCAGCCCACCACCCCTCGCCGTACCTCTTCGTACGGCGGAACCGGTCGGTGGGCCACTCGCGTGCTGCACGTTTGTGCCCAGATCAGGGGAGCGGCTGCCCACCGGCCCGGTAGCGGACCGGCGGGTTTCCCCGGCTGCGGATGCGACCTCCCGCCCGTCCTGACAAGCCGAACCAAGGAAATGAGAAGCAGTGGCGAACCAGTCCCGCCCCAAGGTCAAGAAGTCGCGTGCCCTCGGCATCGCGCTGACCCCGAAGGCCGTCAAGTACTTCGAGGCCCGTCCCTACCCCCCGGGTGAGCACGGCCGTGGCCGCAAGCAGAACTCGGACTACAAGGTCCGTCTGCTGGAGAAGCAGCGGCTGCGCGCGCAGTACGACATCTCCGAGCGTCAGCTGGTCCGCGCCTACGACCGTGCCTCCAAGGTCCAGGGCAAGACCGGTGAGGCCCTGATCGTGGAGCTGGAGAAGCGCCTCGACGCGCTGGTCCTGCGCTCGGGCATCGCCCGCACGATCTACCAGGCCCGCCAGATGGTCGTCCACGGCCACATCCAGGTCAACGGCAAGAAGGTCGACAAGCCCTCCTTCGTCGTGCGCCCGGACGACGTGGTGCAGGTCCGCGACCGCAGCAAGGACAAGACGCTGTTCCAGATCTCCCGCGAGGGTGGCTTCGCCCCCGACGGCGAGACCCCGCGCTACCTCCAGGTGAACCTCAAGGCCCTGGCCTTCCGCCTGGACCGTGACCCGAACCGCAAGGAGATCCCGGTGATCTGCGACGAGCAGCTCGTCGTCGAGTACTACGCCCGCTGACCCGGACGTAGCACCGCCCCCGCGCGTCAGCCCGCCGTCTCCCCGCCCTTCCGGGTGGGCGAGGCGGCGGGCTTGTGCGTACCCGGCCCCGGCTCCGCCCGCGCCGCGTGCCGTACGGTCCCGCGCGGCGCACCCGGCAGCTCCGGCGAGCGCGCCGGGCACCGCTGGAGCGCGCGGGCCACCGCCGTCCCCCGGTCCAGCCGCGCCCCGACCCGTACGCACTCCTCGTAGCGCTCGTCGCCGAGCCGGGCCCGGGACATCGCCTCGCACCGTTCGTGCGGCCGGTTGTAGTGGGCCGAACCGAACAGCGGCAGCCCCACCGCCGGCCACATCCCGGCCGCCGCCCCCTGGAGCACCGCCGCCTCAGCCGGATCGCCCTCGGCGGCCGTGACCAGCGCCAGCAGCTCCACCGCCAGCACCGAGCCCAGCAGATCGTGGAAGGCGTGCGCGGTGGCGAGGGCGTCGGCCAGCAGGGTGCGCGCCCCGGCGAGATCACCCTCGCCCCAGGCCGCGTACCCGAGGACGTACAGCGCGTAGGTCCGGGTCCAGCGCTCCCCGTGGTCCTCGCAGACCCGGCGCACGTCCTCGCACAGCCGGACCGCCTCCGCCAGATCGCCCTGGAAGGCGCGGGTCATCGCCAGCTCTACCTGGCCCATCAGCACATTGCTGTTCAGCTCGCCGATCTCCTGATAGCGCTCCAGGGCACCCCGCAGCAGCGTTTCTGCACGGGGCAGGTCGTCGCAGACCAGCGCCAGACAGCCCGAGCGGTGCTCGGCGTACGCCATCGCCGTGGCGCCGGCCAGCCGCTCGGCCTCCTCCCGGCACTCCTGGAGCGCGGCCAGCGCGGGCACCCGGTCGCCCTGGAGGACCGCCACATGGCCCAGCACCCACAGCGCCTTCAGCCGGGACTGCTCGTGCCCCGCGTCCTCCACCGGCAGCTCCACACTCCGCTCCAGCCAGCGCCGCCCCTCCGACAGCCGCCCGCAGCCCACCCAGTAGAACCACAGGGACCCGGACAGACACAGCGCCAGCTGCGCGTCGTCCGGCTCGGCCAGGCAGTACTCCAGCGCCCGGCGCAGATTCGGCAGCTCCACGTCCACCCGGGCCGCCACCTCGGCCTGCCGGGGCGAGAACCAGTCCAGCTCGCACCAGGTCGCCAGGCCCAGGTACCAGTCGCGGTGGCGGCGGCGCAGCCGGGGCGCGTCGCCCGCCGCCTCCAGCCACTGGGCCCCGTACGCCCGGACCGTGTCGAGCATCCGGTAGCGGGTGCCCGCCGGGGTCTCCTCCCGGCTCACCACGGACTGCGCCAGCAACCGGGACAGGGTGTCCAGGACGTCGTCGGCGTGCAGCCCGTCGCCGCTGCACACATACTCGACCGCCTCCAGGTCGAACGGCCCCGCGAACACCGCCAGCCGTGACCACAGCAGCCGCTCGCCGGGCGCGCACAGCTCATGGCTCCAGCCGATCGCCGTGCGCAGCGTCCGATGCCGGGGCAGCGCGTCCGGCCCGCCCCCGGTCAGCAGCCGGAACCGGTCGTCCAGCCGCTCCAGCAGCCGGTCCGGTGCCAGCGTCCCCAGCCGCCCCGCCGCCAGCTCGACCGCCAGCGGGATCCCCTCCAGCCGCCGGCACAGCTCCCGCAGCGCCTCGTCGTCGTCCGGCACCGCGCCCTGCCGCGCCGCCCGCACCCGCAGCAGCGCCAGCGCCTCGTTCTCGGCCAGCGGCGCCAGCGGGACGTGCCGCTCGCCCGCGACGCCCAGCGGCCGGCGGCCCACCGCCAGCACCCGCAGCCCCGGCAGCCGCCGCAGCAGCGTGCCCACCAGGACCGCGCACGCCTCCACCAGATGCTCGAACCCGTCCAGCACCAGCAGGAGTTCACGGTCGGCGAGCCGGGTGAGCAGGGTCTCGCGCGGGGGCCGGGTGGTGTGGTCGGTCAGCCCCAGCGCCTCCACCACCGCGTACTCCACGAAGTCCGGGTCGCGCACGGCGGCCAGCTCCACCAGCCACACCCCGTCCCGGGGCGCGGCCCGCCCCGCCGCGCGGGCCGCCAGCCGGGACTTGCCGACACCGCCGGGACCGGTCACCGTGACCAGCCGGGTGTCCGCGAGCGCCCGCGCCAGCGCGGCCAGTTCGGCCGAGCGGCCCACGAACGCGTCGAGTTCCAGGGGGAGATTGCCGGGCCCGCGGGCCACACTGTTCACTCGGTCACCGGTGGGCTGATCTGGTCGCATAAGACACGGAGCGTACTGAAACGTAATCACTGCGTACAATCGCTTCCCGCGATCACGTGCGTTCCGCTGCGCGCCGGACCGTAATCGGGTACGGAGCCGCACCCCTGGCGCGATAGGCTCGGTGCACTACTTTCTCGATTTTCTCGATGTTCAGGAACGTTTCAGGGAGCGGGTGCGCGGTGTCCGGTGGAGAGGTGGCCGGGATCCTGGTGGCCGTGTTCTGGGCGATCCTGGTCTCCTTCCTCGCGGTGGCACTGGCGAGGCTGGCCCAGACGCTCAGGGCGACCACCAAGCTCGTCGCGGACGTGACCGACCAGGCCGTCCCGCTGCTCGCCGACGCCGCCGCGGCGGTGCGCTCCGCACAGACGCAGCTCCAGCGGGTCGATGCCATCGCCTCGGACGTCCAGGAGGTCACGTCGAACGCGTCGGCGCTCTCCTCCACCGTCGCCTCCACCTTCGGCGGCCCGCTGGTGAAGGTGGCCGCCTTCGGCTACGGCGTCCGCCGCGCGCTCGGTGGCCGCCGGGCCGACGCGCCCGCCGAGCCGCCCGCCAAGGCCCCCCGGCGAGCCGTGATCGTGGGGCGCACGCTCCCCGGCGCGCGCCGCAAGCGGAAGTAAGGACTGAGACCGAGCGATGTTCCGCCGTACGTTCTGGTTCACCACCGGCGTCGCCGCCGGGGTCTGGGCCACCACCAAGGTCAATCGCAAGCTGCGGCAGCTGACCCCCGAGAGCCTCGCCGCCACCGCCGCCAACAAGGCGCTGGAGACCGGGCAGCGGATGCGGGACCGGGCCGTCGGCTTCGCGCTGGACGTCCGCGACAACATGGCCCAGCGGGAGGCCGAACTGACCGACGCCCTGGGCATCGACGCGGACCCCGCGCTCCCCGCCCCGCGCCGGTACACCGCCATCGAGAACACCGAGCACCACCACAAGGACACCCCGAAGTACATCGAACCCCCGATGCACTCGTACCACCGGAATCGGAATGAGGACCACTGATGGAGTCGGCTGAGATCCGTCGTCGCTGGCTGAGCTTCTTCGAGGAGCGCGGTCACACCGTCGTCCCTTCGGCGTCGCTCATCGCGGACGATCCGACTCTGCTCCTCGTCCCGGCCGGCATGGTGCCGTTCAAGCCCTACTTCCTGGGCGAGGTCAAGGCCCCCTACGCCCGCGCCACCAGCGTCCAGAAGTGCGTCCGCACCCCGGACATCGAAGAGGTCGGCAAGACCACCCGGCACGGCACGTTCTTCCAGATGTGCGGCAACTTCTCCTTCGGCGACTACTTCAAGGAAGGCGCCATCACCTACGCCTGGGAGATGCTCACCAGCCCCCAGGACAAGGGCGGTTACGGCCTCGACCCCGAGCGCCTGTGGATCACCGTCTATCTGGAGGACGACGAGGCCGAGCGCATCTGGCGCGATGTCGTCGGCGTGCCCGCCGAGCGCATCCAGCGCCTGGGCAAGAAGGACAACTACTGGTCCATGGGCGTCCCCGGCCCCTGCGGCCCGTGCTCCGAGATCAACTACGACCGCGGCCCCGAGTTCGGCGCCGAGGGCGGCCCCGCCGTCAACGACGAGCGGTACGTGGAGATCTGGAACCTGGTCTTCATGCAGTACGAGCGCGGCGAGGGCACCTCCAAGGAGGACTTCGAGATCCTCGGCGAGCTGCCCAGCAAGAACATCGACACCGGCCTCGGCCTGGAACGCCTCGCCATGATTCTGCAGGGCGTGCAGAACATGTACGAGATCGACACCTCCATGGCCGTCATCGACAAGGCCACCGAGCTGACCGGTGTCGCCTACGGCGCCGCCCATGACTCGGACGTCTCCCTGCGCGTGGTCACCGACCACATGCGCACCTCCGTGATGCTCATCGGCGACGGAGTCACCCCGGGCAACGAGGGGCGCGGCTATGTACTGCGCCGGATCATGCGCCGGGCCATCCGCAACATGCGCCTGCTCGGCGCCACCGGCCCGGTCGTCCAGGACCTGATCGACACGGTCATCGCGATGATGGGGCAGCAGTACCCGGAGCTGGTCACCGACCGCGAGCGGATCGAGAAGGTCGCCGTCGCCGAGGAGAACGCCTTCCTCAAGACCCTCAAGGCCGGCACCAACATCCTGGACACCGCCGTCACCGACACCAAGGCCGCCGGGGGCACCGTCCTCGCCGGGGACAAGGCGTTCCTGCTCCACGACACCTGGGGCTTCCCGATCGACCTCACCCTGGAGATGGCCGCCGAGCAGGGCCTCTCGGTGGACGAGGAAGGCTTCCGGCGGCTGATGAAGGAGCAGCGCGAGCGCGCCAAGGCCGACGCCCGCGCCAAGAAGACCGGCCACGCCGACCTCGGCGCCTACCGGGAGATCGCCGACGCCGCCGGGGCCACCGAGTTCATCGGCTACACCGACACCATCGGCGAGTCCACGGTCGTCGGCATCCTGGTCGACGGGGTCTCCTCGCCCGCCGCCACCGAGGGCGACGAGGTCGAGATCGTCCTCGACCGCACCCCGTTCTACGCCGAGGGCGGCGGCCAGATCGGCGACACCGGCCGGATCAGGGTCGACACCGGTGCCGTGGTCGAGATCCGCGACTGCCAGAAGCCGGTCCCGGGGGTGTACGTCCACAAGGGTGTCGTCCAGGTGGGCGAGGTCACCGTCGGCGCCAAGGCCGAGGCCGTCATCGACGTCCGCCGCCGGACCGCCATCGCCCGCGCCCACTCCGCCACCCACCTCACCCACCAGGCCCTGCGGGACGCCCTCGGGCCGACCGCCGCCCAGGCCGGTTCCGAGAACCAGCCCGGCCGCTTCCGCTTCGACTTCGGCTCGCCCGCCGCCGTCCCCACGGCCGTGATGACCGATGTCGAGCAGAAGATCAACGAGGTGCTCTCCCGCGATCTCGATGTGCACGCCGAGGTCATGGGCATCGAGGAGGCCAAGAAGCAGGGCGCCATCGCCGAGTTCGGCGAGAAGTACGGCGACCGGGTGCGCGTGGTCACCATCGGCGACTTCTCCAAGGAGCTGTGCGGCGGCACCCATGTCCACAACACCGCCCAGCTCGGCCTGGTCAAGCTGCTCGGCGAGTCCTCCATCGGCTCCGGTGTCCGCCGGATCGAGGCCCTGGTCGGGGTGGACGCCTACAGCTTCCTCGCCCGGGAGCACACGGTGGTCAACCAGCTGACCGAGCTGCTCAAGGGCCGTCCCGAGGAGCTGCCCGAGAAGGTCTCCTCGATGCTCGGCCGGCTCAAGGACGCCGAGAAGGAGATCGAGAAGTTCCGCGCCGAGAAGGTGCTCCAGGCCGCCGCCGGACTCGCCGGGTCCGCCCGGGACGTCCATGGTGTGGCGGTCGTCACCGGCCAGGTGCCGGACGGCACCGGCGCCGACGATCTGCGCAAGCTGGTCCTCGATGTCCGCGGCCGGATCCAGGGCGGTCGGGCCGCCGTGGTCGCCCTGTTCACCACGGCGAACGGCAAGCCGCTGACCGTCATCGCCACCAACGAGGCCGCCCGCGAGCGCGGCCTCAAGGCCGGTGACCTGGTCCGTACGGCCGCCAAGACGCTCGGCGGCGGTGGCGGCGGCAAGCCGGATGTCGCCCAGGGCGGCGGCCAGAACCCGGCCGCCATCGGCGAGGCCGCCGACGCCGTGGAGCGGCTGATCGCGGAGACCGCGAAGTAATGCGCAGGGGACGCAGGCTCGCCGTGGACGTGGGGGACGCCCGGATCGGGGTCGCCTCCTGCGATCCCGACGGGATCCTCGCCACCCCGGTCGAGACCGTGCCCGGCCGGGATGTCCCGGCGGCGCACCGCAGACTGCGGCAGCTGGTCGAGGAGTACGAGCCGATCGAGGTGGTGGTCGGGCTCCCGCGCTCCCTCAAGGGGGGCGAGGGCCCGGCCGCCGTCAAGGTCCGCGGCTTCGCGGTGGAGCTGGCCCGGGGCATCGCCCCGGTGCCGGTCCGGCTGGTGGACGAGCGGATGACCACGGTCACGGCGGGCCAGGGACTGCGCGCCTCGGGGGTGAAGGCGAAGAAGGGACGCTCGGTGATCGACCAGGTCGCCGCTGTGATCATCCTCCAGCAGGCACTGGAATCCGAACGGGTGTCAGGTAAAGCTCCCGGCGAGGGCGTCGAAGTGGTCATCTGATCGCGATACGGTAACGTTCCGCGCGGGCGGTGGCATTCGAACTAGCCTCCGCACAAGAAGAGGCGGAACGGGAACCGGGGCCTTGGGGCCCGCGCCCCACTTCCTCGCGGCTCTAGGGGATCGATGACTGAGTATGGCCGGGGCCCAGGCTCCGAACCGTGGCATCCCGAGGACCCGTTGTACGGGGACGGCGGATGGTCAGGGCAGCAGCAGGCCCACGCGGCCCAGCAGCCTGCCCACGGCGGCCAGCAGCAGTACCCGCAGCCGCAACAGCCGCAGCAGGGGTACGGCGGCGGCGACTGGGAGTCCGGCCAGTACGGCTACGACCAGCAGCAGCCCCAGCCTCAGCAGCAGCAGCCCCAGCAGCCGCAGCAGCAGATGACGTACCAGGACCAGTACGGTCAGCAGCAGTACGGGAATCAGCCGTACGACGGCGGTCAGCAGTACGAGGGTGGTCAGCCCTACGAGGGCGGCTGGAACGGGGGCGGTCAGCAGCTGCCCTACCCCGGCACCGCCGACCCCGTGGACCCCTACGGCCAGCAGGCCGCCACCGGATACACCGGCGGTGAGCAGGCCGACTTCTACAACACACCGGACGCCTATCCGCCGCCCGAGCCGCCCCACCGGCGCAGCGCCGAGCCGGAGCCGCGCACCGACTGGGACCCGGAGCCGGACCAGGAGGAGCACGCGTTCTTCGCCGACGACGCGGACGACGCCGACGACGACGCCCCCCGCGATTCCCGGGACCGGGGCGGGCGCGGTGAGCGGCGCGGCCGGGGCGGCAAGCCGAAGAAGAGCCGCAACGGCTGCGCCTGCCTGGTGGTGGCGCTGGTCTTCGGCGGCGGTCTCGCGGGCGTGGGCTACTTCGGCTACCAGTTCTACCAGGACCGTTTCGGCGCGGCCCCGGACTTCGCGGGCGCCGGGAACGGCGAGCAGATCACGGTGACCATCCCACCGGGCGCCGGTGGCTATGTGATCGGGCAGGAGCTGAAGAAGGCCGGCGTGGTCAAGAGCGTCGACGCCTTCGTGGCCGCCCAGCAGAGCAACCCCGACGGCAAGGCCATCCAGGACGGGGTCTACACCCTCCAGAAGGAGATGTCCGCCGACAGCGCCCTGAAGCTGATGCTCAGCCCCGAGAGCCGCAGCAACCTGATCATCGCCGAGGGCAAGCGCAACGCCGAGATCTACACCCTGATCGACAAACGCCTCGAAGTCGACGAGGGCACCACCGCCGAGGTCGCCAAGAACGACTGGAAGGACCTCGGTCTGCCCGAGTGGGCGGTCGGCCACCAGAACGTCAAGGACCCGCTGGAGGGCTTCCTCTACCCGTCCAGCTATCCGGTCGCCAAGGGCCAGGAACCCGAGGACGTCCTCAAGCAGATGGTGGCTCGTGCCACCGACAACTACGAGGAACTCGGTCTGGCGAAGCAGGCGGAGAGCGTCGGCCTGGAGAACGCCTGGGAACTGGTCACCGTCGCCAGCCTGGTCCAGGCGGAGGGCAAGACCCATGACGACTTCCGCAAGATGGCCGAGGTCATCTACAACCGGCTCCAGCCCGACAACACCGAGACGAACCAGGAACTCCAGTTCGACTCGACCTTCAACTACCTCAAGGGCCAGAGCAAGATCGACATCTCCGAGACGGAGATCAACAGCAACCCCGACCCGTACAACACGTACACCAACCGGGGGCTGCCGCCCGGACCGATCGGCAACCCGGGGGAGGACGCGATCAAGGCGGCCCTGAACCCGACCGAGGACGGCTGGATGTACTTCGTCGCCACCGACGGCATGAGCAAGACGGAGTTCGCCAGGACGATCGCCGAGCACGAGGAACTCGTCGAGAAGTTCAACGAGTCGCGGGGCAACTGATGGAGGACGCCGTGCCGGACCGGTCCGGGGAAGGCGCCCCGGGTCGCCGGGCCGCCGTGCTGGGCTCCCCGATCGCCCACTCCCTCTCCCCGGTGCTCCATCGCGCCGCGTACACCGCGCTGGGCCTCGACGGCTGGACGTACGGCCGCTTCGAGGTGGACGAGGCCGCGCTGCCCGGCTTTCTCGGCGGGCTCGGTCCCGAGTGGGCCGGGCTGTCGCTGACCATGCCGCTGAAGCGGGCGGTCATCCCGCTGCTCGACTCGATCACCGACACCGCCGCCTCGGTCGACGCGGTCAACACCGTCATCCTCGCCCCCGACGGCCACCGCACCGGCGACAACACCGACATACCCGGCATGCTCGCCGCCCTGCGCGAACACGGCATCGACAAGACCGACTCCGCCGCCATCCTCGGCGCCGGTGCCACCGCCTCCTCCGCCCTCGCCGCGCTCTCCCGGATCTGCACCGGCGAGATCACCGTCTACGTCCGCAGCGCCGCCCGCCGGGCCGAACTGCGCGAGTGGGCCGAGCGCCTCGGCGTGGACCTCCGTACCGAGGACTGGGACCGGGCCGCCGACGCCCTGCGCGCGCCCCTGGTCGTGGCCACCACCCCGGCGGGCGCCACCGACGCCCTCGCCGCCGCGGTCCCCGAACGCCCGGCCGCCCTCTTCGACGTCCTCTACGACCCCTGGCCCACCGCCCTCGCGGCCCGCTGGTCGGCGTACGGCGGGGCGGTCGTCAGCGGACTCGACCTGCTGGTGCACCAGGCGGTCCTCCAGGTCGAGCGGATGACGGGCCACGCCCCCGCTCCGCTGGCGGCGATGCGGCGCGCGGGCGAACGGGCGCTGGCCGAGCGCTAGCCACCCTTCCCCCCTGATCCACCGCCCGGCGCGGTTCTGACGTACTCACGTCCGCCTGATGGACCTACGGCCGGTTTCGTCAGGGGGACGTGGGAGGATCGGGGTGGCGGTCCCGGGCCGCGCACCGGGTCGCCGTCGCCGTGCGCGAGGACGCGCATACGCAGGGCAGCAGTACCAGGCGCGAACACTGAGGAGCACCGTTGAGCAGGTTGCGCTGGCTGACCGCGGGGGAGTCCCACGGTCCCGCACTCGTCGCGACGCTGGAGGGTCTGCCCGCCGGCGTGCCGATCACCACCGAGATGGTGGCGGACCACCTGGCCCGACGCCGGCTCGGCTATGGACGCGGCGCCCGGATGAAGTTCGAGCGCGACGAGGTCACCTTCCTCGGCGGTGTCCGGCACGGGCTGACCCTGGGCTCCCCGGTCGCCGTCATGGTCGGCAACACCGAGTGGCCCAAGTGGGACCAGATCATGGCGGCCGACCCCGTCGACCCCGAGATCCTCGCCGGACTCGCCCGCAACGCCCCGCTGACCCGCCCCCGCCCCGGCCACGCCGACCTCGCCGGGATGCAGAAGTACGGCTTCGACGAGGCCCGGCCGATCCTGGAGCGGGCCTCCGCGCGCGAGACCGCCGCCCGGGTGGCGCTGGGCGCGGTCGCCCGGTCGTACCTCAAGGAGACGACCGGCGTCGAGATCGTCAGCCATGTCGTCGAACTGGCCTCGGCGAAGGCGCCGCGCGGTGTCTACCCGACGCCCGCAGATGTCGAGCGGCTGGACGCCGACCCGGTGCGCTGTCTGGACGCCGACGCGTCCAAGGCGATGGTCGCCGAGATCGACCAGGCCCACAAGGACGGCGACACCCTCGGCGGCGTCGTCGAGATCCTCGCCTACGGCGTCCCCGTCGGCCTCGGCTCGCACGTCCACTGGGACCGCCGGCTGGACGCCCGGCTGGCCGCCGCCCTGATGGGCATCCAGGCGATCAAGGGCGTCGAGCTGGGCGACGGCTTCGAGCTGGCCCGGGTGCCGGGTTCGCAGGCGCACGACGAGATCGTCGGCACACCCGAGGGCATTCGCCGGGTCTCCGGCCGCTCCGGCGGCACCGAGGGCGGACTGTCCACCGGTGAACTGCTGCGGGTGCGCGCCGCGATGAAGCCGATCGCGACCGTGCCGCGCGCCCTGCGCACCGTCGATGTCACCACCGGCGAGCCCGCCCAGGCCCACCACCAGCGCTCCGACGTCTCCGCCGTCCCCGCGGCCGGTATCGTCGCCGAGGCCATGGTCGCGCTGGTCCTCGCCGACGCCGTCGCCGAGAAGTTCGGCGGCGACAGCGTCCCCGAGACCCGCCGCAATGTGACCTCCTACCTCGACTCGCTGGCCATCCGGTGAGCGGCCCGCTGGTCGTGCTGGTCGGCCCGATGGGGGTCGGCAAGTCCACCGTCGGCGAACTGCTGGCCGAGCGCCTCGGCGTGGCCCTGCGCGACACGGACGCGGACATCGTGGCCGCCGAGGGCCGGACCATCACCGACATCTTCGTCGAGGACGGCGAGGCCGCCTTCCGTGTGCTGGAGAAGGCCGCGGTCCGCCGGGCCCTCGCCGAGCACCGGGGTGTCCTGGCGCTCGGGGGCGGCGCCATCCTGGACCCCGACACCCGCCATGACCTGGCCGGACTCCCGGTCGTCTATCTCTCCATGGACATCGAGGAAGCCGCCCGCCGCACCGGTCTGAACACCGCCCGCCCGCTCCTCACCATCAACCCGCGCAAGCAGTGGCGGGAACTGATGGAGGCCAGACGCCATCTGTACGAGGGGGTCGCCCGCTCGGTGGTGGCCACCGACGGCCGTACGCCCGAGGACGTCACCCAGGACGTACTGGACGTACTGGAGCTGAAGACCGCGAACCCCGGGGACACCCCGGACGCCCGGCAGGAGGACGTCGTGACAGCGTCGGTGACCAGGATCCAGGTCGGCGGTACGGCGGGCAGCGAGCCCTACGAGGTCCTGGTGGGCCGTCAGCTGCTCGGGGAACTGGGCGGGCTGATCGGCGAGAAGGCTCGGCGGGTCGCCGTCCTGCACCCCGAGGCGCTCGCCGAGACCGGGGACGCGCTCCGCGCCGACCTCGCCGACCAGGGCTACGAGGCCGTCGCCATCCAGGTGCCGAACGCCGAGGAGGCCAAGACCGCCGAGGTCGCCGCCTACTGCTGGAAGGCGCTCGGCCAGTCCGGCTTCACCCGCACCGATGTGATCGTCGGCGTGGGCGGCGGGGCCACCACCGACCTCGCCGGGTTCGTCGCCGCGACCTGGCTCCGCGGGGTGCGCTGGATCGCGGTACCGACCACCGTGCTCGGCATGGTCGACGCGGCGGTCGGCGGCAAGACCGGGATCAACACCGCCGAGGGCAAGAACCTGGTGGGCTCCTTCCATCCGCCCGCCGGGGTCCTCTGCGACCTGGCCGCGCTGGACTCCCTCCCGGTCAACGACTACGTCTCCGGGCTCGCCGAGATCATCAAGGCCGGGTTCATCGCCGACCCGGTGATCCTCCAGCTGATCGAGGCCGACCCGGAGGGCGCCCGCACCCCGGCCGGACCGCACACCGCCGAGCTGATCGAACGGTCCATCAAGGTCAAGGCCGAGGTGGTCTCCTCCGATCTGAAGGAGTCCGGCCTCCGCGAGATCCTGAACTACGGCCATACCCTCGCGCACGCCATCGAGAAGAACGAGCGCTACCAGTGGCGGCACGGCGCCGCGGTGGCCGTCGGCATGCACTTCGCCGCCGAACTCGGCCGGGTCGCCGGGCGGCTGGACGATGCCACGGCGGACCGCCACCGGGCCATCCTGGAGGCCGTCGGACTGCCCCTGCACTACCGCTACGACCAGTGGCCCAAGCTGCTGGAGACCATGAAGGTCGACAAGAAGTCCCGCGGCGACCTGCTCCGCTTCATCGTGCTGGACGGCCTCGCCAAGCCAACGGTGCTGGAGGGTCCCGACCCGGCCGTACTGCTCGCCGCCTACGGCGAGGTGGGGGAGTAACTCCCGCTCCATGGGCCCGGGTACCCGGTACCGTCCCCGGCTGTTCACCAAAGGACGGCCGGGGACGGTACCGTTCGGTGGCGGCGGGTCCGTTCCTCACCGGTGCCGTGTCCGGCCGCCGGCACCATCGCCCTGTTGCGTGCGGGCCCCGGGGCCGACGCACACCGCCCCAGGCGCACGCGCCGAGAACGACGAGACGGAGTGGCACCGGATGCAGCACGCAGTGGGGTCACCGCTGCCGCCCCACCAGCCGGGGCAGGGCCCGCTGTCCCCTGCGGGGAGCGGATCGGTTCCTCCGGCGCACGACGGTTCCGGGCCGGTGAATTCGGGGGGTTCCGGGTCGGGTGCGTCGCCTTATCAGGGTTCCGGGTCGGGTCCGTCGCCGTATCCGGGTTCCGGGTTGGGTCCGGTGTCGTATGCGGGGGGTGGGTCGGGTTCGGTGTCCTATCCGGGCGGTGGGACCGGTCCCGTGTCGTATCCGGGTGGCGGCTCGGGGCCGGGTTCGGGTCCGGTGTCGGGTTCCGGTGAAGGATCGGTTCCTCCGCCCTACTCCGGCTCCGCGCCGGTTCCCCCGCCGTATCGGGGTTCCGCCTCTGTCCCCCCGCCCCACCCCGGCTCAGCGCCGGTTCCCCGGCCGCACCCGCGTTCCGCCCCGATGCCTCCGCCGTATCCCGGCTCCGCCTCGGCCCCTCCGCCCCATCCCGGGGTTCCTGGGTCAGCCTCGGCGCCCCCGCCGCATCCCGGGGTTCCCGGCTCAGCCTCGGCCCCTCCGCCCCATCCAGGCCCACCCCATCCCGGCCCCGCGCCCGTCCCGCCCCCTCCCCCCGCGCCCGGATTCACCGGACCGCCCCCCGGCCCGAGGCCGCCCGCCCCGCACCACCAGGCCCCTCGGCAGGCGCCGCCGGCCCCGGAGAGTACCGGGCATGTCGCCCTGCCGCCCGGTGGGCCGGTCGCGGCGCCGGGGCCGTTGCCCGGTATGGCCGCCGCGCCCGACCCCACCGCGACCACACTCGCCGTGCTGCTGATCGGTCCCGCGGGTGCCGGAAAGACCAGCGTCGCCAAGTACTGGGCGGACCACCGCCGGGTCCCCACCGCCCACATCAGCCTGGACGACGTCCGCGAATGGGTCCGCTCCGGCTTCGCGGACCCCCAGTCCGGCTGGAACGACCACTCCGAGGCCCAGTACCGGCTGGCCCGCCGCACCTGCGGCTTCGCCGCGCGCAACTTCCTGGCCAACGGGATCTCCTGCATCCTCGACGACGCCGTCTTCCCCGACCGCCCGGTCGTCGGCCTCGGTGGCTGGAAACGGCATGTCGGCCCCGGGCTGCTGCCGGTCGTCCTGCTCCCCGGGCTGGAGATCGTCCTGGAGCGCAACGCCGAGCGCTCCGGCAACCGGCGGCTCAGCGACGAGGAGGTGGCCCGGATCCACGGCCGGATGGCCGGCTGGTACGGCTCGGGCCTCCCGATCATCGACAACTCCACCCTGGACATCCCCGGCACCGCCCACGTCCTCAACGAGGTCCTGGCCAGATCCATAGCCAGCCCCCCGAGCTGGTAGCCGCCCCGAGCGTCGGCGCCCCCGCCCCCATCGGCGCACCCAACCGGCACAAACCCGGCAATCCCCCTACGCTCGACACATGTCAGAGGTGTACGCGACCCGCCGAGCCCGGCTGAGGGACCGCAGCAACGCCAGCGGCAGCGCCACCGCGCTGGTCACCCGCCCCGCCAATGTGCGCTACCTCGCCGGAGCCGCCCCGCAGGGCTGCGCGCTGCTGCTGGGCAAACGCGAGGACCTGCTGGTCTGCGTCGGCCCCCCGGACGAGCGGTCCGACGAGGGCCGCCCCGACGACGCCCTCCGGCTGCACCTCCTGGAGGGACCCGGCGGGGACCCCGCCGTCGCCGCCGCCGGTCTCGCCGCCGCCGAGGGCGCCGACTCCCTCGCCGTCGAGGAGCATCACCTCACCGTCGCCCGGCACCGCGCGATCGGCTCGGTCGCGCCCGGCGTCCGGCTCACCGACATCGGCGGGGCGGTGGAGCAGCTCAGGGTGGTCAAGGACGAGGAGGAGATCTCCTGTCTGCGGATCGGCGCCGAGATCGCCGACCAGGCCCTCGGCGAACTGCTGGAGTCGATCCTCGTCGGCCGCACCGAACGGCATCTCGCCCTGGAGCTGGAACGCCGGCTCGTCGACCACGGCGCCGACGGCCCTGCCTTCGCCACTTCCGTCGCCACCGGCCCGCACGCCGGGCGGCGCGGCCACCGCCCCACCGACCGCCGGGTTGAGGAGGGCGACTTCCTCTCCGTCTGCCTGGGCGCGGCCTACCGCGGCTACCGCTGCGAGATCGGCCGCACCTTCGTCATCGGCACCTCGCCCGCCGACTGGCAGATCGAGCTGTACGACCTGGTCTTCGCAGCCCAGCGTGCCGGACGGGAGTCGCTGATCCCGGGCGCCGCCTACCGGGACGTGGACCGCGCGGCCCGCCAGGTACTGGACTCCGCCGGGTACGGCACGGGCCTGCCCGCCCTCACCGGACACGGGGTCGGACTCGAAATCGACGAGGACCCGCAGATCGCCCCGGCGGCCATGGGTAAACTGGACGCTTGCGTGCCGGTCACCGTCGAACCGGGGGTCCACCTCCCGGGCCGGGGCGGCGTCCGGATCGATGACACGCTCGTCGTCCGCCCCGAGGCGGACGGCGGACCCGAGCTACTCACCATCACGACCAAGGAGCTGCTCGCGTTGTAGGCGCGTGCCCCGGGGTCGTCCACGTCAGTCCAGGAGATTGAAGCAACCGTGGCTTCCACGAACGACCTCAAGAACGGATTGGTGCTCAAGCTCGACGGCGGCCAGCTGTGGTCCGTAGTCGAGTTCCAGCACGTCAAGCCCGGCAAGGGCCCGGCTTTCGTGCGCACCAAGCTCAAGAACGTGCTGTCCGGCAAGGTGGTCGACAAGACCTTCAACGCCGGCGTCAAGGTCGAGACGGCCACTGTCGACAAGCGCGACATGCAGTTCTCCTACATGGACGGCGACTACTTCGTCTTCATGGACATGCAGACCTACGACCAGCTGCACATCGACCGGAAGACCGTCGGCGACGCCGCGAACTTCCTGATCGAGGGCTTCGAGGCCACGGTCGCGCAGCACGACGGCAGTGTGCTCTTCGTGGAGCTGCCCGCCGCCGTCGAGCTGAACATCGCCGAGACCGAGCCGGGCGTCCAGGGCGACCGCTCCACCGGCGGCACCAAGCCCGCCAAGCTGGAGACGGGCTACGAGATCCAGGTCCCGCTCTTCATCACCACCGGCGAGAAGATCAAGGTCGACACCCGCTCCGGCGACTACCTCGGCCGGGTGAACAGCTAACCGTGGCTGCCCGCAACACGGCCCGCAAGCGCGCCTTCCAGATCCTCTTCGAGGGTGACCAGCGCGGTGCCGATGTCCTGACGGTCCTCGCGGACTGGATCCGGCATTCCCGGACCGACCCGCGGCAGCCGCCCGTCAGCGAGTACACCATGGAGCTGGTCGAGGGCTACGCGGTGCACGCCCCGCGGATCGACGAGCTGATCTCCCAGTACGCCGTCGGCTGGACGCTGGACCGGATGCCGGTCGTGGACCGCAACATCCTGCGTCTGGGCGCGTACGAGCTGATCTGGGCCGATGCCACGCCGGACGCGGTGGTGCTGGACGAGATGGTGCAGTTGGCGAAGGAGTTCTCCACGGACGACTCGCCGGCCTTCGTGAACGGGCTGCTCGGCCGTCTGAAGGAACTGAAGCCCTCACTCCGCCGCGAAGGCGCCTAGCCGCCCGGCCCGCATGTCCGCCCGTCCCGGCCCGGCCGGTGCGGGCCGCCTGCGGGCCGTTCGCGCGGTTCGGGCCGCTTCCCGCGGCCCAGGTGCGCAGGTACCGCAGAAGGGCCCCCAGCGTGACGCTGGGGGCCCTTCTGGTGCCCGTAGGAGGGCGGCTGCCGCCCGGAAACCGCCCGGAAACATGGCGACGGCACGTTTCTGCTGGGGCGGGAGGGCTGTGCAGGAGCGGTGGGGCGGGAGGGGTGACCTGCGGAGCGGTCAGCTCTCCTCGACGTGGGAGACCGCGCGGCGCGCGTCCGCGTCCAGTACGCCCCAGCTGATCAGCTGCTCGGTGAGGACCGAGGGGGACTGGTCGTAGATCACCGCGAGTGTGCGCAGATCGTCCTGGCGGATCGAGAGCACCTTGCCGTTGTAGTCACCGCGCTGGGACTGGATCGTCGCCGCGTAGCGCTGGAGGGGGCCCGCCTTCTCGGCGGGGACCGTGGCCAGCCGCTCCAGGTCGAGGACCAGCTTGGGCGGGGGCTCGGCGGCACCGCCCGGGGTGGTGCCCGGCAGCAGTTCCTGGACCGGAACGCCGTAGAAATCCGCCAGCTCGGCGAGGCGCTGCACGGTCACCGCGCGGTCGCCCCGCTCGTACGAACCGACCACCACGGCCTTCCAGCGGCCCTGGGACTTCTCCTCGACTCCGTGGAGGGAAAGGCCCTGCTGGGTGCGGATGGCCCGGAGCTTGGCCCCGAGCTGTTTGGCGTATTCGCTGGACATATAGCTCCCCGGCAATGGACGACGCGGTCGGCTCGGGTGCCGGGCCGCGCGGCTGGTAACTCACTGTGAGGTTACGCAGCGTTACTCTGCTGCGTCAAGCCGAATGGGCCGCACCGACTCTTCCGTGGTAGTGGCCGCCGATTGCGCCAAGCGGGTGATCCCGGGTCCGTCGGGAGGGTGATCCGGGGTGACTTCGGGGGGTGCCGGAGCGTTCTGGATGGCCTGCTACCGTGGACGGCGCAACCCCGACGTCCTTTAAGGTCCGTCCCGTGAGGCGGAGAAGGAGGTCCGTTTCGTATGGACACGCACGGCCAGCACGATCAGCTCCACCCCGACGCCCCGGCGTCCGCGCACAGGCCCGTTCTCGAAGGGCCGGACATCGCCCGGGTCCTGACCCGTATCGCCCATGAGATCGTCGAGCGCGCCAAGGGCGCCGACGACGTGGTGCTCCTCGGCATTCCGACCCGCGGCGTCCATCTCGCCCGCCGGCTCGCCGCCAAGCTCGAAGAGATCACCGAGCGCAAGGTTCCCTGCGGTTCGCTGGACATCACCATGTACCGCGACGACCTGCGTATGCACCCCCCGCGCGCGTTGGCCCGCACCGAGATCCCCGGTGACGGCATCGACGGCCGGCTGGTCGTCCTGGTCGACGACGTGCTGTTCTCCGGCCGCACCATCCGCGCCGCCCTCGACGCCCTGAACGACATCGGGCGCCCGCGCGCGGTGCAGCTCGCGGTGCTGGTCGACCGCGGCCACCGGGAACTGCCCATCCGCGCCGACTACGTCGGCAAGAACCTCCCCACGTCGCTGCGGGAGACGGTCAGGGTCCAGCTCGCCGAGGAGGACGGTCGCGACACCGTGCTGCTCGGCGTCAAGCGGACCGCCCCGGGCGAACAGCGGTAGCGGACGGCGGCGTACGGCACCCGGGACGGGCCGCCGTACGTCGGCTCCGGCACGTCCGCACCGCGGCTCGCCGCAGCCCACCCCGCCTCGCCCCGTCCGAATTCTCCTGATACTGAACTGCCTTACGGAGCCTGAAAGATGCAGCGTCATCTCATCTCGGCAGCCGATCTGACCCGCGACGACGCCGTGCTGATCCTCGACACCGCCGAGGAGATGGCCCGGGTCGCGGACCGGCCGATCAAGAAGCTGCCGACCCTGCGCGGCCGGACCGTCGTCAATCTCTTCTTCGAGGACTCGACCCGTACCCGGATCTCCTTCGAGGCCGCCGAGAAGCGGCTGTCGGCGGATGTCATCAACTTCACCGCCAAGGGGTCGAGCGTCTCCAAGGGCGAGTCCC
The DNA here is from genome assembly GCF_040609715.1 of Streptomyces sp. NPDC004610. Taxonomy (NCBI): domain Bacteria; kingdom Bacillati; phylum Actinomycetota; class Actinomycetes; order Kitasatosporales; family Streptomycetaceae; genus Streptomyces; species Streptomyces sp. NPDC004610. Next base: position 122,595 of record NZ_JBEXLA010000001.1, on the reverse strand, counting down.
TCAAGGACACCGCCCAGACCCTGGAGGCGATGGGCGTCGACGCCGTCGTCATCCGGCACGGCGCCTCGGGCGCCCCGTACCGGCTCGCCAACTCCGGCTGGATCGACGCGGCCGTGATCAACGCCGGGGACGGCACCCACCAGCACCCCACCCAGGCGCTGCTGGACGCCTTCACCATGCGGCGCCGGCTGGTCGGCCGCGACGCCGGGATCGGCCAGGACCTCGCCGGGCGCCGCATCACCATCGTCGGCGACATCCTGCACAGCCGCGTCGCCCGCTCCAACGTCGATCTGCTGCACACCCTCGGCGCGCACGTCACCCTGGTCGCCCCGCCCACCCTGGTGCCGGTCGGCGTCGGGAACTGGCCCTGCGAGGTGGTGTACGACCTGGACGCGGCGCTGCCCAAGTCCGACGCGGTGATGATGCTGCGGGTGCAGCGCGAGCGGATGAACGCGGCCTTCTTCCCCACCGAGCGCGAGTACTCGCGCCGCTACGGGCTCGACGGCGACCGGATGGCGCGGATGCCCGAGCACGCCGTCGTGATGCACCCCGGGCCCATGGTCCGCGGGATGGAGATCACCGCCGAGGTCGCCGACTCGCCGCGCTGCACCGCCATCGAGCAGGTCGCAAACGGAGTGTCCATCCGGATGGCCGTGCTGTATCTGCTGCTCGGGGGCAACGAGCCCGCCGTCACCCCCGCCCGTACCGCCCCCGCCGCTGAGGAGAAGTGACAGACATGAGCAAGATCCTGATCCGTGGTGCGAAGGTGCTCGGCGGCGAGCCCCAGGACGTGCTGATCGACGGCGGGACCATCGCGGCCGTCGGCGCCTCACTGCCGGCCCAGGGCGCCGACGAGGTCGTGGAGGCGGGCGGCAAGGTGCTGCTGCCGGGCCTGGTCGATCTGCACACCCATCTGCGCGAGCCGGGCCGCGAGGACTCCGAGACCGTGCTCACCGGCACCCGCGCGGCGGCCTCCGGGGGCTTCACCGCCGTCTTCGCCATGGCCAACACCTTCCCGGTCGCCGACACCGCCGGAGTGGTCGAGCAGGTCTACCGGCTCGGCCGGGAGCACGGCTACTGCGATGTCCAGCCGATCGGCGCGGTCACCGTCGGCCTGGAGGGCAGGAAGCTCGCCGAGCTGGGCGCCATGCACGAGTCGGCCGCCGGGGTCACCGTCTTCTCCGACGACGGCAAGTGCGTCGACGACGCCGTGATCATGCGCCGCGCCCTGGAGTACGTGAAGGCGTTCGGCGGGGTCGTCGCCCAGCACGCGCAGGAGCCGCGGCTGACCGAGGGCGCCCAGATGAACGAGGGGATCGTCTCCGCCGAGCTGGGGCTCGGGGGCTGGCCCGCGGTGGCCGAGGAATCGATCATCGCCCGGGACGTTCTGCTCGCCGAGCATGTCGGCTCCCGCGTCCACATCTGCCACCTCTCCACCGCCGGGTCGGTGGAGATCGTCCGCTGGGCCAAGTCCCGCGGCATCGACGTGACCGCCGAGGTCACCCCGCACCATCTGCTGCTCACCGACGAACTGGTCCGCACCTACAACCCGGTCTACAAGGTCAACCCGCCGCTGCGCACCGAGCGGGACGTCCACGCCCTGCGCGCCGCCCTCGCCGACGGCACCATCGACATCGTCGCCACCGACCACGCCCCGCACCCGCACGAGGACAAGGACTGCGAGTGGGCCGCCGCCGCCATGGGGATGGTGGGCCTGGAGACCGCGTTGTCAGTGGTGCAGGAGACCATGGTGGACACGGGCCTGCTGGACTGGGCCGGCGTCGCCGACCGGATGTCCGCCGGGCCCGCGCAGATCGGACAGGCCACCGGACACGGCCGCCCCGTCTCGGCTGGTGAGCCCGCCAACCTCACCCTCGTCGACACGGAATACCGTGGCCGGGTGGACCCCGCGGGCTTCGCCTCGCGCAGCCGCAACACGCCCTACCAGGGGCGTGAGCTGCCGGGCCGTGTCACCCACACCTGGCTCCGGGGCAAGGCGACGCTCGTCGACGGGAAGCTCACGTGACAACTCTGCAAGCACTGGCCACCGACCCGTACACGCTGGCCGCCGGCCGGCAATCGGCCGAGGTGACCGACTGGGCCGCCCGGGTGGGCTGGATCGTGGGCCTCGCCCTGTTCGTGGCGCTGGTGTACTGGCTGATGCGCGAGGGCTGGAAGTGGCGCGGCACCCTCCAGGGCGACCTGCCCGAGCTGCCCACCACCCCGGACGATCCCGGCCCGGCGACCCTGACCCTGACCGGCCGCTACCACGGCTCCACCACCGCGGGCCAGTGGCTCGACCGGATCGTCGCCCGGGGCCTGGGCTCGCGCAGCCGCGCCGAGCTGACCCTCACCGACGCCGGACTGGACGTCGTGCGCCCCGGCGCGGACGACTTCTTCGTGCCCCTCGGACAGCTCCGGGAGGCCCGGCTCGACAAGGGCATCGCGGGGAAGGTGCTCACCGAGGGCGGACTGCTGATCGTCACCTGGGAGCACGGCGAGCGGCTGATCGACTCCGGGTTCCGCTCGGACCGGGCGGCCGAGCACGGCGAGTGGGTCACCACCCTGAACGCAATGATCAAGAAGACGGAAGGCGCACGATGACAACCTCCACCAGGGGAGCCGCCAGGGTTCCCGCCGTACTCGTCCTGGAGGACGGCCGGATCTTCCGCGGCCGTGCCTACGGGGCCGTGGGGGTGACCTTCGGCGAGGCCGTCTTCTCCACCGGTATGACCGGCTACCAGGAGACCCTGACCGACCCGTCCTACCACCGCCAGGTCGTCGTCATGACCGCCCCGCACGTCGGCAACACCGGGATCAACGACGAGGACCCCGAGTCCCGCCGTATCTGGGTCTCCGGGTACGTGGTCCGCGACCCCGCGCGCGTGCCGTCGAACTGGCGCTCGCGGCGCTCCCTGGACGAGGAGCTGACCGCCCAGGGCGTCGTCGGGATCTCCGGCATCGACACCCGCGCGCTGACCCGGCATCTGCGCGAGCGCGGCGCCATGCGCGTCGGGATCTTCTCCGGCAACGCCCTGCCCGACGAGGGCACCATGCTCGCCGAGGTCCGCCAGGCCCCCGAGATGACCGGCGCCGACCTCGCCGCCGAGGTCGCCACCACCGAGCCGTACATCGTCCCCGCGATCGGCGAGAAGCGATTCACCGTCGCCGCGATCGACCTCGGCATCAAGGGCATGACCCCGCACCGGATGGCCGAGCGCGGCATCGAGGTGCACGTCCTGCCCGCCACCGCCACCGCGGAGGACGTGTACGCGGTCCGGCCCGACGGCGTGTTCTTCTCCAACGGCCCCGGCGACCCCGCCACCGCCGACCACGCCGTCTCGGTGATGCGGTCCGTCCTGGAGCGGGGCACCCCGCTGTTCGGCATCTGCTTCGGCAACCAGATCCTGGGCCGCGCCCTCGGCTTCGGCACCTACAAGCTGAAGTACGGCCACCGCGGCATCAACCAGCCGGTCCAGGACCGCACCACCGGCAAGGTCGAGGTCACCGCGCACAACCACGGCTTCGCCGTCGACGCCCCCCTGGACCGGATCTCCGAGACCCCCTACGGCCGCGCCGAGGTCTCCCACGTCTGCCTCAACGACGACGTGGTGGAGGGCCTGCGCCTGCTCGACCGCCCGGCCTTCAGCGTCCAGTACCACCCCGAGGCGGCGGCCGGCCCGCACGACGCCGCCTATCTGTTCGACCGCTTCACATCGTTGATGAGCACAGCTCTGGAGGGCCAGCGTGCCTAAGCGCACCGATATCCAGTCCGTCCTGGTCATCGGCTCCGGCCCGATCGTCATCGGCCAGGCCGCCGAGTTCGACTACTCCGGCACCCAGGCGTGCCGGGTCCTCAAGGCCGAGGGCCTCAGGGTCGTCCTGGTCAACTCCAACCCGGCGACGATCATGACCGACCCGGAGATCGCCGACGCCACCTATGTCGAGCCGATCACCCCCGAGTTCGTCGAGAAGATCATCGCCAAGGAGCGCCCCGACGCCCTGCTGCCCACCCTGGGCGGCCAGACGGCCCTGAACACCGCCATCTCGCTGCACGACAACGGCGTCCTCACCAAGTACGGCGTCGAGCTGATCGGCGCCAACGTCGAGGCGATCCACAAGGGCGAGGACCGCGACCAGTTCAAGCTGGTCGTGGAGGCGGTGAACGCCAAGATCGGGCACGGCGAGTCCGCCCGCTCGGTGATCTGCCACTCCATGGACGATGTCCTCGCGGGCGTGGACACCCTCGGCGGCTACCCGGTCGTCGTCCGCCCGTCCTTCACCATGGGCGGCGCCGGCTCCGGCTTCGCCCACGACGAGGACGAACTGCGCCGGATCGCCGGCCAGGGCCTCACCCTCTCGCCGACCACCGAGGTGCTCCTGGAGGAGTCCATCCTCGGCTGGAAGGAGTACGAGCTGGAGCTGATGCGCGACAAGCACGACAACGTGGTGGTCGTCTGCTCCATCGAGAACTTCGACCCCATGGGCGTGCACACCGGCGACTCCATCACCGTCGCCCCCGCCATGACCCTCACCGACCGCGAGTACCAGATCCTGCGGGACATCGGCATCGCCGTGATCCGCGAGGTCGGCGTCGACACCGGCGGCTGCAACATCCAGTTCGCGGTGGACCCCGAGGACGGCCGGGTCATCGTCATCGAGATGAACCCGCGCGTGTCGCGGTCCTCGGCGCTCGCCTCCAAGGCCACCGGCTTCCCCATCGCGAAGATCGCCGCGAAGCTCGCCGTCGGCTACACCCTGGACGAGATCCCCAACGACATCACCCGGGAGACCCCGGCCTCCTTCGAGCCCACGCTCGACTACGTCGTCGTCAAGGCCCCCCGGTTCGCCTTCGAGAAGTTCCCGAGCGCCGACTCCACGCTGACCACCACCATGAAGTCGGTCGGCGAGGCCATGGCCATCGGCCGCAACTTCACCGAGGCGTTCCAGAAGGCGCTGCGCTCCCTGGAGAAGAAGGGCAGCCAGTTCGCCTTCACCGGCCCGACCGGCGACAAGGCGGCCCTCCTCGCGGAGTCCGTGAAGCCCACCGACGGCCGGATCAACACCGTCATGGCGGCCATCCGCGCGGGCGCCACGCCGGAGGAGGTCTTCGAGGCCACCCGGATCGACCCCTGGTTCGTGGACCAGCTGTTCCTGATCAAGGAGATCGCCGACGAACTGGCGGGCGCACCCGAGCTGACCGCCGACCTGCTCGCCGAGGCCAAGCGGCACGGCTTCTCCGACCAGCAGATCGGCGAGATCCGCGGCCTGCGCGAGGACGTCGTCCGCGAGGTACGGCACGCGCTGGGCATCCGCCCGGTCTACAAGACGGTCGACACCTGCGCCGCCGAGTTCGCCGCCCGCACCCCGTACTTCTACTCCTCCTACGACGAGGAGAGCGAGGTCGCGGCCCGCGAGAAGCCCGCCGTGATCATCCTCGGCTCCGGCCCCAACCGCATCGGCCAGGGCATCGAGTTCGACTACTCCTGCGTCCACGCCTCCTTCGCGCTCAGCGACGCCGGGTACGAGACGGTGATGGTCAACTGCAACCCGGAGACCGTCTCCACCGACTACGACACCTCCGACCGGCTCTACTTCGAGCCGCTCACCCTGGAGGACGTCCTGGAGATCGTCCACGCGGAGGCCCAGGCCGGGCCCATCGCGGGCGTGATCGTCCAGCTCGGCGGGCAGACCCCGCTGGGCCTGTCCCAGGCGCTCAAGGACAACGGCGTACCGATCGTCGGTACCCCTCCCGAGGCCATCCACGCCGCCGAGGACCGGGGCGCCTTCGGCCAGGTCCTCGCCGAGGCCGGTCTCCCCGCCCCCAAGCACGGCACGGCCACCACCTTCGCCGCCGCCAAGGCCATCGCCGACGAGATCGGCTACCCGGTCCTGGTCCGCCCCTCCTACGTGCTCGGCGGACGCGGCATGGAGATCGTCTACGACGAGACCCGGCTGGAGTCCTACATCGCCGAGTCCACCGAGATCAGCCCCTCCCGGCCGGTCCTCGTGGACCGCTTCCTGGACGACGCCATCGAGATCGACGTCGACGCCCTCTACGACGGCGAGGAGCTGTACCTCGGCGGGGTCATGGAGCACATCGAGGAAGCCGGTATCCACTCCGGCGACTCCGCGTGCGCCCTGCCCCCGATCACCCTGGGCGGCTTCGACATCAAGCGGCTGCGCGCCTCCACCGAGGCCATCGCGCGCGGGGTGGGCGTCCGGGGCCTGATCAACATCCAGTTCGCCCTGGCCGGGGACATCCTCTACGTCCTGGAGGCCAACCCGCGCGCGTCCCGCACGGTCCCCTTCACCTCCAAGGCGACCGCCGTACCGCTGGCCAAGGCCGCCGCCCGGATCTCGCTGGGCGCCACCGTCGCCGAACTGCGCGCCGAGGGCCTGCTCCCGGCCACCGGGGACGGCGGCGAACTGCCGCTGGACGCGCCGATCTCCGTCAAGGAGGCCGTCATGCCCTGGTCCCGCTTCCGGGACATCCACGGCCGCGGGGTCGACACGGTCCTCGGCCCGGAGATGCGCTCCACCGGCGAGGTCATGGGCATCGACTCGGTCTTCGGCACGGCCTACGCCAAGTCCCAGGCCGGTGCCTACGGCCCGCTGCCCACCAAGGGCCGCGCCTTCATCTCGGTCGCCAACCGCGACAAGCGCTCGATGATCTTCCCGGCCCGCGAGCTGGTCGCCCACGGCTTCGAGCTGCTGGCCACCTCCGGCACCGCCGAGGTCCTCAAGCGCAACGGCATCCACGCCACGGTCGTCCGCAAGCAGTCCGAGGGCCCCGGCCCGGACGGCGAACGGACCATCGTCCAGCTCATCCACGACGGCGAGGTCGACCTCATCGTCAACACCCCCTACGGCACCGGCGGCCGGCTGGACGGCTACGAGATCCGCACCGCGGCCGTCGCCCGCTCCGTGCCCTGCCTGACCACCGTGCAGGCCCTCGCCGCCGCCGTGCAGGGCATCGACGCGCTCCACGCGGGCGGGGTCGGGGTCCGCTCCCTCCAGGAACACGCCGAGCATCTGACCGCGGCCCGCGACTAGCGAGCCCCAGGGGGGACACCGGAAACGGTGTCCCCCTCTTGCTGAGGCCCGTCCCGCCGAGACCCCGTCCCCTCGCCCCCGGCTCCCTGGCTCCCTGGTCCCGAAGGACACCGACACACCACCATGTACACGATCCTCTTCCACCTCCTCTTCCGCCGGATGGACCCCGAGCGGGCCCACCGACTGGCCTTCCGCTGGATCCGGCTCGCCGCCCGCGTCCCCGTGCTGCGCACCTTCGTCGCGGCGGCCCTGGCACCCCGGTACAGGGAACTGCGCACCGAGGCGCTCGGGCTGCGGATGCACGGCCCCTTCGGGCTCGCCGCCGGGTTCGACAAGAACGCCGTGGCCATCGACGGCATGGCCATGCTCGGCTTCGACCATGTCGAGATCGGCACGGTCACCGGCGAACCCCAGCCCGGCAACCCCAAGCGGCGGCTCTTCCGGCTGGTCGCCGACCGGGCCCTGATCAACCGCATGGGCTTCAACAACGACGGCTCGCTCGCCGTCGCCGCCCGCCTGGCCTCCCGGACGCCCGTCTTCCGGACGGTCGTCGGGGTGAACATCGGCAAGACCAAGGCGGTGCCCGAGGCCGAGGCGGCGGCCGACTATGTGAAGTCCGCCGAGCGGCTCGCCCCGTACGCCGACTATCTGGTGGTGAACGTCTCCTCGCCCAACACGCCCGGACTGCGCAGCCTCCAGGCCACCGAGGCGCTGCGCCCGCTGCTGACCGCCGTGCGCGGGGCCGCCGACCGCAGCGTGCCCGACCGCCGGGTCCCGCTGCTGGTCAAGATCGCGCCCGACCTCGCCGACGAGGATGTGGACGCGGTCGCCGACCTGGCCGTGGAACTCGGCCTGGACGGCATCATCGCCACCAACACCACCATCGCCCGCGAGGGCCTCGGACTGACCTCGCCGCCCGCCCTCACCGCCGAGACCGGCGGCCTGTCCGGCGCCCCGCTCAAGGCCCGCTCCCTGGAGGTGCTGCGCCGCCTCTACGCGCGCGTGGGCGACCGCATCACCCTGATCGGCGTCGGCGGCATCGAGAACGCCGAGGACGCCTGGCAGCGCATCCTGGCCGGCGCCACCCTCGTCCAGGGCTACAGCGCCTTCATCTACGAGGGCCCCTTCTACACCCGCGCCCTCCACAAGGGCCTGGCCGCCCGTCTGCGGTCCAGCCCTTACGCCACCCTCGCCGACGCGGTCGGCGCCGACGTGCGGAGCACCGTATGAGCAACGAGCCCTTCGGCGCCCGGCTGCGCCACGCCATGGACGAGCGCGGCCCGCTCTGCGTCGGCATCGACCCGCACGCCTCGCTGCTCGCCGAGTGGGGCCTGAACGACGACGTGGCAGGTCTGGAGCGATTCAGCCGTACGGTCGTCGAGGCCACCGCCGACCGGGTCGCCGTGCTCAAGCCGCAGAGCGCGTTCTTCGAGCGGTTCGGCTCGCGCGGGGTCGCCGTCCTGGAGCGGACGGTGGCCGACGCGCGCGCGGCGGGCGCCCTGGTGCTGATGGACGCCAAGCGCGGCGACATCGGCTCCACCATGGCCGCCTACGCGGAGACCTTCCTGCACAAGGACTCCCCGCTGTTCTCGGACGCGCTGACCGTCTCGCCGTTCCTCGGCTACGGCTCGCTGGCCCCGGCGGTGGCCCTCGCGCGCGAGAGCGGCTCGGGCCTGTTCGTGCTGGCGCTGACCTCCAACCCGGAGGGCGCCGAGGTGCAGCGCGCCCTGCGCGCGGACGGCCGGGACGTGGCCGCGACGATGCTGGCCCACCTGGCCGCCGAGAACGCCCCCGAGAACGCCGGGGAGAACGCCGGGCAGGAGCCGCTCGGCTCCTTCGGCGCGGTGGTCGGCGCGACCCTGGGCGATCTGTCCTCGTACGACCTCGCCATCGGGGGTCCGCTGCTCGCTCCGGGGATCGGGGCGCAGGGCGCGAGCGCGGCCGATCTGCCGCGGGTCTTCGGCGCGGCGGTGCGCGCGGTGGTGCCGAACGTCAGCCGCGGGGTGCTGCGGCACGGGCCGGACACGGGGGCCCTGCGGACGGCGGCGGAGCGGTTCGCGGAGGAGATCCGGGCGGCGCTGTCCGGCCCCGGATAAACGTCCGATGACTTCTCCAGAGGCATTTGAGGCTGGATACATTCTCAAATCCTGGACGATATGTCTGAAATATCCCGTCCTGACGGAGGCTGACCAGGACTTTTCCGCTGTTCTCGCTGACTCTGGCGGACTTGACCGCTAGTCTCCGACCAGTGGGGGCACCTCCCACGCCCTCCAGGCAGTGGGGGAGATCGGGCAGCGTGTTGCTCGTAGCTCCCCAGGTGTGGGGCGACTAGGTTCCCTTCACCGGTCCGTATCCGACAGTTCGACATCCGAGGTGACGTAGGCGTGGCTCTTCCGCCCCTTACCCCCGAACAGCGCGCAGCCGCGCTCGAAAAGGCCGCCGCGGCTCGCCGGGAGCGGGCCGAGGTCAAGAATCGACTCAAGCACTCCGGTGCCTCCTTGCACGAGGTCATCAAGCAGGGCCAGGAGAACGACGTCATCGGCAAGATGAAGGTCTCCGCTCTCCTGGAGTCGCTCCCCGGCGTGGGCAAGGTCCGCGCCAAGCAGATCATGGAGCGCCTCGGCATCTCCGAGAGCCGTCGTGTACGCGGCCTCGGCTCCAACCAGATCGCCTCGCTGGAGCGTGAGTTCGGCAGCACCGGCAGCTGAGTCCGGATCACTCCGGGTTTGCTGGAATAATCGCTGCATGGCTGCAACATTCCGGGGGACGACCCCCGAGCCCCCGGACGTACGTCCGCGGCTGACCGTGCTCTCCGGCCCCTCCGGGGTCGGTAAGAGCACGGTCGTCGCTCATCTGCGCAAGGAACACCCCGAGGTCTGGCTCTCCGTGTCGGCGACGACCCGCAGACCGCGCCCCGGGGAGAAGCACGGGGTCCACTACTTCTTCGTCACCGACGAGGAGATGGACAAGCTGATCGCCAACGGCGAACTGCTGGAGTGGGCCGAATTCGCCGGGAACCGCTACGGCACCCCGCGTACCGCGGTGCACGAGCGGCTGGAGGCGGGCGAGCCCGTCCTGCTGGAGATCGACCTCCAGGGCGCCCGGCAGGTCCGTTCCTCCATGCCGGAGGCCCAGCTGGTGTTCCTGGCTCCGCCGAGCTGGGAGGAGCTGGTGCGCCGGCTCACCGGGCGGGGCACCGAGCCGCCCGAGGTGATCGAGCGCCGGCTGGACGCCGCGAAGATCGAACTGGCGGCCGAGCCGGAGTTCGACACCACCCTGGTCAACACCTCCGTCGAGGATGTGGCGCGCGAGCTGCTAGCCTTGATGGATGTTGTGTGATCACGACGGTCTGATCGCGAACGTTTGATCACGACAGTTTGATCACGACAGCGTGATCGCACCCCTCATTTTTTCCCATCCATCGGAAGGTAGAGCGTGTCCTCTTCCATCTCCGCGCCCGAGGGCATCATCAACCCGCCGATCGACGAGCTGCTTGAGGCGACCGACTCCAAGTACAGCCTCGTGATCTACGCGGCCAAGCGTGCCCGCCAGATCAACGCGTACTACTCGCAGCTCGGCGAGGGTCTCCTTGAGTACGTCGGTCCCCTCGTGGACACCCACGTCCACGAGAAGCCCCTGTCGATCGCGCTGCGCGAGATCAACGCGGGACTGCTGACGTCCGAGGCCATCGACGGCCCGGCGCAGTAGTATTTTCTGCTTGCGGCAGACTTTTCCACAGGCCCGGCGACCCATCGCCGGGCCTGTGGTGTGTCATAGAACATGAACGTGATCGCGAGCCAGGGGAGTGGCAGTGACGGTGGACAAGCCGAAGGTCGTGCTGGGCGTCAGTGGGGGCATCGCCGCCTACAAGGCGTGCGAGCTGCTGCGCCGACTGACCGAGTCCGGACATGACGTCCGGGTGGTGCCCACGGAGTCGTCGCTGCACTTCGTGGGCGCCGCCACCTGGTCGGCCCTCTCCGGCCACCCCGTCGCCACCGAGGTCTGGGCCGACGTCCACGAGGTGCCGCACGTCCGGATCGGCCAGGGCGCCGACCTCGTCGTGGTCGCCCCCGCCACCGCCGACCTGCTCGCCAGGGCCGCCCACGGCCTCGCCGACGACCTGCTCACCAACACCCTGCTCACCGCCCGCTGCCCGGTCGTCTTCGCACCCGCGATGCACACCGAGATGTGGGAACACCCGGCCACCCAGGAGAATGTGGCGACCCTGCGCCGCCGGGGAGCCGTGGTCATCGAACCCGCCGTCGGCCGTCTCACCGGCGTCGACACCGGCAAGGGCCGGCTGCCCGACCCCGCCGAGATCTTCGAGGTCTGCCGCCGGGTCCTCGCCCGGGGGGTCCGCGAGCCCGATCTCGCCGGGCGCCATCTGGTGATCAGCGCCGGAGGCACCCGGGAGCCGCTCGACCCGGTCCGCTTCCTCGGCAACCGCTCCTCCGGCAAGCAGGGCTACGCCCTGGCCCGCACCGCCGCCGCCCGGGGCGCCAGGGTCACCCTGATCGCCGCCAACGCCGCACTGCCCGACCCGGCCGGGGTGGACCTGGTCCGGGTCGGCACCGCCGTACAGCTGCGCGAGGCCGTGCTCAAGGCCGCCGCCGACGCCGACGCGGTCGTCATGGCCGCCGCCGTCGCCGACTTCCGCCCCGCCGCCTACGCCGCCGGGAAGATCAAGAAGCGCGACGACCACGAACCCGACCCCATCGCGCTGGTGCGGAATCCGGACATCCTCGCGGAGGTGTCCGCCGATCGGGCCCGGCCCGGACAGGTGATCGTGGGCTTCGCCGCCGAGACCGACGACGTGCTCGCCAACGGTCGCGCCAAGCTGGCCCGAAAGGGCTGCGATCTGCTGGTCGTGAACGAGGTGGGGGAGCGCAGGACCTTCGGCTCCGAGGAGAACGAGGCCGTTGTCCTGGGCGCCGACGGCACCGAGACCCCCGTGCCGTATGGCCCGAAAGAGGCGCTGGCCGAAACGGTGTGGGACCTGGTGGCCGCGAGACTGTCCTGACCTGGTGCAGCGCGCCTCGCGGGGAACTCGAACCCGGCACATTGGGGCGTGGCGGCCCTGGCCAATGCCGCCCGGCATTGGGCAGAATGCCCGTGCCGCAGGTCACAGCCCTCCCGAGAGGCGAGACAACTGGGCCGGATGCGGAGCGCGACCGATAAACTGTTCTCGGACGAGGCCGGGCGCAGCCCCCGACCCGTCCGCCCATGATCAGCCAGCAGCCGCTGCAACCACAGGGAGCGTTGTGTCCCGTCGCCTGTTCACCTCGGAGTCCGTGACCGAGGGTCACCCCGACAAGATCGCTGACCAGATCAGCGACACCATTCTCGACGCCCTGCTCCGCGAGGACCCCACGTCCCGCGTCGCCGTCGAGACGCTGATCACGACCGGTCTGGTGCATGTGGCCGGTGAGGTCACCACCAAGGCGTACGCGCCGATCCCGCAGCTGGTGCGGGAGAAGATCCTGGAGATCGGCTACGACTCCTCCAAGAAGGGCTTCGACGGCGCATCCTGCGGCGTCTCCGTGTCCATCGGCGCCCAGTCGCCGGACATCGCGCAGGGCGTCGACACGGCCTACGAGTCCCGGGTCGAGGGTGCCTCCCAGCGGGACGAGGGGGACGAGCTGGACAAGCAGGGCGCGGGCGACCAGGGCCTGATGTTCGGCTACGCCTCCGATGAGACGCCGACGCTGATGCCGCTGCCGATCTTCCTCGCGCACCGGCTCTCCAACCGGCTCTCCGAGGTCCGCAAGAACGGCACGATCCCCTACCTGCGCCCGGACGGCAAGACGCAGGTCACCATCGAGTACGACGGCGACAAGGCGGTCCGCCTGGACACCGTCGTCGTCTCCTCGCAGCACGCCTCCGACATCGACCTGGAGTCGCTGCTCGCCCCCGACATCCGCGAGTTCGTGGTGGAGCCGGAGCTGAAGGCGCTGCTGGACGAGGGCATCAAGCTGGACACCGAGGGCTACCGGCTGCTGGTCAACCCGACCGGCCGCTTCGAGATCGGCGGCCCGATGGGCGACGCCGGGCTCACCGGCCGGAAGATCATCATCGACACCTACGGCGGTATGGCCCGCCACGGTGGCGGTGCCTTCTCCGGCAAGGACCCGTCCAAGGTCGACCGGTCCGCCGCGTACGCCATGCGCTGGGTCGCCAAGAACGTGGTGGCGGCGGGGCTCGCCTCGCGCTGCGAGGTCCAGGTCGCCTACGCGATCGGCAAGGCCGAGCCGGTGGGTCTGTTCGTGGAGACCTTCGGCACCCACAAGGTCGAGCCGGAGAAGATCGAGAAGGCCATCGACGAGGTCTTCGACCTCCGCCCGGCCGCGATCATCCGCGACCTGGACCTGCTGCGCCCGATCTACGCCCAGACCGCGGCGTACGGCCACTTCGGCCGTGAGCTGCCGGAGTTCACCTGGGAGCGGACGGACCGGGTGGAGGCGCTGAGGACGGCGGCGGGGTTGTAGGCGGTTCCGTTCTCTTCTGTACGTACCGGGCCCGGCTCCCTTCGGGGGGCCGGGCTTTGGTGTGTTCGGGGGAGGGGGAGGGGGAGAAGAGGGGGCGGGGGTGGGGCTGGGGCTGGGGTGTTCAGGGGTGGGGAGCGGCGGGCGGTGTGAGGGGGCGTGGGTCCTGGGGGACGCTGGCGGATGCCGGGGGCGTGGCGTGGCGGGCTCTGGGGTGTTGTGATGCCGGGCTTCGGGTGCGCCGGGCGTTGGGGCCGGGGGATGCGAGGTCTCATGGCGAGCAGGGCAGGGCAGGGCGAGGGCAGCTGGCCGAGGGCGTGGCATGCCGGGCGGAGGGACGCGCGGCGCCGCGCGTCAGGTGGGCAAGGCCGCCGGGGGCCACCGTGGGGGTTCATGATCCGTCCGGCCGTGGTGTCAGTGGTGTTTGGTAAGAATGCAAGGGTGAGCAGTGAGAACGGGGCCGGGGTCGGTGGTGGGGCGGGGGTGCCGCCGCCGGAGCAGCTTGCGCTGATCCGGGAGAGTGTGCGGCAGGCGAAGACGCCCCGGGCCAAGCCGCGGACCTGGCGGGGGGCCGCGCTGGCGGAGGAGCTGCCGGTGGCGCGGGTGCTGGTGGACAAGGGCGTGCTGCACCTCGACCGGTACTTCGACTACGCCGTGCCCAAGGAACTGGATGCCGATGCGCAGCCGGGCGTGCGGGTGCGGGTGCGGTTCGGGGCCGGGCGGCACCGGGTGCGGGACGGGCGGCGTGAGGGCGGGGGGCTGATCGGCGGGTATCTCGTGGAGCGGCTCGCCGAGAGCGACTACTCGGGGCCGCTGGCCGCGCTCGCCCAGGTCGTCTCGCCCGAGCGGGTGCTCGACGGGGAGCTCCTCGGGCTGGCCCGGTCCGTCGCCGACCGGTACGCCGGGAGCCTCGCCGATGTGCTCCAGCTCGCCGTGCCGCCGCGCAACGCACGCGCCGAGGGGCGCCCGTCCCCCGATCCGCTGCCCCCGCCCCCGGTGCCGGACGCGGGCTCGTGGGCGCGGTACGAGAACGGGGCCGCGCTCATCGAGGCGCTCGCCACCAAGGGGGCGCCCCGGGCGGTGTGGAACGCCCTGCCGGGACCCGAGTGGAGCGAGGAGCTGGCCCGCGCCGTCGCCGCCACGCTCGCCTCGGGGCGCGGCGCGCTGGTCGTCGTACCCGATGGGCGGGCCGTCGCTCGGGTCGATGGCGCGCTGACCGCGCTGCTCGGGGAGGGGCGGCACGCGGTGCTCACCGCGGAGGCCGGGCCGGAGAAGCGGTATCGGCAGTGGCTGGCCGTGCGGCGGGGGTCGGTGCGGGCGGTGGTGGGAACCCGGGCCGCGATGTTCGCGCCGGTCCGGGACCTTGGGCTGGTCGCGATCTGGGACGACGGGGACGACAGCCACAGCGAACTGCACGCCCCACAGCCGCACGCGCGGGAGGTGCTGCTGCTGCGGGCCGCGCAGGACAGGTGCGCGTTTCTGCTCGGGAGCTGGAGCTGCACGGTGGAGGCGGCGCAGCTGGTGGAGAGTGGCTGGGCGCGGCCGGTCGTGGCGTCCAGGGAGCGGGTGCGGGGGGCCGCGCCGCTGGTGCGGACCGTGGGGGACGGGGACCTCGCGCGGGACGAGGCGGCACGGGCAGTGCGGCTGCCGACCCTCGCCTGGCAGGCGGTCCGGGACGGGCTGCGGCAGGGGCCGGTGCTGGTGCAGGTCCCCCGGCGGGGGTACGTCCCGAGGATGGCGTGCGCGCAGTGCCGGGCGCCCGCGCGCTGCCGGCACTGCTCCGGGCCGCTGGAGGGGCGGTCCGAAGGGGCGCTGGAGTGCGGCTGGTGCGGGCGCGGGGAGAGCGCCTGGCACTGCCCGGAGTGCGGGTCGTTCCGGTTGCGGGCCCAGGTCGTCGGGGCGCGGCGCACCGCCGAGGAACTGGGGCGGGCCTTTCCGGCGGTGCCGGTGCGCACATCCGGGCGGGAGCATGTGCTCGACACGGTGCCGGGGGCGCCCGCGCTGGTGGTGAGCACCCCGGGGGCCGAGCCGGTCGCCGAGGGCGGCTATGCCGCGGCGCTGCTGCTCGACGGGTGGGCGATGCTCGGGCGGCCCGATCTGCGCGCGGGTGAGGACGCGCTGCGGCGCTGGATCGCCGCCGCCGCCCTGGTCCGCTCCCAGCCCTCCGGCGGCACGGTCGTGATCGTCGCCGAGCCGACCCTGCGGCCCGTGCAGGCGCTGGTGCGCTGGGATCCGGTCGGCCACGCGGTACGGGAACTCGCCGAGCGGGCCGAGCTGGGGTTCCCGCCGGTCTCCCGGATGGCATCGGTGGCCGGGCCGCCCGAGGCGGTCGCGCAGTTCCTGGGGGCGGCCGAACTGCCGCCGGGCGCGGAGGTGCTGGGGCCGGTTCCGCTGCCGGTCACCCCGCCGGGGCGGCCCCGGCGGACCGGGGCGCCGCCGCCGGGCGAGTCCTGGGACCGGGCGCTGGTCCGGGTGCCGCCGGGCCGCGGCGCGGCCCTCGCCGCCGCGCTGAAGGCGGCCCAGGCGGCACGGATGGCCCGCGCGGGCGGCGGGGGAGGTGGGGGAGGAGGCGGAGGCGCCGAAGGGAGCCCGGTGCGGGTGCGGATCGATCCGCCGGACATCGGGTGACGGCCGTTGTGCGGCTGGTCGGGTCGGGGGACAGGGGCATCGGGTGACGGCTGCCCTGCGGTTGACCGGTGCTCGTGGACATCCGGTGACGGCCACGCCCTGCCGCCGACCGGGCCGGACGCAAAGGAACGCCCTCCCGGATCGGGCCGGGAGGGCGGGTGTGCGGGTGGGCGGAGGGGAGGAGAGGGGTGACGGTCAGCCGTTGCGGGGGCCCGGGAAGGCCGTGGGGCGTGGGTCGTCCCGCAGGACCGGGCTGCCCGCCGTCGGCTGGGTGGGCATCGCGCGGGCCGCGGGCACGGTCGGCAGGGCGCCCGGGACGTTGACCGCGCGGGCGCCCGACGGGTCCGTCGCCCGCTCCGCCTCGGCGGCGGCCTGCGTGGTGGCCCGGCGGGAGCCGTAGCGGCGGTGCACGGCCTGCTTGGTGACCCCGAGGGCGGAGCCCACCGCGTCCCAGGAGAAGCCGAGCGAACGGTCGAAGTCGACCGCGGCGGTGACCAGCGTCTCGACACTGTCCCGCAGCTCCTGGGCGAGCCGGACGGTCGGGGCGGGGGCACGTCCGTAGACGACGAAGCCCGTGGAGGGGCCGGAGCGGCGGGGGCGGTAGACGTTGCCCAGCTGGGCGGTGAGCGTGCGCAACGCGTCCACCTGCCGGCGGACCCGCTCGATGTCCCGCACCAGCAAGTGCAGGCTGGCCCGAGCCTGGGCGTCGTGGGTTGCGTGGTCGGCCATGAACAAGCCTCTCGAACCGGCGTTGAGGAGAAAGGATCGGGCCACGACAGCGGCCCGTGGGGTCAACTCTTTCTTGACCAACGCGTCTTCGCGCCGCGGGTCACGCTCCAGGGGCGTAAGGGCATATTCGTACGCCCCCGATGGCACCGCGTGCGCGGGCGGCGCCCCCCTGGACCGGGGCGAGGCTGTTCGGCGGTGTCCGGGGGCGAGGTCATGCGGCTGGGTAGGAGAGCCGTCGCTGTCGGGTCCCGGCGAGGGGCGTCCCGGCCGCGTGTCGTCTCCGGGGACGCGGCCTCGGCCGGCGGGCAGGGGAGGGGGCCGTGCCTGCGGCGGGGCTGGGCGCGGCTGGCCACCGCGCTCCGGCTTCCGGCCACCGCCCTCTGCCCTCTGCCCTCCGGCCACCGCCCTCCGGCCACCGCCCTCCGCGCTCCGGCCACCGCCCTCCGCTCTCCGGTCACCGCCCTCCGCTCTCCGGTCACCGCCCTCCGCCCTCCGGAGCCGCGCTCCCCGCTCGCCCCTGAGAACACCCCTCCGTCATGCCCCGGCCCTCAGGCCCTTCGGTTCCCCCGTGCCCCCCGCCACCCCCGCCACCCCGGCCCCCGCCCCTCCGGCGTGCCGCCCGGTCGCCCCATAGACTGGTGCGCTGCCCGCCCCTGAGACGGGGCGCGCGGTCGTGTTCGTTCTCGCCCGAGAGGCCCGATCCCACCCATGAAGCTGGTCTTCGCCGGTACCCCCGAAGTCGCCGTTCCCGCGCTGGACGCCCTGATCGCCTCCGGGCGGCACGAGGTGGCCGCCGTCGTCACGCGGCCCGACGCGCCCGCCGGGCGGGGCCGCAGGCTGGTCGCCTCTCCGGTGGCCGAGCGGGCGGAGGAGGCCGGTATCGAGGTGCTGAAGCCGGCCAAGCCGCGCGACGCCGACTTCCTGGAGCGGCTGCGGGCCATCGCCCCCGACTGCTGCCCCGTCGTCGCCTACGGCGCCCTGCTGCCGCGCGTCGCGCTCGACGTGCCCGCGCACGGCTGGGTCAATCTGCACTTCTCCCTGCTGCCCGCCTGGCGCGGCGCCGCCCCCGTGCAGCACTCCGTCATGGCGGGCGACGAGATCACCGGTGCCTCCACCTTCCTGATCGAGGAGGGGCTCGACTCCGGTCCGGTGTACGGCACGGTCACCGAGGCCGTCCGCCCCACCGACACCAGCGGCGACCTGCTCACCCGGCTCGCCTTCGCCGGGGCGGGGCTGCTGGCCGCGACCATGGACGGCATCGAGGACGACACCCTGACCGCCGTACCGCAGCCCGGTGACGGGGTCTCGCTCGCGCCGAAGATCACCGTCGAGGACGCCCACATCGACTGGGCGGCGCCCGCGCTGCGCGTGGACCGGGTGGTGCGGGGCTGTACGCCCGCGCCCGGCGCCTGGACCGTGTTCCGGGGCGAGCGGCTGAAGCTGATCCAGGTCGCGCTCGCGCCCGAGATCAAGGATCTCGAACCGGGGCGGCTCGCGGTCGGGAAGAACCATGTCCACGTCGGCACCGGGTCGCACGCCGTGGAACTGCTGTGGGTGCAGGCCCAGGGGAAGAAGCCGATGCGGGCGGCGGACTGGGCCCGCGGGGTGCGCGACGCCGACGGCCGTCTGCTGGGCGCGTAGACGGGCACGTGCGGGCGGGGGCGCGGGCGCGGCGTACCGCGACGTACGCTGAGTGGACACCGTATGCACCGATCAGGAACTGATCGACGGACATCTCCGGAGCACCTTTTCGTGAGCGACACCGCACGTCGGCCGGGCAAATCCGGCAAGCCCTACCGCCGTCCCAAGAAGGACCCCGTCCGCATCCTCGCCTTCGACGCGCTGCGCGCGGTGGACGAGCGGGACGCGTACGCCAACCTCGTCCTGCCGCCGCTGCTGCGCAAGGCGCGCGAGAAGGACGGCTTCGACGGGCGGGACGCGGCGCTGGCGACGGAGCTGGTGTACGGCACACTGCGGCGCCAGGGGACCTACGACGCGATCATCGCCGCCTGTGTCGACCGGCCGCTGCGCGAGGTGGACCCGCCGGTGCTGGATGTGCTCAGCCTCGGCGCGCACCAGCTCCTGGGCACCCGGATCCCCCCGCACGCGGCGGTGTCCGCGACCGTGGAGCTGGCCCGGGTGGTGCTCGGCGACGGCCGGGCCAAGTTCGTGAACGCCGTGCTCCGCAAGATCACCCAGCACGATCTGGACGGCTGGCTGGAGCGGGTCGCGCCGCCCTATGACGACGACCCCGAGGACCATCTCGCCGTCGTCCACTCCCACCCGCGCTGGGTGGTCTCGGCGCTGTGGGACTCGCTCGGCGGGGGCCGCGCCGGGATCGAGGAACTGCTCGCCGCCGACAATGAGCGGCCCGAGGTGACCCTGGTCGCCCGTCCCGGGCGGTCCACGACGGAGGAGCTGCTCGGTGAGGAGGCGGCCGTACCGGGGCGCTGGTCGCCGTACGCGGTACGGCTGGCCGAGGGCGGCGAGCCGGGTGCGGTGGACGCCGTGCGCGAGGGGCGGGCCGGGGTGCAGGACGAGGGCAGCCAGTTGGTCGCGCTGGCCCTCGCCAACGCGCCGCTGGAGGGTCCCGACCGGACCTGGCTGGACGGCTGTGCCGGACCCGGCGGCAAGGCCGCGCTGCTCGCCGCCGTGGCCGCCGGGCGGGGCGCGACGCTGCTGGCCGCCGAGCGGCAGCCGCACCGGGCGGGGCTGGTGGCCCGCGCGCTGCACGGCAACCCCGGCCCCTACCAGGTGATCACCGCCGACGGCACCCGTCCGCCGTGGCGGCCCGGCAGCTTCGACCGGGTCCTGATGGACGTGCCCTGCACCGGGCTCGGCGCCCTGCGCCGCCGCCCCGAGGCCCGCTGGCGGCGCCGCCCCGACGACCTCGACGGCTTCGCCCCCCTCCAGCGGGGTCTGCTGCGGACCGCCCTGGAGTCCGTGCGGGTCGGCGGTGTCGTCGGCTACGCCACCTGCTCCCCGCACCTCGCGGAGACCCGGGCGGTGGTCTCGGACCTCCTCAAGCAGTTCCCGAACGCCGATCTGATCGACGCCCGCCCCCTCCTCCCCGGCGTCCCCCACCTCGGCGAGGGCCCCGACCTCCAACTCTGGCCCCACCTCCACGGCACGGACGCCATGTACCTGGCCCTCCTCCGCCGCACAGCCTGAAACCCCCCCGGCACCCCCACGCCGCCAGGGGGCGCGGGGAACTGCGCGCTCAACCCCCACCGACCCGCACCCGCCCCGGCCCATCCCCGCGCACACCCTCCAACGCCCCCGCACTCCCACGCCGCCAAGGGGCGCGGGGAACTGCGCGCTCAACCCCCACCCACCCGCACCCGACCACGATCCCCCGCCACCCCCCTCAGGGGCGCGGGGAACGGCGCGCCCAGCCACCCCCCACCCCGCACATCACCCCCAACCGCGACCACCCCCCACCCCCCGGTCCCCCCACATGGCACGCTAGGCCCCATGCCCGTTCAGATCAGCCCCAGCATCCTGTCCGCCGACTTCGCCCGGCTCGCCGACGAGGCCAGGGCCGTCGACGGCGCCGACTGGCTCCATGTCGACGTCATGGACAACCACTTCGTGCCCAACCTGACCCTCGGCGTCCCGGTCGTGGAATCGCTCGCCAAGGCCACGGACACCCCGCTGGACCTGCATCTGATGATCGAGGCCCCGGACCGCTGGGCCCCCCAGTACGTTGAGGCCGGGGCCTCCTCCGTCACATTCCACGTCGAGGCCGCCGCCGCGCCCGTACGGCTCGCCCGCGAGATCCGCGCCAAGGGTGCCCGCGCCGCCATGGCGCTCAAGCCCGCCACGCCCATCGAACCGTACGAGGATCTGCTGCCCGAGCTGGACATGCTGCTCGTGATGACGGTTGAGCCGGGTTTCGGCGGGCAGGCGTTCCTCGACATCATGCTGCCGAAGATCCGCCGTACCCGTGAGCTGATCGCCAGACATGGACTTGAACTCTGGCTCCAGGTCGACGGCGGCGTCTCGGCGGACACGATCGAGCGGTGCGCCGACGCGGGCGCGGATGTCTTCGTCGCCGGTTCGGCGGTCTACGGGGCCTCCGACCCGGCGGAAGCCGTCCGCGCGCTGCGCGCCCAGGCCGAGTCGGCCACCGCCAAGGCATCCTGGGCGTGCACGCATCAGCACGGGGCGTAGCGGAACCCTCCGCCACGCCGCGCCCGGTGCCGGTGGACCACCGGCACCGGTATCCCCGTCCACCTGGGCGGCAGTGGGTGGACCACCCGCGTGCCTCCTACGCTCAGGCCCGGTCCGGCCACTGCCCCAGCGGGCAGACACCCGGCCAAGGGAACGTGAACGCCTCTCATCAGGGCTGATCAACTCCGCCGGATCTGCGAGGATGAACGGTGAATCCAGAATGTGAACAGCAGTGAGGAGATCGCCGTGTCGGGTATGTCGGCGGGCCGGTCAGCCGCGCGGATGGGACCCGCTGAGCTGGTCCAGGCGGCGGCCATGGCCCGCCGCTTCTACCTAGAGGGCAAATCGAAGATCCAGATCGCGGAGGAGTTCGGCGTCAGCCGCTTCAAGGTGGCCCGGGTCCTGGAGACCGCCCTGGAACGGGATCTCGTACGGATCGAGATCCGAGTCCCCGCCGAGCTGGACGCCGAGCGCTCCGACGCGCTGCGCGCCCGCTACGGTCTGCGGCACGCCGTGGTGGTCGAGTCCCCGGCCGAGGCCGAGGAGACCCCCGACCCGGAGAACCTCGGCGAGGTGGCCGCGGACCTGCTCGGTGAACTGGTCAACGAGGGCGATGTGCTGGGCCTGGCCTGGGGCCGGTCCACGATCCACATGGCCGCCGCCCTCGACAAACTCCCCCCGTGCACGGTGGTGCAGCTGACCGGTGTGTACGACGCCGGGACCTCCGAGCGCGGCTCGGTGGAGGCCGTGCGCCGGGCCGCCCAGGTGTCCGGGGGCGACGCCCACCCGATCTACGCGCCGATGCTGCTGCCGGACGCGGCGACCGCGGAGGCGCTGCGCCACCAGACCGGGATCGCCCGCGCGTTCGAGTACTTCGACAAGGTCACCGTGGCCTGTGTGTCGATCGGTTCCTGGGAGCCGGGCATCTCCACCGTGCACGACATGCTCAGCGACGAGGAGCGCTCGCACTACGCCTCGCTCGGTGTCGCCGCCGAGATGGCCGCGCATCTCTTCGACTCCGAGGGCCGCCGGGTCGGGCGGGACCTGGGGGAGCGGTGCATCACCGTCAAGGCGGACCAGCTGCGCCGGGTGCCGGAGGTGGTCGCCATCGCCGGCGGCCAGCGCAAGGCGGCGGCGATCGACGCCGTGCTCCGTTCGGGCCTGGTCACCAGCCTGGTCACGGACACCTCCGCGGCGGACTTTCTGATGACGGCGGGCGGACCGCCGCCCTCCGCGCTGAACCGCGCGGACCCGGACGGACCCTGACCGCGGGTCATGAGGGGGCGGCCGTGGCAGCGTGGGACACATGCCGCGGCCCGTCCCACCTCCGCCCGCCCGCTCACCCACCCCGGTCGGTGAGCGCCACTTCACCGATGATCACGACGACTCGTTCCGGGCGGTGCCGAGGTGACGCGGGGCGGAGGCGGTGCGGACATGACGGAGATCGTGGTCAGCCTCGATCTCGACGGGGTGGTCGACAAGGCCGGGCTGATGGACCGCTGCGCGCGGGCGCTCGACCTGCCCGACTGGTTCGGCCGCAACTGGGACGCGCTGGCCGAGAGCCTCGCCGACCACGATCTGTGGCCGCGCGAGGCGGTGGAACGGGGCCGGGTGATCGTCGTACGGAACTGGCGGCCGTACGCCGGGGCACGGCCCGCGGACTGGGAGACCGCGCGGGAGGTGTTCGGGGACGCCATGCGCGCGACCACCGGGCTGACCATCGCGCTGGCGCTCGGCGGGAACTCCTGAGGCTTGGCGGCGGGCCCTCGCTTGGAGAAACCTCCTAAACCCTCTCTGACCAGCATGGATGAAACGACCGGGGCGGGTGTTCCGGGCGGCATGGGACAATGAAGTACGTGCTCCTCCCCCTGGCTGTCCTGTCCGGGGGCCGCCGCCGAACTACTGGGATGTGCAGCACGTGCGTTTCCTCAATGACACCCGGCCCTCGTACGACCTGACGTACGACGATGTCTTCATGGTGCCGAGCCGCTCCGCCGTGGGCTCCCGGCAGGCCGTGGACCTCAGCTCCCCGGACGGCACGGGCACCACGATCCCGCTGGTCGTCGCCAATATGACCGCCATCGCCGGGCGGCGGATGGCCGAGACGATGGCGCGGCGGGGCGGCCTCGTGGTGCTGCCGCAGGACATCCCGATCGATGTGGTCGCCGAGGTCGTGGGCTGGGTCAAGGGCCGGCATCTGGTGCTGGACACCCCGATCGTGCTCGCCCCGCACCAGACCGTCGCCGACGCGCTCGCCCTGCTGCCCAAGCGGGCGCACAACGCGGGTGTCGTGGTCGACGCGGAGCGGCGGCCCATCGGTGTGGTCACCGACCGGGATCTGACCGGGGTCGACCGGTTCACCCAGCTCGAAGTCGTCATGTCCAAGGACCTGGTGCTGCTCGACGCGGACATCGATCCCCGCGAGGCGTTCAACCGGCTGGACGGCGCCAACCGCCGCTACGCCCCCGCCGTGGACGCCGACGGCAGGCTCGCCGGCATCCTCACCCGCACCGGCGCCCTGCGCGCCACGCTCTACACCCCGGCCGTCGACGCCGGCGGGCGGCTGCGGATCGCCGCCGCCGTCGGGATCAACGGCGATGTGGCGGGCAAGGCCCGGCAACTGCTCGACGCGGGCGTGGACACCCTGGTCATCGACACCGCGCACGGCCACCAGGAGTCGATGATCAGCGCGGTCAAGCTGGTCCGCGATCTGGACCCGACGGTGCCGCTCGTCGCCGGGAACATCGTGTCGGCGGAGGGCGTGAAGGATCTGATCGACGCCGGGGCCGACATCATCAAGGTCGGGGTCGGGCCCGGCGCGATGTGCACCACCCGGATGATGACCGGGGTGGGCCGGCCGCAGTTCTCGGCCGTCCTGGAGTGCGCCGCCGAGGCCCGCAAGTACGGCAAGCACGTCTGGGCCGACGGCGGGGTGCGCCACCCGCGCGATGTCGCCATGGCGCTGGCCGCGGGCGCGTCCAATGTGATGGTCGGCTCCTGGTTCGCGGGGACGTACGAGTCGCCGGGCGACCTTCAGCAGGACTCGGGCGGGCGGTTCTACAAGGAGTCCTTCGGGATGGCCTCCGCGCGGGCGGTCGCCAACCGGACCTCGGAGGAGTCGGCGTACGACCGGGCCCGCAAGGCGCTGTTCGAGGAGGGCATCTCCACCTCCCGGATGTATCTGGACCCGGCCCGGCCCGGCGTCGAGGACCTGATCGACTCGATCATCGCGGGCGTCCGCTCCTCCTGCACCTATGCCGGTGCCGGTTCCCTGGAGGAGTTCGCCGAGAAGGCGATCGTCGGCATCCAGAGCGCGGCCGGCTACGCGGAGGGCAAGCCGCTGCACGCCAGCTGGAGCTGACGACGGGGGGAGGGGTGGCGGGGCGGCCGGGCGCCCGGAAAACCCGGGGCGCCTGCCTACCGGAGCGGTCTAGCGTGCCCGCTATGGACCGCGCCCCCGAGAGCAGCGTCCCCGGCCACCGCCACCGCCCCCGCGTCGAGATCACCGTCTGCCGCGCCGCCGACCTGCCGGCGCTGGACTGGTGTCTCCGCTCCCCCGGCGCCCCCTCCTTCCACGCCCCCCGGTTCGCCCGGCAGCAGGCGGGGGAGAGCACCTACCTCGTCGCCCGGCTCGACGGCGAACCCGCCGGACACGCCGAGATCCGCTGGCGGGGCTGCGCCGCGCCCGAGGTACCCGTCACCTGCCCGGAGATCAACGGCCTGGGCGTCCGGGACGGACTGCGCTCACGCGGCATCGGCACCGCGCTGATCCACCGCGCCGAGGACCCGGTCCGGGAGCGGGGGGCTGACCGCCGTCGGGCTCGGGGTCGGCGACGACAATCCGCGCGCGGCGGCGCTGTACGGGCGGCTCGGGTACCGGCCGCTGGTCGCCTATGTGGACCGGTGCACGTACCGGGGGCGGGACGGGACGACGGTTGAGTCCGCCGACCCGTGTGTCTTTCTCACGCGGTCGCTGACCTGACCTGACGGGACCTGACCCCACTCGACCCGAACGGTTCCGGGACCGGGGCCGGGGCCGGGAGCAGAACCGGAACCGGAACCGTGACCTGGGCCGTGTTCTACTTCCTCCGTGCTCAACGATCTCGACGAACGCATCCTGCACGCCCTGGCCGAGGACGCCCGGCGCTCCTTCGCGGACATCGGGCACCTGGTCGGGCTGTCCGCGCCCGCCGTCAAGCGGCGGGTGGACCGGCTGCGGGCGACCGGGGCCATCACCGGCTTCACCGTGCGGGTCGATCCTTCGGCGCTGGGCTGGGCGACCGAGGGGTTCGTGGAGATCTACTGCCGCAGCAACACCTCCCCGGAGACCATCCAGCGGGGGCTGGAGCGGTACCAGGAGGTGGTGGCCGCCTCGACCGTCACCGGTGACGCCGATGCCGTCGCCCAGGTGTTCGCCTCGGACATGCGGCACTTCGAGCGGGTGCTGGAGCGGATCGCGGGGGAGCCGTTCGTGGAGCGGACCAAGTCGGTGCTGGTGCTGTCGCCGCTGCTGCGCCGCTTCTCGGCGGGGGCGCCGACGACGGGCTGAGCTGATCCCGCTACCCGGCCGGTGTGTGGGTCGGGGCGTTGTTGCCTGTCGAGTTGTGCAGGCTGAAGCTCACCATGCCCGAGCGGTGGCGGTCGTTGGGCCACTCCACCGGGTGGCCCTTGGGCGGTCGCCGGTACGGTCCTGGACGCGCTGGGCGCCGACCGGTTCGCCGTCGCCGTCGCCGACACCCCGCCCAGCAAGCCCGCCCCCGATACCTGCCTCGGCGCCTGCCGGGCGCTGGGCATGGAACCGGCCGGGTGCGCGGTGCTATTTCAACAGCCCCTCGCATCTGGACCGGCCGTCCGTGACCCGGGCGGCCGACGCGGTGGGCCTGGCCGACTCCTACCGCGACGCCCACCCCACCCCACCCCGGCCACCGCCCCCGGCCACACCTGGTCCCCGATCCACCCCGCCCACGAGGACGGCACCGGCCCCCCCCCGAGCCGCAGGACCGCATCCACTACGTCCTCCACCGAGGCGGCCTGCGCACACTGGCGTCCCGGACGCCGGTCACCGGCACCCCGCCCGCGCTTCCAGGGAAACACCTGGCCCTCGGACCACGCGGCGGTCGTGACGGCGTCCGCCCCGCCCGACGTCCACTGACCGGGTCTTTTAGGAGCGCTGGGGGTACTCCCAGCGCTACCCCCTCCGGGGGCGGAACCGCGCGATCAGCCCCCCACGCCCCCCCCACGCAACAAATCACCACCCCACCCCACCCCCACGCAACAATCCTCGCCCCCACACGCAACAGCCACTCCTTGCCCACCCCTGACCACCCCCTTTACGGTTTTACGTGGCCCCCACACCCACCCTGAGCCCCCGGCGGCAGCCGACCCCTGCCTGAAACATCCGGTGGTAGCCGCCCCGCGAGGAGTCCCGTCCCCGATGACGTCCACCGTCCCCAACGCCGTCGAGCACACCGACGCCCCCGAACAGCGCCCGATCACCATGTTCGGCCCGGACTTCCCCTACGCCTACGACGACTTCCTGGCGCACCCGGCAGGGCTCGGGCAGATCCCGGCGACCGAGCACGGCAGCGAGGTCGCCGTCATCGGCGGCGGACTCTCCGGGATCATCACCGCGTACGAGCTGATGAAGATGGGCCTCAGGCCCGTCGTGTACGAGGCCGACCAGATCGGCGGACGGCTGCGGACCGTCGGCTTCGAGGGGACCGGCAGCGACGGGCTCACCGCCGAGATGGGCGCGATGCGCTTCCCGCCCTCCTCCACCGCCCTCCAGCACTACATCGACATGGTGGGTCTGACCACCCGGCCCTTCCCCAACCCGCTCGCCGAGGCCACCCCGTCGACGGTCGTCGACCTCAAGGGCGAGTCCCACTACGCCGAGACCGCCGCCGACCTCCCGCAGGTCTACCGCGATGTCGCCGACGCCTGGAACCGCTGCCTGGAGGAGGGCGCCGACTTCTCCGCGATGAACCGGGCCCTGCGCGAGCGGGACGTCCCGCGCATCCGGGAGATCTGGTCCCGGCTGGTCGAGCGCCTCGACAACGAGACCTTCTACGGCTTCCTCTGCGCCTCCGACGCCTTCCGCTCCTTCCGGCACCGCGAGATCTTCGGCCAGGTCGGCTTCGGCACCGGCGGCTGGGACACCGACTTCCCCAACTCCATCCTGGAGATCCTGAGGGTCGTCTACACCGAGGCCGACGACCACCACCGGGGCATCGTCGGCGGCTCCCAGCAACTGCCGCTGCGGCTGTGGGAGCGGGCCCCGCAGAAGATCGTCCACTGGGCCCTCGGCACCTCCCTGGCCGGCCTCCACGAGGGCGGCGAGCCCCGGCCCGCCGTCACCCGGCTGCACCGCACCGCCGGGAACCGGATCACCGTCACCGACGCCGACGGCGACATCCGCACCTACCCGGCGGCCGTCTTCACCGCCCAGTCCTGGATGCTGCTCTCGAAGATCGACTGCGACGACGCCCTGTTCCCGATCGACCACTGGACCGCCGTCGAGCGCACCCACTACATGGAGTCCAGCAAGCTGTTCGTCCCCGTCGACCGGCCGTTCTGGCTGGACAAGGACGAGGAGACCGGCCGGGACGTCATGTCGATGACGCTGACCGACCGGATGACCCGGGGCACCTATCTGCTGGACGACGGACCCGGCAAACCGGCCGTGATCTGTCTGTCGTACACCTGGTGCGACGACAGTCTGAAGTGGCTGCCGCTGTCCGCGCACGAGCGGATGGAGGTGATGCTGAAGTCGCTCGGGGAGATCTATCCCAAGGTCGACATCCGGCGCCACATCATCGGCAACCCGGTCACCGTGTCCTGGGAGAACGAGCCCTATTTCATGGGCGCGTTCAAGGCCAATCTGCCCGGCCACTACCGCTACCAGCGGCGGCTGTTCACCCACTTCATGCAGGACCGGCTGCCCGCCGACCGGCGGGGGCTGTTCCTCGCCGGTGACGACATCTCCTGGACGGCGGGCTGGGCCGAGGGCGCGGTGCAGACCGCGCTGAACGCGGTCTGGGGCGTCATGCACCACTTCGGCGGCGCCACCGACCCCACCAACCCCGGCCCCGGCGACCGCTACGACAAGCTGGCGCCGGTCGAACTCCCCGAGGACTGAGGGGGGTTCAGCCGGGCAGCGGGGTCAGCATCATCCGTCCGGCGAAGCCCACCGCCGCGTCCAGCCGGTCGGTGAACTCGTCGGCCACGTCCGGCAGTCGGCGCAGCGCCCACAGCGCGCGGGCCGCCGACCAGGTGGCCTCCCGGGCCCGCTCCAGGCTCCAGGCGCTCAGCAGATGGGTCAGCGGGTCGGCGAGCTGGAGCAGATCGGGGCCCGGCATCAGATCCTCACGGATCCGCTCCTCCAGCGTGGTGAGGAGATCGCCCACGCGGTCGAACTCGTCCTCCAGATCGCCCGGAGCGCAGTCGAGCGTACGGCAGGCGTCCACGACGGCGAGCGCCAGATCGTGCCCGATGTGCGCGTTGATCCCGGCCAGCGCGAACTGCAGTGGGCGTACCCCGGGATGGCGGCGGAGCTGGAACAGCGGACGCCAGCAGGCGGGCGGACGGCGGTCCCGGTCGGCGGCGTCGACCGCGTCGACCGCCGTGAGGTACCGCTCGGCGAACCGGACGTCCAGGGTGATCGCCGCCCTCGGGTCGGGGAACCGGCCCGCGTCGATCCGCTGGTCCACCGCCTCGGTGACGGCGAGATAGACCCGGTTGAAGACGGCGACCCCGTCGCCCGGGGGCAGCGTCTTGTCCAGGACCCGCATCCGCGCGACGACCGTGTCCAGGGCCGTGTCCATGGCCGTGTCCGTGGGTGTGACCGTGGGTGCGTCCATGGCCGTGTCCGCGGAGAGGTCGACGGGTCGGTCGACGGGTCGGGCGTCGGGGGAGCCCAGGGGCGGGGTGAGGTGTTCCGGCTGCGCCATGGGGGCAGGGTCCCAGTCCTGGGCGGGCCCGGGTACCGGCCGGTGGGCCGCTTCCCCAGAACGGGGGACGCGGCCGTCGCGGGAGAGTGAGCCGCGACCGCGCCGGTGCCGTCGGGGCGGGGGCGAGGGGGGATCGTACGGTGGCAGGCTCACGGGCGCGGCGGCTGGCCGCCCGCCGGGCGGCGCGCAGGCGCGCGGCCGGGCGGAACGCGATGGTGGTGGCGGCGTCGGTGGTGGTGACCGTCGGCACGGTGGCCGGGCTGCTGGCCGCCGGGGACGCCCGGCCGCCCCGCCCCGAGGAGGCCGCACCGGCCGAGGTCACCGGCACCCCGCGCGTCGCCCTGCCGTCCGCGCCCTCCATACCCTCACCCTCGCCGTCCCGCTCCCCGGCGCCGCCCTCCCGCTCTCCCGCTCCCTCCGCCTCGCCCACGCCCGCGACGACCGCCCCGAGGGCGACTCCCGCGCCGAGCCGTCCGGCCGCCACCGGGAAGCAGACCGCCCCGGCCGCGCCCCGGCTCTACCGCCACCCCGGCTCCCAGGTGCTCGACTGGGTGCGGGACAACCCGGACGACTCCCGCACCCCCCTGATCGAGTCCGCCATCGCGGCCCGCCCGGCGGCGGTCTGGTTCGCCGACCCCGCCCTCGGCACGATCACCGACCGGGTCCGCGAGGTCGCCTCCGGCGCCGCCGCCCAGGGCCGGGTCCCGGTGCTGGTGCCGTACACCGTCCCGGACCGCGACTGCGGCGGGCACTCCCAGGGCGGGGCCCCGGACCTCGACGCCTACGACGCCTGGATCGACGCCTTCGCCGCCGGGCTGGGGGCGGGCGAGGTGATGGTGATCCTGGAACCGGACTCCGTGGCGCTGTCCGACTGTCTCTCCGGGGCCGACCGCGCCGACCGGTTCGCCTCACTGGCCCGCGCGGGCCGGGTCCTCAAGGCCGCCGGTGCGAAGACCCGGGTGTACTACGACGCCGGGCACTCCGGCTGGCGCGACCCCGCCGCCCAGGCCGCCCTGCTGCGACAGGCGGGCGCCGCCTCCGCCGCGTCCTCCGACGGGATCTTCAGCAACGTCGCCAACTTCCACCGCACGGCCGACGAGATCGCCCACACCCGCCGGGTCCTGGACGCCCTCGACGGCCCCGCCGGGCTCGGCGCGGTCATCGACACCAGCCGCAACGGCAACGGGGCCCCGCCCGACGGCCAGTGGTGCGACCCGGCCGGGCGCAGGCTGGGCACCGCGCCGACGCTCCGCACGGGGCAGGCCCGCATCGACGCCTATCTGTGGGTGAAGCTCCCCGGCGAGTCCGACGGCTGCAAGGGGGCGCCGGGCACGTTCACGCCGTCCTACGCCTATGACTTGGCGCGCGGGGCCTGACCGCCGTGTCGCCGGTGAACCCGGTGACCGGTGACCTGTGTGCGGCGGGAGCCATCCGGCCCGTCGTTCGTCTATGAGCCGGCGCGCGGGCCCCGGGAGTCGTCGTCGCCCGGGGTGTCGTAGGAACTGGTGCCCTCGTCCAGGAGGGGTTCCTGGGTCTTGAGGTGGGCCGGGGCGAAGGCGCGCAGGGCGTGGTACCCGGTGATGACGACGAGGGTGCCGAGCGCGATCCCGCTGAGGGAGAAGGTGTCGCTGATCTTCAGCGAGACATTGCCGACGCCGATGATGATCCCGGCGGCGGCCGGGACCAGGTTCAGCGGATTGCGCAGATCGACCTTGGCGTTGATCCAGATCTGCGCGCCGAGCAGCCCGATCATGCCGTAGAGGATGACGGTGATGCCGCCGAGGACGCCACCCGGGATCGCGGCGACGACCGCGCCGAACTTGGGGCACAGCCCGAACAGCAGCGCGAAACCGGCGGCGGCCCAGTAGGCGGCCGTGGAGTAGACGCGGGTCGCGGCCATCACGCCGATGTTCTCGGAGTAGGTGGTGTTGGGCGGGCCGCCCAGCGCGGTGGACAGCATCGAGCCGACGCCGTCGGCGGAGATCGCCGTACCGAGCTTGCCGTCGAGGTTGTCGCCGGTCATCTCGCCGACCGCCTTCACATGGCCCGCGTTCTCCGCGACCAGCGCGATCACCACCGGCAGGGCGACCAGGATCGCCGACCACTCGAAGGACGGGCCGTGGAAGGAGGGCAGCCCGATCCAGTCGGCCCGGCCCACGGCGGAGAAGTCCAGCCGCCAGTGGTCGGTGATCTGTCCGCTGCCGTCCGCCGAGTGGATCTGCCCGAAGACCCGGTCGAACAGCCAGGAGACCGCGTAGCCGAAGACCAGGCCCAGGAAGATCGCGATCCGGGACCAGAAGCCGCGCAGACACACCACCGCGAGCCCGGTGAACAGCATCACCAGCAGGGCCGTCCACTGGTCCTGCGGCCAGTAGGTGGACGCGGTCACCGGGGCCAGGTTGAAGCCGATCAGCATCACCACCGCGCCGGTCACGATCGGCGGCATCGCGGCATGGATGATCCGGGCCCCGAACCGCTGCACGGCGAGCCCGACCAGGAACAGCGCCGCACCCACCACGAAGACCGCGCCGGTGACGGTGGCACTGCTGCCGCCCTGCGCCCGGATGACCGCGGCGACCCCGACGAAGGAGAGCGAGCAGCCGAGGTAGCTCGGCACCTTCCCGCGCGTCGCCAGCAGGAAGACGACCGTGGCGACACCCGACATCATGATGGCGAGGTTGGGGTCCAGGCCCATCAGCACGGGTGCCACGAAAGACGCCCCGAACATCGCCACCACATGCTGGGCGCCGAGCCCGGCGGTGCGCGGCCACGACAGCCGCTCGTCGGGGCGGACCACCGCGCCGGGTGCCGGGGTGCGTCCGTCGCCGTGCAGTTTCCAGCGGACGCCGAGATCCATGGGGTTGTCGCTTTCGTCGTGCGTGCGGGTCAGGATCATTGTCGGGGGTGGTGGGGGGTGGTTTCGGCCACGCTGGCTCGGGTGCGCCGGTTCGTCGCGGTGGCCGAGTGGCGCCGGGCGGGGTCTGACGGCCGGTCACCGATGGCGGGCGGCGCCGTTCAGCCCGCCGTCGCCGTCGCCGTCGCCGTCGCCGTCGCCGTACCGGCGCCCCGCGCCCACCCCGGCCGCCATGTCCCCGCTTCCTCCCGCTCCCGGTGCGGCTGGAGGCCGGTGAGGTAGGTGCGGAGGGGGGCCAGGGCCGGGTGGGGGTTGCCGGTGTGCCAGAGGAGGAAGTGCGGATAGACCGGCATCGGGTCGCGGACCGGGACCAGCCGCATGTCGTAGCCGGCCGGCCAGACCAGCGGGGTGCGTTCGCAGAGGAAGGTGGCGAGGGTGGTGGAGTCCGCGATGGTGTCGATGAGCGCCTCGACGCCGAAGTTGGGGCCGATGGTGTCGATGGTCAGCCCGAAGTCGTCCGCCAGGGCCTCGTAGTAGGCCGCCCATTCGGTGCCGGGCGCGTTGCCCGGCATCCAGATGCGGTGCCCGGCGAGCTGGGCCGGGGTCACCGCGTCCGCGCCCGCGAAGGCGTGCCCGGGGCCGGTGAACAGCCGCAGCGGCTCGTCCAGCACCGGCACGGCCGCGATGCCGTCCGGCAGCCGCTGCCCCGGCATGGTCACCGCCCGGAAGGTGGCGTCGAGGGTGCCGTCCCGCAGCGCGGCCACCGCCACTTCGGCGCTGGGCAGGGTCACCACGTCCAGGGCGATCTCCGGGTGGGCGCGATGGAAGTCGCGCAGCGCCCCGGCCAGGGACAGCCGCCGCCCGATCACATCGACGCGCAGCGCCCGGCTGCCGGGCCGCACGGCCGCCGCCGCCCGCTCCTCGGCGGTGAGCAGCGCACGGGCGTGCGGCAGGAACGCCTGGCCGTCCACGGTGAGTTCGGCGCCCCGCGCGGTCCGGGTCAGCAGCCGCACCCCGAGATCCCGCTCCAGCGCGGCGATCCGCTTGGACACGGCCTGCTGGGTGAGCGCCAGATCCACGGCGGCCTTCTGGAACTGGCCGGTCGCGGCCACGGCGACAAAGGTGCGTACGGCGTTGAGATCCACGCCCACAGCCTAGGAGCACAACGGGTGGTTGTGGCGCGCGGGTGCGGATGGTGTGCGATCAGGTCGGGCCGGAGATGCTTCCAAGACGGCTCGACCGCCTCCGAGCTGCTCAGCGGCCACCGCGGAGGGGATCACCCTGCCGAACTCGTTCGTCCCTTCCCACAACCACGCCGGGTGCGGAAGGCTCTACGGCGGCCGGAATCCCCGCGTCGCCCGGCCGCCGGGCCCGCCCGCCATCGCCGCCCGCCGTCGCCGCCCGGCGGGGCACCGGCCCGGGTGGGGCACCGGCCCGGGTGGGGCACCGGCCCGGGTGGGGCACCGGCCCAGGCGTGCGGCCCCGGCTACGGCGTGCGGCCCCGCCGTCGGAGGAGACCCGCCGTCAGAGGAGACCCGTCGTCGAAGGAGCCCCGCCGTCGAAGGAGCCCCACCGTCGGAGGAGACCCGCCCACGGACCCGTACCGCGCGGACGCGCTACACCTGCCGCTCGCTCACCACCGGGCTCGCCCCCGTCGCCTTCGGCTGCTCCCGGTCGCCCGAGCGCAGTACCCGGGCGAACACGGCCAGCCCGCTCGCCAGCACCGTCACCAGCGCGAACGACACCACCAGACTGGTCAGCTGGGCCAGCCCGCCGATCGCGCTGGGCGCGACCAGCCCCGAGGTGTACGTGATGGTCGCGACGCCCGCGATGGCCTGGCTCGGGTTGGGTCCGCTGCGCGCGGCGGCGGCGAAGCACAGCGGTACGACCACCGCGATGCCGAGCCCCATCAGGGCGAAGCCGCCCATGGCGACGGCCGGGTGGCCGCCGAACACGATCAGCAGCCCGCCGAACGCGGCCAGGACCCCGCCGGAGCGGACCGTGCGGACGGCGCCGTAGCGGTCGACCACCCTGTCCCCGGCGAGCCGGGCGATGGCCATGGTGAGGGTGAAGCCGGTGGTGCAGGCCGCCGCGAGTCCGGCCGAGGTGCCGAGCTGGTCCTCCAGATAGACCGCCGACCAGTCCAGGCTGGCGCCCTCCGCGAACACCGCGCAGAACCCGACCGCGCCGATCAGCACCGCCGACTTCGGCGGCAGCGCGAACCGCGCCGGTGGCTCCTCGTCCTCGGTCGGCTGGAGATCCAGCACCCAGGTGCAGGCGATCAGCCCGAGCACGGTCAGCACCCCGGCCGCGATCACATGGTGCAGCCGGGCGTCCGTGCCCAGATGCGCGGCCAGGGTGCCGCCCGCCGAGCCCAGCAGCGCGCCCACGCTCCACATGCCGTGCAGCGACGAGATGATCGAGCGGCCCAGCCGGTTCTCGACCTCGACGCCGAGCGCGTTCATCGTCACGTCCGCCATGCCCGAGGTGCCGCCGAACACGAACAGGGCCAGACACAGCGTGGCCAGGTTCGGTGCCATCGAGGGCAGGATCAGTGACAGCGTCCACAGCGCCAGCAGCCCGCGCAGCGCCGTCCTCGCGCCGAACCGGTGACTGATCCGGCCCGCCAGCGGCATCATCAGCGACGCGCCCAGCGCCGGGAAGGCCAGCGCCAGCCCCAGCTGACCGGCGCTCACCCCGGCGTGGTCCTGGATCCACGGCACCCGGGTGGCGAACGAGCCGGTCACCGACCCGTGCACCAGAAATACGGCGGCCACCGCGAAGCGGGCCTGCCGCACCGCGCGCGGATCATGGATCCGTTCGGCCATCCCACTCATCTGTCGAACCCTCCCCGTTGTCCTCTGCCGTCCCCTGTCCGTGGACAGGTACGCGAACGACCCCCGCCATGGCGGTGCCGAACGCCCGGCGTAAACTATCAGGGTCCCTGCCTGATAGATAGTGAGAATTCCGGAGGCCGTGATCGGCGCGGCCCCGCCCGTCTGGGAGGATCCCGGCATGCCCGCATCCCCGAGCACCGCCCGGGTCATCAACGACCGGCTCGCCCTGCGTCTGCTCCAGGACGAGGGCCCGCTGACGGCCGGTCAGCTCAAGACGCTGACCGGACTGTCCCGGCCCACGGTCGCCGACCTGGTGGAACGGCTCACCGCCGCCGGACTGATCGAGGTGGTCGGCGAGGCCGGCGAACAACGCCGCGGCCCCAACGCGCGGCTGTACGGCATCGTCGCCGGGCTCGCCCAACTCGCCGCGCTCGATGTGCGCACCGAGGGCATCTCCGTGATCGTCTCCGATCTGCTGGGCGCGGTGCTGGCCGAGTCGGCGCTGCCGATAGGCGGTGAACTGGGCACCGGACCGGCGCTGGAGCAGGCGGTGGCCCTGGTGGAGCGGACTGCCGAGGAGGCGGGCGCCGACCGGCTGCACACCGTCGGCATCGGCGCCCCCGGCCTCATCGACCCGGCCACCGGCGAGCTGCGTGACTCCAAGGGCCTGCCCGAGTGGCACCGGCGGCTGGTCGCCGCGCTCCAGGAGCGGATGCCGGAGGCCCGGGTCACCGTCGACAACGAGACCAACCTCGCCGCGGTCGCCGAACAGCGCGAGGGCGCCGCCCACGACCGGGACACCTTCGTCCTGCTCTGGCTGGGCCATGGCGCGGGCGCCGCCGTCGTCCTGGACGGCCGCCTGCGCCGCGGTGCCTCCGGCGGCACCGGCGAGATCGGCTTCCTCCCCGTCCCCGGCACCTCCGGCCTGCCCTCGGCGACGGACTGCGAGGGCGGCTTCCACTCCCTGGCGGGCTCGACGGCGATCGAACGCCTCGCGGCCGGACACGCCCTCCCGGCACCGGACCCGCTGCCCGGCGAGCCCGCGGCGGCGTCCCTGGTCCGGCTGGCGGCGGGCCGGTCGGCCACCCACGCCCCCTCCGCCGCCTTCCTCGACACCCTCGCCGACCGCGTCACCATCGGCGCGGCCTCGGTGGTGGCGGTCCTGGACCCCGGCTGTGTGGTGCTGGGCGGCGAGATCGGCGCGGCGGGCGGCCCCGACCTCGCCGCCCGCGTCCAGACCCGGCTGCACCGCATGTCCCCCCTCCCGACCGAGGTCCGCCCCACGACACTGGGCGGCACGGCGGTCCTGAGGGGAGCGCTGCTGACGGCGCGGGACAGGGCGCAGGAGGAGGTGTTCGCGCCGTAACGGCTCGTAGCGCCCCGCCCCTCCCCCCCCGGCCCGCCGAAACTCCCTGGTTCCCCTGGCTGGCCCCGGTCGGCTCACCGCCCTCCGCGCGGACGGCCCCTCACCGGCCCCTCACCCCCCGAACCGCTCCGCCAGGTACGCCTCGAACGTCCCCTTCCCCACCACCGCCCCCTCCCGCGTCAGCTGCTCCCCGGCCCGCAGCGCCCGGTACGCGCGTCCGAAGAGCGGGACCCGGATCACCCGCCGCCGCTTCCCGGTCGCCGCCTGCGCGTAGGCCAGCGCCAGGGACTCGAACGAGCGGACCTCGGGGCCACCGAGGTCCGGGACGCGCCCGGCGGGGGCACCCAGGGCCAGTTCCACCAGCAGGTCCGCGACCTCCCCGACCGCCACCGGCTGATCGTTCACCCCCGTCGGCACCGGCATCACCGGCGACTTGGCCAGCACCGCGCAGAGTTGCGCCACCAGATCGTGGAACTGCGTGGCCCGCAGCACCGTCCAGCCCAGCCCCGACCCCTCCACCAGCCCCTCCACCGCCAGCTTGGACCGGTAGTAGCCGATCGGCACGGCATCTACACCCACGATGGAGATATAGACCAGATGCCCGACCCCGGCCCGCCGTGCGGCGGCGATCAACTGCTCCGCCGCCTTCTCGTCACCCCCGCGCGGCGAACTCGCGCAGTGCACGACCGTGTCTGCCCCGGCGACGGCCGCGTCCAGCCCGGCGCCGCCCTCGCGCAGATCGACGGCGTACGGCTGGGCGTGCCGGCTGAGGATCCGCACCTCGTGCCCGGCCGCCCGCAAGCGCTCGGCGACGAGCCGGCCGAGAGTTCCGGTACCGCCGGTCACCAGGATCGTGCTCATGCTGTTCAGCCCCTTCGGGACAGCGCGCGTCCCCGGCCGGGACGCCCTCTCCCCACGGGGACCGGACAGCCGCCCGGAATGTGACAGCCGGCCGCGCCCCGTTCAGACCCCGCCGAGCTGACGCCGTACGAAGTCCAGCTTGTCCGGGTTGACCACGGCCCGCACATCGGTGATCCGGCCGTCGTGGACGTCGAACACGGCGACCGCCGTGACCTGGTCCCCGGCCCAGGCGACGAGACCGGTCCCGCCGTTGATCTCGGCGACCGTGTAGCGCAGATCGGCCAGGAACTTCCGGCCACCGCCGAGCAGAAAGCGGACCACCTTGAGCCGGCCCTCGATCGGCCGGGGAGCGGCGACGGCCTTCCCACCACCGTCGCCGTACCAGGTGACGTCCTCGGCGAGCACCTTCTCCAGCCCGGCGAGATCGCCGTCCCGGGCGGCGGTGAGGAAGGAGGCGACGAGTTCCGCCTGCCGCTCGGGCTCGGCCGGGAACCGGGACTCCTCGGCGGCGAGATGCCCGGTGGCCCGGCGGTAGAGCTGACGGCAGTTCGCCTCGGTCAGATCGAGCACTTCGGCGATCTCCCGGTGCCCGTACCCGAACGCCTCGCGCAGGACGTACACCGCCCGCTCGGTCGGGGTCAGCCGCTCCAGCAGGACCAGCACGGCCAGCGAGACGGCGTCGCGCTGCTCGGCGGATTCGAGGGGGCCGAGGGCGCCGTCGGAGGTGACGACCGGCTCCGGCAGCCAGGTGCCGACGTATCGCTCACGGCGGACCCGGGCGGAGGTCAGCCGGGTGAGGCAGAGGTTGGTGACGACCTTGGCGAGCCAGGCCGCCGGGTGCTCGATCCGCTCGCGGTCGGCGCCGCTGAAACGGAGATAGGCGTCCTGGACGATGTCCTCCGCCTCGTCGGCGGAGCCGAGCATCCGGTAGGCCAGTCCGAACATCCGGGGCCGGTGGTTCTCGAAGGTCTCGACACTGGTCGCCATGGACCAACCATGACAGAACGGCCCCCAGCCGGGAGGGGCCGGGGGCCGTCGGGGGAGAGGGATTGGGGGAACCCGGCGGCGGGCAAGGGCCGTCGTCACCGCCGCCGGGCCCGATCTGGGGGGGGCGAAGCCGTGCGGCTCCGCCGGTTGGGGTGGCGGGGCCGGGGGTGTTTCCTGGCTCCGCGGGTTGGGGTGGCGGGCCGGGGACGTTTCCCGGTCCCGCCGGTTGGGGTGGCGGGGCCGAAGGTGTGCCAGGGCTCCGCCGGTTGGGGTGGCGGAGTCGAGGACGTTTCCCGGTCCCGCCGGTTGAGGTGGCGGGACCGGGGGTGTTTCCTGGCTCCGCGGGTTGGGGTGGCAGGGCCGGGGATGCTCCCTGGCCCGGCCGGTCGGGGTGGCAGGGCCGGGGACGTTCCCCGGTCCCGCCGGTTGAGGTGGCAGGGCCGAAGGTGCTCCCGGCCCGCCGGCCGAGGAGGCGGGCCGAGGATGCCCCCGGCCCTGCCGGTCGAGGTGGCGGAGCCGTGGACGCTGCCCGGTCCCGCCGGTCGGGGTGGTGGGCCGGGGACGCTCCCAGGCCCGGCCGGTCGGGGTGGCAGGGCCGAGGATGCTCCCTGGTCCAGCCGGTCGGAGTGGAGCTCCCAGGCCCGGCCGGTTGGGGTGGCAGGGCCGAGGATGCTCCCTGGTCCAGCCGGTCGGAGTGGCAGGGCCGAGGACGTTCCCCGGTCCCGCCGGTCGGGGTGGCGGGACCGAAGATTGCTCCCAGGCCCCGCCAGTTGAGACGGCGGAGCCGAGGCCGCTCCCCGACCCAGCCGGTCGAGGAGGCGGAGCCCAAGTCGCTCCCGGGCCCCGCCGGTCAAGGTCGGCGGAGCCGAGGCCGGTCCCGCACCCCGCCCCTCAAGGAGGCGGAGCCGAACGCGTTCCCCAGCCCCGCCCCTCAAGCGGTCGGCACCGGAGAAGTCCCGCCCCCGCCGCGCCCCGGAGAGGGCCGGGCCGGATCACCGGCCCCACCACACCCCGGTCCCGGCGAACCCCGCAGGGAATCCGCCCCGGCGCCCCGTCCGGCGTCCCCCGCAGGGAATCCGTCCCGGACCCGGCATCACCCCGGAGGGGTTCCCTCCCGGTCCTGGCGTCCCCCCGGAGGGGATCCGCCCTGGACCCGGAGCGCGCCCCGCAGAGAGAACGCCCCCGGACCCGGCGCCCCCCGGAGGGGAACCACCCCGGACCCGGCGTCCCCCCGGAGGGGAACCACCCCGGACCCAGCACCGCCCCGGAGGGGATCCGCCCTGGACCCAGCACCGCCCCGCAAGGAATCCACCCGCCACCCCAAACCCCGCCCCGCGGGGAACCCACCTGCGGGGAACCCGCCCCGCAGGGAACCCGCCCGCAGGGAACCCACCCCAGGGAACCCACCCCGCCCCCCCGGAGGGGATCAGCAGGCGCCCTGGTCCTGCCAGACGCCCCACTCACCCGTCGTGCCGGGCTCCTCGCCCTTCGTCCACCACTTGGCCTTCCAGCTCTTGCCCTTGTGGGACACCACCGTGCCGGTGCCGTACTCGGCCGTCGCGCTCCACGCCGCCGGGACGCACGGCCCCGTCGGGGTGGGGCTCGGGGTGCCGCCCGTGCCGCCGCCCGGCTCGACCACCGTCGTGCCGCGGGCCAGATCACCGGCCAGGGCGTAGGTCTTGCCGCCGAAGGTCACCGTCCAGTTGGAGGGCGTGGACACCGGCATGTAGTAGACGAAGTCCAGCTCCACCGAGGCACCGGGGGCCAGCGTCTGCCAGGCCGGGAGCTTCAGCGAGACCCGGTGGAAGTCGCCCTTCAGCCCGCCCACGTTGTTCGCCGCGGTGTGGTCGCTGCGCACGATCGTGGTGCCCCAGCCGGACTGGTCCTTGGCGTTGCCCGGCGCGGAGGAGGCGTAGTCGAACTGGAACTCCGTACCACCCGGCAGGGTCGCCGTGGTGTTGTTGGTGATCTTCAGCTTGGGGCTGATCGGGTAGTTGGTGTCACCCAGCGGGAACTGCCCGAAGTCGACGTCCACCTTCACGGCCTCCGTCGGCAGCGCGATGTTCGACTTCTTGGCGCCGTAGGGGGCGGCAGCCTTGTACTTGTCGTACATCAGCGTGATCAGCGAGTCGCCCGGCTCGTACTGGCCCTTCGCGGCGTTCCAGTCGTAGTCGCCGGCCAGCTCCCAGATCATGGTGCCGCCGAGGCCCTTGTCGATCACATAGTCCGTCTTGGTGGTGATGGACTGCTCGTCCTCGGTGGAGATGAAGACCTTCTTCTCGGCGTTCCACAGCCACGGCGAGACCAGCGTCGGGTCGTACTTGCGGACATAGGTGCCGGTCAGCTTGGTGTCCGCGGGCAGGCCGAACTGGGTGAGGTAGTCGGGGACGATCCCCTTCTCCAGGTTCTTGGCGTGCCACATCGGGTTGAACCCGGCAGGCGCCTCCTGCCCATTGGTGTCCTTGTCGTGCCAGACGTTGTCGATGCCGACGGCGCCGTCACCGCACTTGGTCAGCCCCGAACCCGCCGGGCAGCTGGTCGCGGACGCCTTGCCCCACAGTCCGTCGGTGCCGCCCTGGACGTTCTTCCAGCCCCGGGTGTACGTCGGCACACCGATGTTGATCCGCCCGGCCGGCATCGAACCGCGGAAGTAGTGGTACGCCCAGTCGGTGTTCAGATACCCGATCCCGCCGTACTGGGACGTGGTGTAGATCCCGGACCCCGCCAGCTCGGTGTCCTTGCCGTCGTCGTAGAGCGCGGCGTTGGGCCCGACATGCTCGTTCCAGGTCCCGTGCAGGTCGTACGACATGATGTTGACGTAGTCCAGGTACTTCTGGACCTGGAAGGTCTCCATGCCGCGCAGCAGATAGCCGGAGGAGGGCGCGGCCACGG
The DNA here is from genome assembly GCF_040609715.1 of Streptomyces sp. NPDC004610. Taxonomy (NCBI): domain Bacteria; kingdom Bacillati; phylum Actinomycetota; class Actinomycetes; order Kitasatosporales; family Streptomycetaceae; genus Streptomyces; species Streptomyces sp. NPDC004610. Next base: position 81,781 of record NZ_JBEXLA010000001.1, on the reverse strand, counting down.
TGAGCAGATAGTGCTTGCCGTCGGCGGCCGAGGCGCGGTCCAGCTTCTCGCGCAGGGTCTTCATCAGCGCCGCGTAGCTCTTGCCGAGCCCGGCCCGGAGGGCGTTGGCCACGGTCCAGTCGGCCGGGTTGCCCGCGTCCTTCATGGAGGTCGGGTACTCGTAGTCGATGTCGAGCCCGTTGAAGCCGTAGGTGCGCAGGAAGTCGACCGCGGAGTCGGCGAAGGTGTCGATACCGGCCTGGTTGACCGAGCCGTCGGCGTTGGTGGTCGTCTTGTAGAACCCGGCGCTGTCGGCCCAGCCGCCCACCGAGATCAGCGTCTTGACGTCCGGGTGCTGCTTCTTGAACTTGGTCAGCAGATTGAAGTGGCCCTTGTAGGGCAGGGCCGGGTCCATCTCGGCACCGGGGACACCGGGGAAGGTGATCCCGGTGTTGGGGTTGTCCGCCCCGGCCGCGCCGATGCTGATCTTGTTCGCCGAGTCGATGCCCGCGAAGGCGTAGTTGATGTGGGTGATCTTGTCCCACGGGATGTCGCTGGCGAGGTAGGCGGGCCTGCCGTCCTTGCCGGTGCGCCAGTTGGCGAAGTAGCCGATGATCCGGCGCTGGTGGTCCGCGCCGAGCTTCTCGCGGCCCTCGGTGTCGTAGACCGAGCAGTAGGGGACCTCGACGCCGGGGGTGCGGTACAGCCCGTCGGGGCGACATGACTCCTGGTCGGCGGCGTGCGAGACGCTCGCCGGGAGTCCGGCGAGCAGCAGTCCCGCGACCGCGCCGGCGGCGGCGAGCAGGGCGGGTCTCGCACGGCCGGGGGACGGGATGCGTGAGGGGGAAGGCACAGTCGGTTCCTCTCCACGGAAGTTGCGAGGACAGTAAAGAGGACTAGACCATTGCGTCAATAGGTATGGACCAATTGCAACGAGGGCCGCTCGGAGGGGAGTTGGGCCGCATATGCGGGCGCCGGGTGGGCGAAGGCTGGGAGAAGCCTGTGCGGACCGGGGCCGGGCCGGGGCCGGACCTAGGTCGGGCCGTGGACGAAGGGTCCCGCGCCCGGCGTCCGCCCGCTGCCCCTTCGGACCCCCTTCAGACACCCTTGAGCCGCCCTTGAGTCTCCCTTCAGGTAACCCTCCGCCACCCCCGGCCACCCCCCGTGAGCAACCTTGTGAGTCACCCCACAAATGCTCGCCCGTATGGATGTCCCGGCGGCGTGGCACACTGGCTGAGTAACAACAGCAGCGCACTCCGGGGTCGGTGAAAGTCCGAACCGGCGGTTACAGTCCGCGACCCGGTCGCCTCCAGCGACCGGTTGACCAGGTGAAATTCCTGGACCGACGGTTAAAGTCCGGATGGGAGGCAGTGCGCGGCGGGCGAGTTTTTCCGGTACGCCGCCGTAGTGGTCCGTCCGTGGTTCCCACGGGCCGTCCCCGGCGTCGCCGCCGGTGTTCTCGCGCGCAGAGTCTGTCGTCCTCGACAGCCCCCGGAGTCCGTGCCCGAAGAGGCAGGAGGACCCGGGAAGTGTTCACCGGAATCGTCGAAGAGCTGGGCGAGATCACCGCCGTCGAGAACCTCGACGACGCCTGTCGCTTCCGGCTCCGTGGCCCCGTCGTCACCGAGGGTGCCCGGCACGGAGACTCCATCGCCGTCAACGGCGTCTGCCTCACCGTCGTGGACCACGAGGGTGACGAGTTCACCGCCGATGTCATGGCCGAGACCCTCAAGCGCTCCAGCCTCGGCGCCCTGGCCGTCGGCTCCCGCGTCAACCTGGAACGCCCGACCGCCGTCGGCGCCCGCCTCGGCGGCCATATCGTCCAGGGCCATGTCGACGGCACGGGCACGCTCCTCGCCCGCACCCCCTCCCCGCACTGGGAGATCGTGAAGATCTCCCTGCCCGCCGAGCTGGCCCGGTACGTGGTCGAGAAGGGCTCCATCACCGTCGACGGCATCAGCCTCACCGTCGTCGACGCGGGCGCCGACCACTTCACCGTCAGCCTGATCCCCACCACCCTCGCCCTGACCACCCTCGGCGTGAAGCAGCCCGGCGACCCCGTCAACCTGGAGGTCGACGTGATCGCCAAATACGTCGAGCGGCTGCTCACCACCGGCGGCGCGACCCTCCCGGCGCAGGCCCCCGTGACGCAGGCCCCAGCCGTACCGGCCCCCGCAGCGCAGGCCCCTGTAGCCGTGACGCAGGCCCCCGCCGCGCAGGACCCCGCGACACAGTCCCCCGCACAGGCCCCCGCGTCGCAGGACCCCGGAGAACCCCGGTGAACTCCCTCAACTCCGAGGCGTTCGTCCTGTTCGGCCAGCACATCATCTGGTCGGACATGATCGGCAACCTCCTCGGTCTCGTCGCCCTCGCCCTGGGCTGGCGCCGCTCCCTGTGGACCTGGCCGGTGCAGTTCCTGTCCGGGCTGATCCTCTTCGGCGCCTTCTTCGGCCATCTCACCGGCAGCGCGGGCAAACAGGTCGTCGTCATGGCCGTCGCCCTCTTCGGCTGGTGGCAGTGGCGGCGCCGCACCCGCAGCGGCGCCGCCGGGGACGGCCGGATCGCCGTCCGCTTCGCCACCTGGCGCGAACGCGCCGCCCTGCTCGCCGCCGCGGCGGCCGGCACGGTCGGCGTGGCCCTGCTCTTCTCCGCCCACCCCTCCCTGTCCTGGGACCCCTGGCCCGACGCCTACATCTTCGTCGGCACGGTCGTCGCGATGTACGCCCAGGCCCGCGGCATGGTCGAGTTCTGGTTCGCCTGGCTGCTGGTCGACCTGGTCGGCGTCCCCCTCAACTTCGCCAACGGCTACGCCTTCTCCGGCTTCGTCTACGTCATCTACGGCGCACTCGTCCTGTGGGGCATGCGCGACTGGTGGCTGCGCACCCGCAACGACGCGCGGCCCCTGATGGAAGGAGCGCACGCATGACCATGGCACCCGTCCTCCACTCCGCCGACGGCTTCGAGCACATCGCCCTCGACCCCGTGGCACAGGCCATCGCCGATATCGCCGCGGGCCGCCCGGTCGTGGTCGTCGACGACGAGGACCGCGAGAACGAGGGCGATCTGGTGATCGCCGCCGAGAAGGCCACCCCCGAGATCGTCGCCTTCATGATGAGCGAGTGCCGCGGCATGATCTGCGCCCCCATGGAGGGCGGGGAACTCGACCGGCTGAAGCTGCCGCAGATGGTCCAGGACAACACCGAGTCGATGCGGACCGCGTTCACCGTCACCGTCGACGCCTCGCCCGCGCACGGGGTGAGCACCGGCATCTCCGCCGCCGACCGCGCCACCACCCTGCGCCTCCTCGCGAGCGGCACCGCCGAACCCGGCGACCTGGTCCGCCCCGGCCATATCTTCCCGCTGCGCGCCCGCCCCGGCGGCGTGCTGGTCCGCAACGGCCACACCGAGGCCGCCGTCGACCTCGCCCGGCTCGCCGGACTGCGCCCGGCCGGCGCCATCGTGGAGATCGCCGGTGAGGACGGCCGGATGCTCCGGCTGCCCGAGCTGATCCCCTTCGCCCGCAAGCACGGCCTGACGATCATCTCCATCGAGGACCTGATCGCCCACCGCCGCGCCGCCGAGCCCACCGTCCGCCGCGAGGCCGAGACCCGGCTCCCCACCGCCCACGGCACCTTCACCGCCTACGGCTACCGCTCCCTCACCGACGGCGTCGAGCATGTGGCGCTGGTCCACGGCGACCTCGGCGACGGCGAGGACGTCCTCGTCCGGATGCACAGCGAATGCCTCACCGGCGATGTCTTCCACTCCCTGCGCTGCGACTGCGGCCCCCAGCTGCGCACGGCGATGGAGCGCATCCAGGCCGAGGGCCGGGGCGTGGTCGTCTACCTCCGCGGCCACGAGGGCCGGGGCATCGGCCTGCTCTCCAAACTCCGCGCCTATGAACTCCAGGAGCACGGCCGCGACACCCTGGACGCCAATCTGGAGCTGGGCCTGCCCGCCGACGCCCGGGACTACGCGGCCGGCGCCCGCATCCTCGCCGACCTCGGGGTGCGCAGTCTGTGCCTGATGACCAACAACCCCGACAAGACCGACGCCCTCGTCCGGCACGGCCTGGCCGTCACCGGCCGGGAGCCGATGCCCGTCACCGCGGGTGAGTTCAATCTGACCTATCTGCGCACCAAACGGGACCGGATGGGCCACGACCTGCCCTGGCTGGACACCCCCGCCGACCCGGCGGCCACCTGCGGCAACCAGTAGCAGCACCCCCGACGTACCCGACGAACCCGAGGAGAGAAGAGAACGTGAGCGGCAAGGGCGCACCGGAACTGTCCGTGAGCGATGTGGCCGACCTGCGGGTCGGCGTGATCGCCGCGCAGTGGCACGAGAAAGTGATGGACGGACTGGTGGACGGCGCCCTGCGCGCCCTGCGCGACCTGGGCATCGCCGAGTCCACCGTGCTCCGCGTCCCCGGCAGCTGGGAACTGCCGGTGGCCGCCCAGGTCCTCGCCGGCCGCGGCTACGACGCCGTCGTCGCCCTCGGCGTCGTCATCCGCGGCGGCACCCCCCACTTCGAGTACGTCTGCCAGGGCGTCACCGCCGGCCTCACCCGGGTCGGCACGGACACCGGTGTCCCCGTCGGCTTCGGCGTCCTCACCTGCGACACCGAGGAGCAGGCCCTGGACCGCGCCGGGCTGCCCGGCTCCAGCGAGGACAAGGGCCATGAGGCGGTGACCGCCGCCGTCGCCACCGCCGCCGCCCTGCGCTCACTATCCGAACCATGGCGTTAGCCCGCCCGGCACACCGCGTAAAGTGGGCGCCACCATGTCCAAGAAGACGTTCGAGGAGCTGTTCACCGAGCTCCAGCACAAGGCCGCCCACGGCGACCCCGCCAGCTCCCGCACCGCCGAACTCGTCGGCAAGGGCGTCCACGCCATCGGCAAGAAGGTCGTCGAAGAGGCCGCCGAGGTCTGGATGGCCGCCGAGTACGAGAGCAAGGACGCGGCGGCCGAGGAGATCTCCCAGCTGCTGTACCACGTCCAGGTGATGATGGTCGCCCGCGGCATCTCCCTGGACGACGTCTACGCCCACCTGTAAGCCCCGCAGTCCCCCCTCCGCCTCACGCAAAGGAAGCCGACCTCATGCTGCGCATCGCCGTCCCCAACAAGGGTTCCCTTTCCGGCCCTGCGGCGGACATGCTGCATGAGGCCGGCTACCGCCAGCGCCGCGAGTCCAAGGAACTGCGGATCGTCGACCCGGTCAACGAGGTCGAGTTCTTCTACCTCCGCCCCCGCGACATCGCGATCTATGTCTCCACCGGCCGCCTCGACATCGGCATCACCGGCCGCGATCTGCTGGTCGACTCCGGCGCCGGCGCCGAGGAGATCCTCCCCCTCGGCTTCGCCCGCTCCACCTTCCGCTACGCCACCAAGCCCGGCACCGCCGACGCCCTCGCCGACCTGAACGGCAAGACGGTCGCGACCTCCTACGAGGGCATCGTCGCCAAGCACCTCGCCGACAGCGGCATCGACGCCTCCGTCGTCCACCTCGACGGCGCCGTCGAGACCGCGATCGAACTCGGGGTGGCCGAGGTCATCGCCGATGTCGTGGAGACCGGCACCTCGCTGCGCAACGCCGGTCTTGAGGTGTTCGGCGAGCCCATCATGCAGTCCGAGGCCATCGTCGTCCGCCGCACCGGCGCCGATGTCGAGGAACCCAAGGTCGAGCAGTTCCTGCGCCGCCTCCAGGGCGTCCTGGTGGCCCGGACGTACGTGATGATGGACTACGACATCCGCGCCGAGAACCTCGAAGAGGCCGTGGCGATCACGCCCGGTCTGGAGGGCCCGACCATCTCCCCGCTGCACAACGAGGGCTGGGTCGCCGTCCGCGCGATGGTCCCGTCCAGCGACGCCCAGCGGCTGATGGACGACCTCTACGACATCGGCGCCCGCGCCATCCTGACCACCGCCATCCACGCCTGCCGCCTCTGAGGCCGAGAGGTACCGAACCGATGCCGGACCAATCGATGCCGGACCAGCCGAAGCCGGACGAACCGACGCCGGAGGCGGCGCCCGCGCTGCCCGTCACCTTCCGCCCCACCCGCACCCGGGCCGTGCTGCTCACCGCCGCGACCGCGATCTTCACGGTGGTGTCGGTGATGGCGCTGCTGCTGGACCGGCTCTCCACCGCCGAGCGGATCAGCTTCGTGTTCACCGCGGCGCTGCTCTCCGCCGTGGTGCTGGTCCTCGCCCGGCCCCGGGTCGTCGCCGAGGACTCCGGGGTCACGGTCGTCAACTTCGCCAGCGCCCGCCGGCTGGAATGGGCCGAAATCATCCGGGTCAATCTGCGCGTCGGTGATCCCTGGGTCTTTCTCGACCTCAGCGACGGCACCAGCCTCGCCGTGATCGGTATCCAGCCCGGCATCGCGAAGGAGCAGGCCATCGCCGATGCCCGCGCCCTGCGCGCCCTGGTCGAGGCCCGCGCCGGACAGCCGGCCGGCCCACAGCACGGCTGACCCGCCGCGTCCACCCTCCCGCGGGCGCGGCTGTCGTGATTAATCTGGTCCCGGAGGCGTTTCGCTGCGCCCCGCCCCCGTGATCGCCGCCCGGCGTGCGGGGGTTCCAGCTACCCGAGGAGTGACTCCCTCCGGCGATGGACGGACCGTCCTGTAGTACCTGCGCCGCCCCCGGTCGACATAGCGTCGAGGTCGAGGCGGCGGCATCATGACCCTCCCCCTTCTCTTACTGGCGGCAGCCTTTCTGCTGATTCTCGCCAATGGCTTCTTCGTGGCAGCCGAGTTCGGCCTGGTCACCGTGGACCGCCCCGACGCCGAACAGGCCGCCGCGGCCGGGGACCGCCGGGCCGCCACGGTCGTCGCGTCCCTCAAGGAACTCTCGTTCCAGCTCTCCGGCACCCAGCTCGGCATCACCCTCACCTCCCTGGTCGTCGGCATGCTCGCCGAACCCGCCCTGGCCCAGCTCCTGGACGGCCCCCTGCTCGCCACCGGACTGCCCGAGGGCGCGGTCCCCGGTGCCGCCGTGGTCGTCGGGATGTTGCTGGCGTCCGCCGTGCAGATGGTGGTCGGCGAACTCGTGCCGAAGAACTGGGCGGTGTCCCGGCCGCTGGAGGTCGCCCGGTTCGTGGCCGGCCCCCAGCATCTGTTCGCCCGGGTCTTCCGCCCGGTGATCGCGGCCCTCAACGCGGTCGCCAACCGGCTGGTCCGCGCCCTCGGTTTCGAGCCCGCCGAGGAGCTGGCCTCCGCCCGCACCCCCGGCGAACTCGTCTCCCTGGCCCGCCACTCCGCGCGGGCCGGTGCCCTGGAGCAGGACACCGCGGACCTGTTCGTCCGCACCCTGTCCCTCGGCGGGCTCACCGCCCAGCACGTCATGACCCCCCGGCTGAAGGTCGCCGCCCTCCAGGAGACGGCGACCGCCGAGGACGTCGTCAACCTGGTACGGGCCACCGGGCTCTCCCGGTTCCCGGTCTACCGGGAGCGGATCGACGAGATCGTCGGCATGGCCCATCTCAAGGACGCCCTCGCCGTCCCGGTCCATGAGCGGCTGCGCACCCCGGTCGACCGGATCGCCCGGCCCGCGCTGCTGGTCCCCGAGACCCTGCCGGTGCAGCCGCTGCTGGCCCGGCTGCGCAGCGAGCAGCCGATCGCGGTCGTCGTCGACGAGTACGGCGGTACCGCCGGGGTGGTCACCCTGGAGGACATCGTCGAGGAACTCGTCGGCGAGGTCCGCGACGAGCACGACGGGCAGGACGCGCCCGAGCTGTGCCCGGCCCCGCCCGAGGACGGCCGCCCCGCCTGGGACGCCGACGGCAGCTGCCGGGTCGACACTCTGCGCCGTATCGGCCTGGACGCCCCGGACGGACCGTACGAGACGGTCGCGGGGCTGGTCGCCGATCTGCTGGGCCGGATCCCGGCCGTCGGCGACCGGGCCGAGCTGCCCGGCTGGCGGCTCGCGGTGCGCCGGGTCGGGCACTACCGCGCCGAACGGGTCCGGCTGGTCAGGGCCGCCCCGGTGCTGGAGGCGGTCCGATGAGCGTGCTGCAACTGCTGTTCGCCGGGCTGCTGGTGCTGGCCAACGGGTTCTTCGTCGGCGCCGAGTTCGCCCTGGTCTCCGTCCGCCGCAGCCAGATCGAACCCCTCGGCACCGCCCGCGCCCGCCAGGTGCTGTACGGGCTGGAGCATCTGCCGCGGATGATGGCGGCGGCCCAGTTCGGCATCACCGTCTGCTCGCTGACCCTGGGCGCGGTGGCGGAACCGACGGTGGCCCGGCTGCTGGAGCCGGTCTTCGCCTGGGTCCGACTGCCGCACGCCATGATCCACCCCCTGGGCTATGTCATCGCCCTCGCGGTGGTCGTCTTCTTCCATCTGGTGATCGGCGAGATGGTCCCGAAGAACCTGGCGATGGCCGCACCGGAGAAGGCCGCGCTGTGGCTGAGCCCGGGGCTGGTCGCCTTCGCCCGGCTGTGCGGGCCGGTCACCGCCGCGCTCGGCGCCTGCGCCCAGGGTGTGCTGCGGCTCTTCCGGGTCGAGCCGAAGGACGAGATCGAGGCCGTCTTCACCAGTGAGCAGCTCAACCGGCTGGTCGAGGACTCCGGTCAGGCCGGACTCCTCGGCCCCGAGGAGCAGGAGCGGCTGGAGGACGCCCTGGAGCTGGGCTCCCGCCCGGTGACGGACGTCCTGCTCGCCCGCGAGGGCCTGGTCACCGTCGATCCGTCGGTCACCCCGGCCCGGGTCGTCGCCCTCACCGCGCGCACCGGCTACTCCCGGTTCCCGGTGGCGGCGGGGTCCGGCCCCTTCATGGGGTACCTCCATGTCAAGGATGTCCTGGACCTGGAGGACGCCTCCCGGGCGGTGCCGCAGCAGATCTGGCGCCCCATGACGACCCTGCGCCCGGATCTCCCGCTGGACGACGCCCTCACCGTGATGCGCCGGGCGGCCACCCATCTCGCCCAGGTGGCGGACGCCTCCGGCCGGGTCCTGGGCCTGGTCGCCCTGGAGGACGTCCTGGAACTCCTGGTGGGGGAGGTGACGGACCCGGCCCATCAGCCGGCGGCGCGACTGCCGGAACAGGTACTGGCCACATAGGGCCGGTGGTCATATCGCCGACGGATCCTGCGGCCCCCGCCCCGACAGCACCTCCCCGTACGCCTGCATCAGATCCGGCAGTCTGAGGGTCGCCAGGTCGTCCCGGGAGAGGCTGCCCGGGTACCCGGAGAGCCGCAGGTCCCGGTAGGCGCAGCTCTTCTCGTACAGGGTCCGCAGGAACCGGCCGTTGCCGAGTTCGTCGATCCAGCCCTGGTCCACCACATGACCGGCGATCGAGCGCAGCTCGTCCAGGGCCTCCTCGTCCCAGACGTCCCCGTTCTCCGCGGCGAGGACCTCGCCGATGGAGGTGAGTTCCTGGGGGCGGTAGGAGGGGAAGTCGACGCGCGTCGTGAAGCGGGAGGAGAGTCCGGGGTTGGCGGCGAGCAGCCGGTCCATGCCCTCCGGGTACCCGGCGAGGATCACCACCAGATGGTCCCGGTTGTCCTCGGCCCGCTTCAGCAGCACCTGGAGCGCCTCGTCCCCGTACGCGTCCCCCTTGCCGTAGCCGGAGTTGGAGAGCGCGTACGCCTCGTCGACGAAGAGGACCCCGCCGAGCGCGGAGTCGATGAGTTCATTGGCCTTGACGGCGGTCTGGCCCAGATACTCGCCGACCAGATCGGCGCGCTGGGCCTCCACCAGATGGTCGCCGCCGAGCAGCCCGAGGGCGTAGAAGACCCGGCCGAGGATCCTGGCCACCGTGGTCTTGCCGGTGCCGGAGGGGCCGGAGAAGACGAAGTGACGTTTGGGCGGCTGCACCGGCAGCCCCTGACCGGCCCGCAGCCGGGCCATGTTCAGCTGTGCGGAGAGCGCCTTGACCTGGCGTTTCACCGGTTCGAGACCGACCATGCGCTCCAGTTCGGCGAGCGCCTCCTCAAGTAACGCGGCATCGGTCGGCCCGGCGGGCAGTGCGGGCTCGGGGGTGGTCGTCTTGGCGCGTACCACCGGGTCCGGCACCGCCACCGGCGGCAGCGGTCCGGCCGGGGGCGGGCCGCCGGGCGTGCCGGGGCCGCCGGGGCCCGGTTCGGTCAGTCTCAGATTGCGGTCCTCGGTGCCGAACAGCGGATCGAGCCCGTCCGGTCCGTCGAAGCCGTCGGGTCCGACGCCGGTGAGGGTGAGCGCGGCGAGGCCGTCGGCGTCGTCGTAGCCGTCGCCCTCGGAGATGGCGGCGAGCCGGGCGGAGGTGTCCATGAAGGCGGGGTCGACCCGGTGCACCGCCCGGTACAGGGGGAGCGCGGCGGCGCTGCGCCCGGTGCCCTCGTGCGCCCGCGCGAGCCAGTAGCGCAGCTCCTTGCGCTGCGGCTGTTCGCTGCGGCAGCGCATCAGCGCCCCCGACAGCATCGGCTCGGCCTGCCCGTACATCTCCAGCCGGACCCGGGCCATGCCGCCGAACAGCCCGGCCTCGATACCGAGCAGCGGATCACCGAGCAGCGGGTCGGTGTGCCGTACCAACTGCTCCCAGTCCTTGACCAGATAGGAGCGGCAGGCGTGCAGAAAGCGGACCTGGGGGTCGGTGTCGACCGGCGGGAGGCCGGCGAGCGCCCGGTCCAGCTCCGGCACATGCCGTCCGTCCAGCCAGTGCGAGGCGTGCGCGAGCAGCAGATCCCGCGGGCTCTCCAGCACCGGCTGCACCCACCAGCCCAGCCAGTACCAGGAGTTGAGCGTCCGGCAATGCCGGGCGCGCTGTTCGCCGAAGCGGTCGCGGTGGCGGTGCATCCGCAGCAGCGCGGTCGTGGTGTCGACCCTGAGCGCGTGCAGTCCCAGCCAGCCGTCCGCCATTCCAGGGTCGATCCTGACCGCGGTCCGGAACTCGTCCTCGGCCTGTGGATAGGCCCCCATGGTGTAGGCGTCCACACCTCTGAGCCAGGCCAGATCGGCGGGGGCCTCGGGGCCGCCCTGCGTGCCGAAGTCCATCAACGTCCCCCCACAAACCGTGCCCCCGTCGGTGTCCCCCCGGGCCGTCGCCCGGTGGCCGCCGGCTTCGCCAACCGCTGGGCCGCGGACCGGAGTTGCCAGGTGCGCGAAGCAGCCGTCCGTAGGTCGCACCGAGGGCATGGTACCCGCGGCGGCTGGGCCCGCCGTAGGGTGCCGCACGGCCCGTTTGGCGAGGTGGCAGCAGACGGGGCGCACACCTCACGGTGACCCTGGGTGAGCGTGGGGCGGCGCTGGGCGCGCGGAGAGGGGGTGGAGAAAAAGGTCGAAAGGGGAGAGAAGGCAGAACGAAGCCCCCGATCACGGGGGAACAACCGGGGGCTTCGCGTCCTGCGGCGGCCTCGACGGGCCGCACGTTGAGAACGTAAGTCCTGTACGGCCCTTGGGTCAAGCCGAGTTGAAGCACCGGCTCAAGTTCGAATGCAAGGGTCTTCACAAGTTCAGCACATTGACGCCGGGTCCTCACCCTCGGTGACGATCTGGTCCGGGTCCGCGGTCATCAGCGGCCCCGGCAGCACCGCGTACCCCTCGGGTGTCTGCCGTACCAGCACCTGTGCGCGGGGGCGTGAAGGGTCCTCGGCGAAGTGCCGTTCCTCCGCGGCGACCCACCCGGCCCAGAACTCCCGCTGCTCCGCCCCGTCCCGGTCCCGCCCCCGTGCCCACGCCGTCTCACGCGGTACGTCCATCCACAGCAGCCCCGCCAGATACGGGCGCAGCGCGCGTCGGCCCGCGCCGACGCCCTCGATCAGCACCACCGGGGCGGCGGGCAGCGTCCGCGGGGCGCCGAAGGCGTGGGTGCGCCAGTCGTAGGGGGAGTAGCGGGCGCTCTCGCCGCGGGCGAGCGGGGCGATCACCTGGCCGAGGAGGCGGTCGGTCCAGTCGAAGAGCGCGGTGTGGGTGGCGATGTCGTCGAGATGGAGGACCGGGACGGCGGCCCTCCCGCCGGGCAGCGCCTCGGCCAGCCGGGCGGTGAAGGTCGTCTTCCCCGACCCCGCGTGCCCGTCGACCGCGATCAGCCGCACCGGCCCGCACGACGGCGGCAGCGCGGCGAGCCGCCCGGCGAGGGTGGCCAGCGGGGCGGTCGGCGGGGCGGTCGACTGGGATGCCGACGGGGATGCCGGCCGGGAGGTCGGCGGGGAGATCGGAGGGGAGGTCGGCGCGGTGTGCGCGGGGTCATCCGGGTGGGACATCACCCCATCATCGCTGGTACGGGTGGGGGAGCGGGGCGCGGGGCGGTCCCGGTCGTATCAGTGGACTGAACCAATATTGGTCCCCGCCGCACGGTCCGGGATGCTGGCCGGAATGCGTCCCCGGCGGTCATAGTGGGCCCACGCGGTCGGCCCGGCCGCGCGACCGTCCACGGATTCCGGGGGTCCCTCAGCCATGCGCAGCGCCGAACAGCCGTCCCGCAGAACCGTTCTGGCCGCGACCGTGGCCGCCGTCGCCGTGGCCGGCGGCACGGGGTCCGCCTCCGCCGCACCCCGCCAGGGCGCCGCGGGCCCCGGCCGCGCCCCGGCCCGCCCGGTGGACAACCGGGCCTGGACCTCGTACGGCGACTGGCGGTCCGGGATCGCGCGGGGGACGCGGGCGGTGCCCGGGAGCCGTGCCGGGCTGGTGATCGCGGCGGCGGCCGGTACCGCCGAGTACCCGGACCCGCACACCGGGACCACCGCCGTCTGGGAGTACGCCACCTGGACCTCGCCGGTGCACCGGCTCACCGTGCCCGCCACCGAGGCCATCGTCTCCTGGAACGCCGAGACCCCCGCCGGGACCTGGCTCCAGATCGAGCTGACCGGCACCTACTCCGACGGCACGGCCACACCCTGGTACGTGCTGGGCCGCTGGGCGTCGGGCGACGGCGATCTGCGGCGCACCTCGGTGGACGACCAGGGCGACGGCCGCAGCAGTGTCTGGACCGACACCTTCTCGATCGACGACCCGGCGTCCGGGCTGCGGCTGGCCGCGTACCGGCTGCGGCTGACCCTGTACCGCAGGCCCGGCACCCGGCTCACCCCGACCGTCCGGCGGGCCGGCGCGATGGGCTCCGACGTCCCCGACCGCTTCACCGTCCCGGCATCGGCGCCCGCCCTCGCCGCCGAACTCGCCGTCCCGCGCTACTCCCAGGAGATCCACAAGGGCCGGTACCCGGAGTACGACAACGGCGGTGAGGCCTGGTGCAGCCCCACCTCCTCGCAGATGATCATCGAGTACTGGGGCGGCCGGCTCACCGAGGAGCAGCTCTCCTGGGTCGACCCGTCCTTCACCGACCCCCAGATCTGCCACGCGGCCCGGCACACCTACGACCACCAGTACGCGGGCTGTGGGAACTGGCCCTTCAACGCCGCCTACGCGGGCACCTTCGACGGACTCCAGGGCGTGGTGACCCGGCTGGCCTCGCTCACCGAGGTGGAGACCCTCATCAAGGCGGGCATTCCGGTCATCACCTCACAGTCGTTCCTGGCGTCGGAGCTGACCGGCGCCGGATACGGCACCTCCGGGCATCTGATGACGGTGATCGGCTTCACCGCCGACGGCGATGTGATCGCCAACGACCCCGCCTCGCCCAGCAACGACGCCGTCCGCAGGGTCTACCGGCGCCGCGAATGGGAGAACATCTGGCTGCGCACCAAGCGCTACAACGCCTCCGGCAAGATCGCCTCCGGCACCGGCGGGGTCTGCTACCTCTACTTCCCGGCCCGCCCGAACGCCCGCCAGCGCAAGGCCCTCGCGGCGGTCGGAGTGCACTGACCCCGCCCGTCCCGTACGGCAACCCGTCCCCGACCGGCGCGGAACCCGTAAGGCCCTCCTCCGGCGCGGCTGTGACCAACCGTCCCGTAAGGCCCTCCTCCGGTGCGGCTGTGACCAACCTCTCGGCCGCGAAAGCCGCCGACGGTGGCAAGGTGGACGGATCGGCACATCGCCGACCCGGGGGAGTCCACCGTACGCACGACCGGAGCGAGATCCGTATGACCGCGCACTCCACCGCACCCGGCGCACCCGCTGCCTCCCCGCGATCCCGGGCCCGCACCGGCGGCCCCCGTACGGACGGTCCCAGGATCGCCGAGCAGGTGGCCGGCTGGACCCTGGTCGTGGTGATCGCGATGCTGATCACCCAGCTCGGCCTGGTCTGAAGGGCCCGTTCCGCCGCGATGATCTCCGGGGCGGGGCCGACCTGGCATACTGCTCAGCCCTGCCGCCCGGATGAGACCAGGGTCGAATGTGAGTACCAGTCAACGGCGTGACGACGCCCCCCGTCCCCGGGCCCGCGGCACCGAGCGCTCCCAGGCCCGCCGCGCCGAACTCATCGCCATCGGCCGCCGGCTCTTCGCCGACACGTCCTACGACACCCTGTCGATGGACGACATCGCCCGCCAGGCCCGGGTCGCCAAGGGCCTGATCTACTACTACTTCCAGTCCAAGCGCGGCTACTACCTGGCCATCGTCCAGGACGCGGTGTCCGAGTTGATCACCTCCGCCGCCGGAGGTCTGGACCTCGCCCCGGCGGACCGCGTCCACCGCACCATCGACGGCTATCTGCGCTACGCCGAGCACCACCAGGCCGCCTACCGGACCATCGTCAGCGGGGGCGTCGGCTTCGACACCGAGGTGCAGGCCATCCGGGACGGGGTGCGCGAGGCGATCGTCGACACCATCGCCGAGGGCGCCTACGGCAGCCGGGAGATCACACCGGTCGCCCGGATGGCGCTGCTGAGCTGGATCTGCGGGGTGGAGGGCGCCGCCCTCGACTGGATCGCCCGCCCGGTCCTGGACCGGGACACCGTGGGGCGGCTGCTGGTCAGGACCCTCGGCGCCACCCTGCGCGCGGTGGAGGAGATGGAGCCCGCCCTGCGCGCGCCGGGCCCGGCCCGCCGGGACGGAGTACCGGCGTCGAGGGAGGGCTGATCGGTTCGCGGGAACGGCAACGCCTCGGGGCGGGAATCCGCCGATTCCCGCCCCGAGTCCTGTGCGGTGCCCGTTACTTGATGGACTTGATCAGCTCACCGTTCGCGGTGTCGCCGCTCAGCTCCCAGAAGAAGGTGCCGCCCAGGTCCTGGCGGTCCTTGTACTTCATCTTGGTGCCGATGGTCTTCGGGGTGTCGTAACTCCACCAGTTGTCACCGCACTTGGCGTAGGCGGTGCCGCCCACGGTGCCGGTCGCGGGGCAGGTGTTCTTCAGGACCTTGTAGTCCTCGAACCCGGCCTCGTAGGTGCCGGCCGCCGGTCCGGTCGCCGTACCGCCGGGCTCCGCCTGGGTGACGCCGGTCCAGCCGCGGCCGTAGAAGCCGATGCCGAGCAGCAGCTTGGAGGACGGGACGCCGAGGCTCTTCAGCTTGGCGATGGTCGCCGCGGAGTTGAAGTCGGCGTTCGGGATGCCCGGGTAGGCGGTCAGCGGCGAGTGCGGCGCGGTCGGACCGGCCGCGGCCCAGGCGCCGAAGAAGTCGTACGTCATCGGCAGGTACCAGTCGACGTACCGGGCCGCGCCCGCGTAGTTCGCGGCGTCGATCTTGCCGCCCGCGCTCGCGTCGGCGGTGATCGCGGCGGTGACCAGGTTGCGCTTGCCGAACTCGGCCCGCACCGCCTTCATCAGCGCCGGGAAGGACTCGCGACCGCTGGTGTCACAGGTGGCCCCGCAGGCGTTCGGGTACTCCCAGTCGATGTCGATGCCGTCGAAGACGTTCTTCCACTGCGAGTTCTCGACCAGGTCGTAGCAGGACTCGGCGAACGCGGCCGGGTCCTGCGCCGCCTCACCGAAGCCACCGGACCAGGACCAGCCGCCGAACGAGTACAGCACCTTGATGTGCGGGTACTTCTTCTTCAGTTCGAGCAGCTGGTTGAAGGTGCCCTTCAGGGGCTGGTCCGCGGTGTCCGCGACGCCGTCCACCGACTCGGCGGCGGTGTAGGCCCGTTCGGTCGCCGCGTAGCTGTCACCGATCGCGCACTTGCCGTCGACCACATTGCCGAAGGCGTAGTTGATATGGGTGAGCTTCTTCGCCGAGCCCGAGGTGTCGATGTTCTTGACCAGATAGTTGCGGCCGTACGTGCCCCACTCGGTGTAGTAGCCGATCACCTTGTCGGAGCCGTGGTGGGAGGCCGACTGCGCGGCCTCGGCGACGGCCGCGGCCTCGGGCTTCGCCGAGGCGCTGGTCGCACCGGCCAGCAGCCCGGCGCCGAGCACGGTCGTACACACCGTTGCCACGAGCGCCCGGAATCTGGCGCGAGGTCGGTGGAGAGAACGCATCAAGAATCTCCTGGGGAGGGAAAGAGCGCGGGCCGATTGGCATGAACGCATAGATGCGGCGATGAACGGCACCTTAGGAGGACTAGACCAGTCGGGTCAATGGTTCGGACCAATTCTGGCCATGGGGGGTGTGATCGGGGGGAGTCGGCGGGTTTTGGCGGCCAACTGCCTTTGCTCGGACGGGCCTTCGCTCCAACCGGCCGTTGCTCCGCCCGCCCTTACTCCGCCCGCCCTTGCTCTGCCTGTCCCAGCTCTGCCTGCCCCTGCCCTTGCTCCGCCCGGCCCAGCGCGGCCCCGGTCATGGCTTCAGTCGGCGGGCGGTGTCGATCCGCTCGGGCGCGTAGTCATCGTCATCGCCCGCCGCCCTGTGGATCCCGGCCGCCGGTGCTGAACTGGCCCGGCCGTACCGCCGGTGCCACGAGGCGGGCCCACTCCGGGTCGTGGCACCCCGGCAGGGTGCGCCCGCGATGCGCCCAGGTGTGCAGCAGGTCGTGGTAGATCGGCGCGTCCTGCGCGGGCTGGGGCTGGCCCGGGGGAGGGGGCGGGGGCGGGGGTGAAGGCTGAGGCTGTGCGTGCGGCGGTTGTTGCTGCTGCGGGTGGTGCTGCGGGTGGTGCGTACTCCGCTGAACCGATTCTTCGGACAACCGCGCGGCCACCGCCTGCTCCGCGGGCACCAGCCCCGTCGGCATCGGTACGAAGATCTGCTGCTGCCGCCCGGTCGTCGTCGCGTGTCTGGGGGTCATGCCAGGGCAACGCACCCGGCCGGGGACAGGTCACCGATGGCCCGGTGTGAGCGTCAGTTCGTCAACAGGCGCCCCGGTGGTCCACTTCCGCGCCCCGCGCGCCAGGGAGGTCCCCATGTCGAACCCGGACCACGGCGGCCCGCGGGCATCCTGGTGCGGGGCGTCTGCCGGGAGGGAGTGCGCGAGGCGGCCGAGCGGCCGGGGGAGCCGTCAGGCGGCGTGGCGGCGCATCTCGGGGACGCGCATCGGGCGCGAGCCCGGACCGCCCACGTGGGAGAAGGGCTGGGTCCGCCAGTCGAGGCCCTGGGGCAGCGTCAACAGCAGGGCCGTGCCCTGCTCCTGCGGCGCGACGGACGCGTCGGCGGGGCGGGCGTCGGTGGCCTGGCGGCCGGTGCCGGCGCAGACCGTGAGCCCGAACGGGTTCCACGGCGAGACGCACAGCGCGTGCTCCGGCAGGAACTCCTCGTCCGCGAGCAGGGCGATGGGCTGAGCGCAGTCCGGGCAGATCACCCGGTACATCTCGAAGGTGTCGTACGCGTCCGGTTCATCGGCGTCGAGGGCGTCGGTGTCGACGGCCTCCGGCGCGAGTTCCAGGACCGGCTGGGGTCGCTTGGGTGCGGTGCGACCAGGGCGCTTAAGACTCTGCATATGGGTTCTCCCCCTCGGGCTGGGCCGTGAAGGCGCTGCGGCCTCGACCACAGCAAGCACTTCCCGTCCGCTCTTCGAGGTAATCACGAGAGGATCACGAAGCGCTCTCAGGGCTTGTGGTGTTCGTCACATGCCACCCGAAGGTGCCCGCCGCCGTGAAAATGACGGCCCGATCGCCCCCGGGTGGCCCCCGGGCCACCGCCGAGTACATCACGAACGGGGCATGACCTGTGCCTCTGAGCTATCCGTGGAGATCAACGGCACTGTAGGTTCTCGCCCATGGAGGAGCTGGACCGTCATATCGTGCAGCTGCTCGTCAAGGACGGGCGGATGAGCTACACAGACCTCGGCAAGGCCACGGGCCTGTCCACATCGGCCGTGCACCAGCGCGTGCGCCGGCTCGAACAGCGCGGCGTCATCCGCGGGTACGCCGCCGTGGTCGACCCGGAGGCCGTCGGACTGCCCATGACGGCGTTCATCTCGGTCAAACCCTTCGACCCCAGCGCCCCCGACGACATCGCCGACCGACTCGCCGGGGTCCCCGAGATCGAGGCGTGCCACAGCGTCGCGGGCGACGAGAACTACATCCTCAAGGTCCGCGTGGCCACCCCGCACGAGCTGGAGGAACTGCTGGCCCGGCTGCGCTCCCTGGCCGGCGTCTCCACCCGTACGACGGTGGTCCTGTCGACCCCCTACGAGGCCCGGCCCCCGAAGATCTGACACCGGACCGCCCCCGGGCCCCAGCGGCGACGCCGGTCCGCCGGCACGAGAAACTGTCCGCCATGAGTGCACGTACGGTCCTACTCCGCCGCGGCGAGGTCCACAGCCCCGCCGATCCCTTCGCCACCGCGATGGTCGTCGAGCACGGCGCCATCGCCTGGGTCGGCTCCGAGGGCGCCGCCGACGCCTTCGCGGACGGGGTGGACGAGGTGATCGACCTCGACGGCGCCCTGGTCACCCCGGCGTTCACCGACGCCCATGTCCACACCACGGCCACCGGTCTCGCCCTCACCGGCCTCGATCTGAGCACCGCCCCCACCCTGGACGCGGCCCTGGCCCTCGTCCGGGAGTTCGCCGCCGCGCGCCCCGGCGACCGGGTGCTGCTCGGGCACGGCTGGGACGCCGCCCGCTGGCCGGACGGGCGCCCGCCGACCCGGGCGGAGCTGGATCGGGCGACCGGGGGCCGTCCCCTGTACCTCAGCCGGATCGACGTCCACTCGGCGGTCGTCACCACCACCCTGCTCGACCTGGTCGCCGGGGACGTACCACGCGGGGACGCCCCGCTGACCGCCGACGCCCACCACACCGTCCGCGCCGCCGCGCTGGCCGCCGTGACCCCCGCTCAGCGCACCGAGGCACAGCGGGCCGCGCTGGCGCACGCCGTCTCCCGGGGCGTCGGGTCGCTGCACGAGTGCGCCGGGCCGGACATCTCCTGCGAGGACGACTTCACCGGTCTGCTGCGCCTCGCCGCCGAGGAACCGGGACCGCGGGTGACCGGCTACTGGGCGGAGCGGGACATCGCCAAGGCCCGCGCGCTGGGCGCCCTCGGCGCCGCCGGGGACCTGTTCGTGGACGGCGCCCTCGGCTCGCACACCGCCTGTCTGCACGCCCCCTACGCCGACGCCCCGCACACCGGCGTCTCCTATCTGGACGCCGGGGAGGTGGCCGCGCATGTCGCCGAGTGCACCGAGGCCGGACTCCAGGCGGGCTTCCACGCCATCGGCGATGCCGCCGTCGACACCGTGACCGAGGGCGTCCGTGCCGCCGCCGCGAAGGTCGGCCTCGCGCGCGTACGGGCCGCCCGGCACCGCGTGGAACACGCCGAACTCCTCACCCCGGAGTCCGTCGCCGCCTTCGCCGAACTGGGCCTGACCGCCTCCGTGCAGCCCGCGTTCGACGCCCTGTGGGGCGGGGAGGACGGCATGTACGCGCGCCGGCTCGGCGCCGGGCGGGCCCGCACCCTCAACCCCTTCGCCGCCCTGCTGCGGGCCGGGGTCCCGCTCGCGCTCGGCTCCGACAGCCCGGTCACCCCGGTCGACCCCTGGGGCACGGTCCGCGCCGCCGCCTTCCACCGCACCCCCGAGCACCGCATCTCCGTCCGCGCCGCCTTCACCGCGCACACCCGGGGCGGCTGGCGGGCGATCGGGCGCGACGACGCCGGGACCCTGGTGCCGGGCGCGCCCGCCGACTACGCCGTCTGGCGCACCGGCGAGCTGATCGTCCAGGCCCCGGACGACCGGGTCGCCCGCTGGTCCACCGACCCGCGCTCCGGCACCCCCGGCCTGCCCGACCTCACCCCGGGCGCCGAGCCGCCGGTCTGTCTGCGCACGGTGGTCGGCGGGCGGACCGTGTACGTACGGCCGGGCGAGTGATCTCCGGGGGCGCCGACGAGGCGCCCCCGGCCCCCCGTCCCGTCGCGCGACCTGCGTGTCCTCCGCGTCCACCGGCCGGATCGCCGAGGACCCGCAGACCGTGACCGGTGTTGACATCCGGCGCCCCGGGGCCGGTAGGTTCGGCCGGGTCCACCACCGGACGCCCGACCGGCGAACCTCCGCGCGCTCGTCGCCGCGCCACTGGGTCAGGGACGGTGCACCGGCCGGGGCACCGACCACGGGAGCCAGGCTCAGTGCGGCGCCACGGCGAGGGAACGTTCCGGCCCGGTCGGCAGGTGTGACCCGGATGGGGCCCGGACGCTCAGTAGACAACGGCTTTCGGTCGATCCGCAGCCAGCGGGTCCCAGGTCGGCCCGAAGGGCGCCGGGCCCCCATCCGCAGCCCGCGCGATGCCCACCTCCGGGCCCGTGCGGTGCCCGCCTCAGTGCCCCGCGCGGCACCCGCCCGAAAACCCGTCGCGCACTCTTGTCCGGGTCTTGTGCATTCGCGCCGGGCATACCAACGTGCTGTCACGTCATCGCAGGCCGTGGCCACTATGGTGGACGTCTGCGTACGGGACTCGAAGGGGCAGCAGTGAACGACGGTGACGGGGTGCCGGTCACACCGGCCAGGAGCGGGCGTTTCGGTCCGCTCGGCACGGCCCTGGTGATCATCCCGACCTTCAACGAGGCGGAGAACATCAAGGCCATCGTCCGCCGGGTGCGCGAGGCGGTCCCCGGGGCGCATGTCCTGGTGGCCGACGACAACAGCCCCGACGGCACCGGCAAACTCGCCGACGAACTCGCCGCCGACGACGACCGGGTCCACGTACTGCACCGCAAGGGCAAGGAAGGGCTCGGCGCCGCCTATCTCGCCGGGTTCCGCTGGGGCCTGGAGCGCGACTTCGGTGTGCTGATCGAGATGGACGCCGACGGCTCCCACCAGCCCGAGGAACTGCCCCGGCTGCTCACCGCCCTCAAGGGCGCCGATCTGGTGCTCGGCTCGCGCTGGGTGCCCGGCGGGCGGGTGGTGAACTGGCCGCGCACCCGTGAGCTGATCTCACGCGGCGGCAGCCTCTACTCCCGGGTCCTGCTGGACGTCCCGATCCGCGATGTCACGGGCGGCTACCGCGCCTTCCGCCGGGAGACCCTGGAGGGCCTGGGCCTGGCGGACGTGGCCTCGCAGGGCTACTGCTTCCAGGTCGACCTGGCCCGCCGGGCCGTGCGGGCCGGTTACCACGTGGTCGAGGTCCCCATCACCTTCGTGGAACGCGAACTGGGCGATTCCAAGATGAGCCGGGACATTCTCGTCGAGGCGCTGTGGCGGGTCACCACCTGGGGGGTCGGCGAGCGCGCCGGGAAGATCATCGGCCGCCAGGCCGGGCCGGACCGGCACGGCCGCCAGGACCAGGACCGCCATGAGCCCCAGGGCCGCGAGGACGGGCGGGGCCCGCAGGGCGGGCGGGACCGGCAGGACCCGCAGGGTGAGGGCGACCGGCAGGATCCGCAGGGTGAGGGCGACCGGCAGGACGACGACCGTTCGGACCACCGGGACCGGCCGGGCGGGGACGTTCCCCAGGATGCCCAGGATTCCCGAGATCGCCAGGACCGCCGGGACCGCGACGACCGCGCGCAGACCCGGACCCCGCCGGAGGCCCCCGCGCCACCGACCGCGTAAAAGGCACACAGACTCCGCTGACACCGGGCTTATCCCGCACTGAGCCGCGCCCAGGCACACTGGAGTCATGACGACTGGCGCACCGAACCCTTCGACCCCCGCCCGGCCGCGGCGTTCACGGCTGCGCACCTTCCTGCCGCTCGGCATCGCCGCCTGGGTGGTGCTGGAGATCTGGCTGCTGACCGTGGTCGCGAGCAGCGCGGGCGGGTTCACGGTCTTTCTGATCCTGCTGTCCGGGATCGTCGCGGGCGCGGTGGTCATCCGGCTGGCCGGACGACGCGCCTTCCAGGCGCTCAACGAGGCGATGCAGCGGGGCACCGCCCCCACCGGCGGCGGGGGCAACGGGCTGCTGATGCTCGGCGGGCTGCTGCTGATGATCCCCGGTCTGATCTCGGACGCGGCCGGGCTGCTGCTGCTGATCCCGGCGGTCCAGAAGGCCGTCAGCCGGTACGCGGAGCGGACCTTCGAGCGGCGGCTGCGCAAGGCCACCCCCGGCAGCCTCGGCGACGCCTTCCAGCAGGCCCGGATGCACCGCCCGGACGGCAAGGTCGTACCGGGCGAGGTCATCCGGGAGGACCCCGCGGACACCCCGGGGGACCCGCAGCCGCGCCCGCCGCTGAACCGCTGACGCGCGACGGGCTGTACGGCGGGCTGTTCCGGGTGGGCGGTACCGGGTGGACGAACGGCGGGCGTGCGCCGATAACCGCGTGCACCGCGACGACCGGGGACGCCGACAACCGCGTACACCGACGACCGCGGGCGCCGTACGGATGGTGCGTACGGCGCCCGCGGTCGTGTGTGTTTTCGGGTGTCTCGGTCGTCCGGCCTCCCGCTAGGCGGACTTCCTGCTGTCCCGGGGGTGAATCGCGATGTTCATCGCCCCCGAGCGCAGAACGGCCAGCCGCTCCTCAAGGACCTCTTCGAGTTCCTCTCGGGTGCGCCGCTCCATCAGCATGTCCCAGTGTGTACGCGCGGGCTTGGCCTTCTTCTCCTCCGGGCCGTCGCCGTCCACCAGGAGTGCCTGCGCACCGCAGACCTTGCACTCCCACTCCGGCGGGATCTCCGCCTCGACCGAGAAGGGCATCTCGAACCGATGCCCCTTCTCGCATGCGTACTCCACGGCCTGGCGCGGGGCCAGGTCGATGCCGCGGTCCGTCTCGTAGCTGGTCACCACGAGGCGCGTGCCGCGAAGAGCTCGCTCACTCATGAATCGTGCCTCCCGGGCTTGTCGCCCACAGGACAGGGTGTCGCTGTCGTCGTCATCCGGTCAACGTCCGGTCGGCGGTAAAGATTCCCGTTCCGAGTCCCGTTCCGGGTTCCTGCGTCGCCGTCGTAGCCGCAGCCTTGCTGACCAATGTCGTACCCACCGGCGCCCGGTTTGTCACATGTGCTAGGAGATGTCACCCAGCGTTAGAACATCTTTGACGCGCAGTAACGGTACGCCTGGCAGGCCAAACGCGTACACTACAGCCCTTTCGTCGAGAGTGCTAAATCCGTTCGGGGACCGGATTGCCCGCCGCGGCGATCGCCCGTCGCACCGGGACCCGCGCCAGCAGCACGAATCCCAGGGCGAAGAAGATCACCAGCGAGATGATCGCGTCCCGGTAGCTGCCGGTCAGCTGGTAGGTCAGACCGAACAGCAGGGGCCCCAGCCAGCTCATTCCCCGGTCGCTCAGCTCGTACGCGGAGAAGTACTCGGCTTCCTTGCCCGGGGGCACCAGATGCGAGAACAGCGACCGGGACAGGGCCTGGCTGCCGCCCAGGACCAGTCCGATGGCCGCGGCGAGGACGAAGAACCACACCGGCTCCCCCGCCGGGAGGAAGTAGCCCGCGGCCAGGGTGAGGGTCCAGGCGATCAGCGAGCCCAGGATCGTGCGCTTGGCCCCGTAGCGGTCGGCGAGCCGGCCCAGCCCCAGCGCGCCCGCCACCGCCAGCACCTGGACCAGCAGCACCGCCACGATCAGCGTCGACTGTTCGAGGCCCAGCTCCTCCGAGCCGTAGACCGACGCCTGGGTGATCACCGTCTGGATGCCGTCGTTGTAGACGAGATAGGCGAGGAGGAAGGCGAGGGTGAGGGGATGGCGCCGCATATGGCGGATCGTCGCCGCGAGCTGGCGCAGCCCGCTGCCCGCGGGCGCCTCCCCGCCCGGCAGCCGTCGGTCGCGCAGCCGCCGCAGCGGCACCAGCGCGAAGGCGCCCCACCACAGCCCCGCCGAGGCCAGACAGATCCGTACCGCCTCCGACTCGGAGAGGCCGAAGCCGTCATGGCCGAGGTACAGCACCAGATTGGCCACCAGGACCAGGGCCCCGGAGGCGTAGCCGAGGGCCCAGCCGCGGGAGGAGACGGCGTCGCGCTCCTCGGGGCGGGCGATCTGCGGGAGATAGGAGTTGTAGAGCATCATCGCCACGGACTGCGCGGCGTTCGCGGTGATCAGCAGCAGCCCGCCCAGCAGATAGCGGTCGCCGTCGAGGAAGAACATCCCCGCCGTGGCGCCCGCCCCCACATAGGCCGCGATGCCCAGCAGCCGCTTCTTGCGCCCCGTACGGTCGGCGAGCGACCCCACCAGCGGCATCAGCAGCACCGCCACGATCACCGACAGGGACACCGAGTAGGCGAAGAACGAGCCCGCCCGCACCGGGATGCCCAGCGGATGGACGAACCCGTCGGCGTCCGCCGCCTCCTCCGCCACCGAGGTCAGATACGGCCCCAGGAAGACGGTGAGCACACTGGTCGAGTAGACCGAGCAGGCCCAGTCGTACATGTACCAGCCGCGCTGTTCGCGGCGGCGCTCGGCCTCGTCGGCCGGCTGGTCCCGCACGGCGCCGATCCCCACCCGTGCCCTCGCCTTCCCCGTGTTCCCCGGTGACCCGCTTTCGCGCGCGGACGGGGCCCTCAGGCCCAGACGCCCCGGTCCTCCAGGACCGCGCGCAGCGTGTCGATGTGATCGGTCATGATGCCATCGACTCCCAGGTCCAGGAGCCGGTGCATGGCGGCCGGGTCGTTGATCGTCCAGACATGGACCTGGAGCCCGCGCGCGTGGGCGGCCCGTACGAAGCGGCGGTCCACCACCGGGATGCCCGACCGGGCCTGCGGGACCTGCGCGGCGACCGCCGAGGAACGCACCGGGGCGGGCAGCCCCCAGGACCGCAGCCGCAGCCCGAGCACACCCCGGGTCCCGTACGAGGTGGCCAGCCGGGGGCCCGCGAGGCGCTGGGCGCGGATCACCCGGGCCTCGGAGAAGGAGCCGACGCAGATCCGGTCCCAGGCGCCCGTGCGCGCCGTCAGGTCCAGCAGCGGGCGCAGGGCGGATCCGGTCTTGACGTCGACGTTCCAGCGGGTGTCCGGGAAGGTCTCCAGCAGTTCCTCGAACAGCGGCACCGGCTCCCGGCCGCCCACCCGTGCCCGCCGTACGTCGTCCCAGGGCAGGTCGGCGATGCGCCCGGCGCCGTCGGTGACCCGGTCCAGCGTGTCGTCGTGGAAGGCGACCAGCCTGCCGTCGCGGGTGAGATGGACATCGGTCTCGATGTACCGGTAACCCGCCTCCACCGCGCGCCGGAACTGCGCCACGGTGTTCTCCAGCCCGTCCGCCGCCCCGCCGCGGTGGGCGAACGGGATCGGACCGGGGTGGTCGAGGTAGGGATGGCGGGTCGTGGTGGTCACGAACGCAGTATCGCGCGCGCGGGTGACCCCTCGGCAACGACCGTGCTGCCCGCCGGTGCCCCGGGGACGGCGAACATCCGCAGGAAGAGCTGCGCCAGCGGCCCGATCGACACCGCGTAGAGCAGGGTGCCGACGCCTATGGTGCCGCCGAGCGCGAAGCCGGTGACGACCACGGCGACCTCCACCGCCGTCCGCATCAGCCGGATCGAGCGCCCGGTGCGCCGGTGCAGCCCCGTCATCAGCCCGTCGCGCGGCCCCGGCCCGAACCGGGCGGCGATGTAGAGGCCGGTGGCGGCCCCGTTGAGCACGATCCCGGCCGCCATCAGCGGTACCCGCACCCAGAGCGCGTGCGCGGCCGGCAGCAGGGCGAGCGTGGCGTCCATGGCGAGTCCGACGACCAGGACGTTGGAGACCGTGCCGAGGCCGGGGCGCTGCCGCAGCGGGATCCAGAGCACCAGGACCAGCGCCCCGACGGCGATCGAGACGATCCCGATGGACGCGCCGGTCAGCTCCGCGAGGCCCTGGTGCAGCACGTTCCAGGGTTCGAGCCCGAGGCCCGCCTCGACCAGCAGCGCGGAACTGGCGCCGTAGAGGACGAGACCCGCGTAGAGCTGGACCAGGCGCCGGGGGAGGCGCCGGGGGAGCGGGTCCCGTCGTGGGGACGGTCCGGACGGCGGCTGGGGCGGTGTCGGGGACGGCCGTCCGGACGGCGGTATGGACAACGGGGCTCCTGAGGGGGTGGGTGGGGGTGGTGGATGTGGACTGCCGCATGACACTCTGTGGCGTGACCGGAAGGGTCATCCATGGCCAATTCAAGGAAGGTGGACTGGTCGTCATGGCGCAGTGGACCTCAGCGGTGGGACCGGCGCAGCTGGCCCGGCTGCTCCAGTCGCAGCAGGACCGCCCCGCGGGCCCCGGCAGCCGCCGCCCGCCCGCCTATCGCGCGCTCGCCGACGGCATCCGGCTGCTGGTGCTGGAGGGCCGCGTCCCGGTCGCCGCCCGGCTGCCCGCCGAACGCGAACTGGCCCTCGCCCTCTCGGTGAGCCGTACGACGGTGGCGGCGGCCTATGAGGCGCTGCGCACGGAGGGCTTCCTGGAGTCCCGCCGGGGCGCCGGGAGCTGGACGGCGGTCCCGGCGGGCAACCCCCTCCCGGCCCGCGGTCTGGAACCCCTCCCGCCGGAGGCGCTGGGCTCGATGATCGACCTGGGGTGCGCGGCACTGCCCGCCCCGGAACCCTGGCTGACCCGCGCCGTCCAAGGGGCACTGGAGGACCTCCCGCCCTACGCCCACACCCATGGTGACTACCCCGCCGGGCTGCCCGCGCTGCGCGCGATGATCGCCGAGCGGTACAGCGCCCGGGGCATCCCGACCATGCCCGAGCAGATCATGGTGACGACCGGCGCCATGGGCGCCATCGACGCCATCTGCCATCTCTTCGCCGGACGCGGGGAGCGGATCGCGGTCGAGTCGCCGTCCTACGCCAACATCCTCCAGCTGATGCGGGAGGCGGGCGCGCGGCTGGTGCCGGTGGCGATGGCCGAGGGGCTCACCGGGTGGGACCTCGACCGCTGGCGGCAGGTGCTGCGGGAGGCGGCGCCGCGGCTGGCGTACGTCGTGGCCGACTTCCACAATCCGACGGGCGCGCTGGCGGACGACGACCAGCGGCGGCGGCTGGTGGAGGCGGCCCGGTCGGCCGGGACGGTGCTGGTGGCCGACGAGACGATGACCGAGCTGTGGCTCGACGAGGACGTGGTGATGCCGCGCCCGGTGTGCGGCTTCGACCCGGCGGGCTCGACCGTGATCACGGTGGGTTCGGCGAGCAAGGCGTTCTGGGCGGGGATGCGGATCGGATGGGTGCGGGCGGCGCCGGACATCGTCCGCAGCCTGGTCGCCGCGCGGGCCTACGCGGACCTGGGCACGCCGGTGGTGGAGCAGCTGGCGGTGAACTGGCTGTTCAGCACCGGGGGCTGGGAGCGGGCCGTCGAGGTGCGGCGGGCCCAGGCCCGGGAGAACCGGGACGCCCTGGTGTCGGCGGTACGGCGGGAGCTGCCCGGCTGGCACTTCGAGGTGCCCCAGGGCGGCCTGACCCTCTGGGTGCGCGCGGGCGGCCTCTCCGGGTCCCGTCTCGCGGAGGTGGGCGAACGGGTGGGCGTCCGCGTCCCGTCCGGCCCCCGCTTCGGTGTGGACGGCGCGTTCGAGGGGTATGTGCGGCTGCCGTTCACGGTGAGCGGCGCCGTGGCGGACGAGGCGGCGACGCGCCTGGCGGCTGCGGCGCGGCTGGTGGAGAGCGGGGGAGGGGGGACGGGGGAGGCGCCGCGGACGTTTGTGGCGTGAGGGGGAGTTTTTGTTGGCGAGGGGGGACGTTTCTTGGGGGCCTTGGGGGCCTTGGGAGGCGTGGGACTGCAAGGGCAGTTAGGGGCGCTGGGGGTACCCCCGCTGGGGGAGGAACCGCGCGCCCAGCCCCCATCCACCCGCACCCGACGAACAGCCCCCGGACCCCCGCCCCTACGTCGCCCTCTCCAACGCCCCCAACTCCACCCCCGACTCCACAGCCCCCACCGACGCCGCCGGCAGCAACGCCTCCACGGCGACCCGCCCCGCGTCCGACGTGGCCGCGTCATAGGGATCCGGCGTCGCGGGGACCTGCAACCGCAGCACCGGCCCCGTACCCAGCCGCGCGTACCCCCGCCCCGGCGGCACCTCGGACACCGGCGTCGTGTGCGGCGGAGCCCCGAGCACCGCCTCCAGCACCTGCGGTGTCGCGGGACCGAGCACCACCCGCGCGCGCGTGTGCTGCCGTACCGCGTCGCCGAGGGCGTCCACGCTGTCGAGGTGTTCGGCGACGACCACCGTGACGTTCGCCGCGCGGCCGTGCCGCAGGGGCACCTGGAGCGGGGCGAGCAGATCCCGGTCCCCGTCGGACGACGACACCGCGGCCAGATGACCGAGCGTCGCGGGCCGGTCCAGGAGGATCCACAGGGGGCGCCGGGTGTCGTCCGGCGGCGGGTGCCCCGCCTGTCGCGCCCGGTTGACGGCGATCAGCCGCCGTTCCGTCTCCTGCGCCGCCCATCGCAGCCCGGCCAGCGCCCCGTCGGGCGCGCACTCCACGGCGAGGACGCCGTCGCGCCCCGTCAGACACGCGTACTCGCCGGTGGAGCCGCCCTCGACGATGACCACGTCGCCGTGCTGGAGCGCCTGGAGGGCGATCGAGCGCAGCAGGGTGGAGGTGCCGCTGCCGGGCTGGCCGACGGCCAGCAGATGCGGCTCCGTCGAGCGGATGCCCGTACGCCAGACGACGGGCGGGACGTCGCGCCGCTCGTCCCCGTGGGTGAGGGGGAGCGTGCGCCGGACCTCGGCGGGGTCGGTGAAGCCGAGGACGGTTTCGCCCGGCGCGGTGACGAACCGCTGGGCGGTGATGTCGGTGGGCAGTGGGGCGAGGACGGTGACCGTGAGCCGGTTGCCCTCCTCGTCCCACCCGAAGTGGTACTCACGGCCCCGGCCCGACTTGGCCGTGAGGAGATGCTCGACGCGGGCGCGGTCGGCGGGTTCGCCGTCCGTGAAATAGGCCGGATAGTGGATCACCAGGCGGGTGATCCGGCCCGCGTCGTCGAAGGCGTGCTCGGTGAGCGCCTTCTCCCGGTCGCCGCCATGGGCGTACAGCGGCGCCGGGTCGTCGGCGGCCGAGAAGTACGGGACCAGGGCCTCGTAGAGGGACTGGAGGCGCTGGATCTGGTCGGCGTCCGGGCCTTCGGGCGCCGGTTCGTTCCGTTCCCGTCCCTGCCAGGCCGCCGCCGCCATCAGGGTGATGACGGCGAGCAGCGGGCCGTAGGGGACGAGCGCGACCGCCAGGACGACCGAGGCCACCATGAAGAGCAGTGGTCCGCGTCGGTCCTTGGGGGTGTCGGCCCATCTGCGCCGTCCGGCTGCCGCCAGCCGGCGCATTCCGCGGGTGAGGGTGATCAGCGGATGGAGGACGTCGGTGGCGCTGTCGGCGGCCGTCCGGGCCAGCTCCCGGCTGCGGGCGAGCTGTGCGCTGCCGTTGCTGAGAATCGTGGGGAGGGGGCGCCGCGCCACTGCTGTCTCCTGAAGGTGCGAACGGAAAGTCGTGGGTCGGGTGTGTCGGGTGGGGGACGGGGACGGGGGCGGGTCAGAACTTGATGCCGCCCAGCAGGCTCGCGAGGCTCTCGCCGCCCGCCTTGATGCTGGGGGCGATGGCCGTGCTGGCCAGATAGAAGCCGAACAGGGCCGCCACCAGCGCGTGGGACGCCTTCAGTCCGTCCTTGCGGAAGAAGATGAAGACGACGATGCCGAGCAGGACGACTCCTGAGATGGAGAAGATCATGAGGTCTCCTGGTGTGGAGGGGACAGTCACCATGAGTACTTCCAGGCTCACAGGATGTATCCATACGACAAAAGGTGCAACTGAGTGAAATTCACCCGTTTTCACTCGGCTGGCGGGGCTGGGGCAGCCCCGCTGAGCTGCGCTTTCGTCGCCGCCGGGCCATGAATGATCATTGCCGACCGCCCTGGCGGTCCGGTGCGCGCACAGCCAGTACGCTGGCGATTCACCCGTACGGCTGCACCGCTCGCCGCCGTACGCTTGGTCCGGAGTGCCCCGGCCGCCCACCCAGCGGCCACCCGGGGTGCCCCTTGCTTCCCGGTTCGTCCCCAGTTCGTCCCCAGTTCGTCCCCAGCTTGTCCCCACGCTCGCAGTGAGAGGCGGTCCCGCCGATGAGTGAAGCCCCCGACCCCGAGGTCGTGGAGCTGGCCACCAAGATCTTCGATCTGGCCCGGCAGGGCGGGACCGACGCGCTGGTGGCCTATGTGGACGCCGGTGTTCCGGTGAACCTCACCAATGACCGCGGCGACTCCCTGGTGATGCTCGCCGCCTACCACGGCCATGCCGGCACAGTCCGGGCCCTGCTCGACCGCGGCGGTGAGGCCGACCGGGTGAACGACCGGGGGCAGACCCCGCTCGCCGGAGCCGTCTTCAAGGGCGAGCAGGATGTGATCCGCGTCCTGCTGGAAGCCGGAGCCAACCCTTCCGCCGGTACTCCGTCGGCCGTCGACACGGCCCGGATGTTCGGCCGCGCCGAGCTGCTGGAACTGTTCGGCGCACCCTGATCCCACACCCCTGACCAGGCAGAACAGGCTTCCTGGTCGGGCAGCACCGAGAAAACGGGGGAGGCGGTACCTGGCCGCCGGAAATATCGGTCGCGGCAGCGCAAAGCGCCGGGTCATCATGACGTCGTGATTCACGGACGCGATGGCTGGGCAGGTGTTGCCGCACCGCGCGGGCCGTGATGCGGTCCGCACGGGCCACCAACGAGAGGCAGAGGAAGATGGCTTACAGCAAGCAGGAAACGGCGGGCGCCCCGACGTGTTGTCACGCGGCCAGGTAGAGCACGATCCCCGGTTGCGTCGACGCTTGATGTGAGGCTGTTTCCCATGTTCGATCCGGTCATAGCGCCCAGTGGAACGCTGCTCGGCCTGCTCCAGCGGGGCCGCGGCGACGGAACGCTGCACGCGCTCACCGCCCCGCGCCCCGAGGCGCTCGCGGCACTGAACCACTGCGTGCTCCACGACCCCCGCCACGACTGGCAGGTGGAGAACCGCTCCCTCTACTACGCCCGGCTCTATCTGGACCTGGGCGGCGACCTCGACTCGATCGAGGCCCATCTCTTCGACCCCGAGGACGTCCTCGACCCCGAGGAGTGCCGCACCGGGCTCGCCCTCGCCGTCCTCGGCCACCTCGCCTCCTACGGCCGCCGCGACGCGCTGCTGCTGCTGCGCCGCTACGCGGCCACCGGCGGCAACTGGGCCTGGGCCCTGGACGAGCTGGCGCTGCGCGACGACGACGCCGGGCTGCGCGCCCTCGCCGAACCCGTCCTCGCCCGCTTCCCGGCCGACCCCGAGGGCGACGCCGCGCTCGCCGCCGTCGTCCGCGACGCCTTCGAACCCCGGCCCTGGCGGTTGTGGGCCGAGGACAGCCGCGAGGCCGTCGCCACCCGGGTGCGGGCCGCCCAGGAGACCGGCTGCTTCGACCGCTGGCAACGCCAGATGCGCCCCTCCGGGCCCCGCCCCGGCTGGAGCGTGGCCGCCGTCCTCGAATGGGCCCAGCAGGGCGTGGAGCGGGGCGCCGCGCTCCATGTGCCCGCCGCCCGCTGCCTGACCGCCGTCGCCGGACCCGAGGACCGGCCCGAGATCGTCGCCGCCGCCCTGGACGGCGACGAGGGTGCCCGCTGCACCGCCCTGCGCTACCTCGCCGACGGCAACGATCCCGATGCCCTCGCGCTGATCGAGGGCGCCGTCGCCACCGGCCCGGCTCCGGTCGTGGAGGCCGCCGTCGACGCGTTCGAACGGATGCGCAGCGTCGCCGCCGTCGACCGCGCCCGTGGCTGGGCCCGGCGGCCCGATCCGCTCGGGGCCGCCGCCGGCCGGATGCTCGCCTGCCGGGGCGGCACCCGGGACCGCGACCTGGTGCTCGGCGCCCTGCGCGAGGCCGTGCGCGGCGAGGGCCCCGACGCCCCCACCCTGTGGACCCTGGTGGACGGCACCGGACGGCTGGGAATCGTCTGCGCGGCGCCGGTTCTGCGCCATGTCTACCGGGAGACCGCCTCGTCCCATCTACGGGGCCGCGCCGCCCGCGCCCTCGCCGCCACCGACCCCTCCTTCGCCGCCGGGTTCGCCGTCGAGTGCCTCTGGGACTGCGAGGAGACCACCCGCGAGGTCGCCGCCCGGCACGCCGAGACGGGCGACAACCGGGTCGTCGAGCGGCTGCGCCGGCTCGCCGCCGATCCCGCCGAGGAGGACGAGGTCCAGACCGCCGTACGCAGCCGGATCGGCCCCGACGGGCCTGCCTGAACGCCCTTGCCCCTGCCCTTGCCCCCGTCTCCGCTTCCGCCCCGTTGCACCTGGTGCACGGGGCTTGCGCGGACACCGCCCCATCTGCGGCTTGTGGGCGCTTTCGCGCCGACTCGCCCCCACCGGGTGAACGAGGGGTGACCCGCGGGCCAGGCGCCCATGACCGCCGTCTGGCCCGCTCGGGTGCGCGGCGCAACGCTCATGGGACGTTCCGCATCAGGAAAGATCCACGTTGACGCGGCCACGTCCAGCACGGCGACAACACCCCTATGCGTGTCGTCATCGTGACCGAATCCTTTCCCCCCGATGTGAACGGCGTGGCCCATTGCGCGCTTCAGACCGCCCGACACCTCGTCGACCGCGGTCACGCTCCCCTCGTCGTCGCACCGGCCACCGCCGCCGGAGCGGGACCCGACGCCCAGGCGCCGTGCCCCGTCGTCCGCATCCCGTCCCTTCCGCTCCC
This sequence comes from Streptomyces sp. NPDC004610, assembly GCF_040609715.1. Lineage (NCBI taxonomy): Bacteria > Bacillati > Actinomycetota > Actinomycetes > Kitasatosporales > Streptomycetaceae > Streptomyces > Streptomyces sp. NPDC004610. Next base: position 49,147 of record NZ_JBEXLA010000001.1, on the reverse strand, counting down.
CGGCTACCCCCAGGTCCGCGTCGCCCTCCCCAGCCGACGCGTCACCGCCGCGATCACCGCGCACCGCGCGGACATCGTCCACCTGGCCAGCCCCTTCGTCCTCGGGGTGCGCGGCATGTCCGCCGCCGCCCGCCTCGGTCTGCCCGCCGTCGCCGTCTACCAGACGGACCTGGCCGGTTACGCCCGTACCTATGTGCACGCCGGTGAGGGCGCCGCCTGGCGCCGCATCCGCTCCGTGCACACCGCCGCCGACCGCACGCTGGCGCCGTCCAGCGCCGCCCGGCACGACCTGGAGTCGCACGGCGTGCCCCGCGTCCGGCTCTGGGCCCGCGGGGTCGACACCGTCCGCTTCCGCCCCGATCTGCGCGACGAGGCGCTGCGCCGCGAACTCGCCCCGGACGGCGAGCTGATCGTCGGCTATGTCGGCCGGCTCGCGCCCGAGAAGCGGGTCGAGCTGCTGTCCGGGGTGTGTGCCCTGCCGGGCGTGCGGGTGGTGGTCGTGGGCGACGGCCCGAGCCGTCCGCAGCTGGAACAGGCCCTCCCCGGCGCGGTGTTCCTCGGCCGCCGCACCGGCGACGACCTCGCCCGGATCTTCGCCTCGTTCGACGTCTTCGCCCACACCGGCCCCTTCGAGACCTTCTGCCAGACCGTGCAGGAGGCGATGGCCAGCGGGGTGCCCGTGGTCGCGCCCGCGGTCGGCGGCCCGCTCGACCTGGTCGACCACGGCCGCACCGGGTTCCTGGTGCCGCCGTGCGACGCGGACGCCGTCCGGGACGCGGTCCGGGCGCTCGCCGCGGACCCCGCCCTGCGGGTTGCCTTCGGCACGACCGCGCGGGCCACGGTGGAGGGCCGCACCTGGTCGGCCATCGGCGACCAGCTCATCGCCCACTACGAGGAAGTCCTCGCGACCCGGAGGGCGGTGTTGGCGGCGTGAGCGGGGGGTGGGGGGTCAGGGGGGAGAGGGGGCAGAGGGGGGAGAGGGGGCAGAGGGGGGAGAGGGGGCTTGGTGAGGTGACGGGGGCCGGTGGGGTGGGTGGGGCTGGTGGGGTGGATGGGCTCAGCGGGGTGGGTTGGTTCAGCAGGGTGGGTTGGCTCAGTGGGGTCGGTGGGCTCAGTGGGGTGGGGGTGCCTGGGGGTGGAGGGGGGTCTGCTGAGGGGTCGGGTGGGGGTTTTGTGGTGTCGGGTGGGGGTGGAGCGGTGTCGGGTGGGGGGTGTGCGGTGCCGGGTGGGGGTAGTGCGGTGCCGGGTGGGAGTGGAGAGGCGCCGAGTGGAGGTGGAGCGGTGCCGAGTGAGGGGTGTGCGGTGCCTCGCGGGGGTGCCGGGGAGATGGAGGGGTGTGGGGGCGGCGGTGTCTTGGGGGTTTCCGGGGTTGTTGGAGGGGCCGGGGTGGTGGTTTCCGAGGGTTCTGGGGGTTCTGGGGGTTCTGGGGGGCTTGAGGGGATTGGGGGTGCCGGGATGGTCGGGATGGTCAGGGAGGTGCGGGTGGCCGAGAGGTCCGGGGTTGCCGGTGTGTCGGGGGCTTCCGGGGGCGCTGGGGTCGCTGCGGAGTCCGGCGGCGTGGTGGTCGCCGGGTGTTCCGAGATCGCCGGGGGCTCTGGGAGCGTCGGGGTCTCTCGGGATTCCTCGGTCTCCGGGGGGCTCGGGAGTGTTGAGGCTGGCCCGGGTTCTGGGGCCTCTATGCCTTTCACTGCTCCCGGGGATTCCCGGACCATCGGAGACTCCGGCGCTGTCGGGGTCTTCGGGGGCTCCGGGGGTGTCCCGGGCTCTGGGGTATCCGTTGTCCCCGGGTCGGTCGCCGGGGCATCCGCTGTTCATGGGTGTTTCGGGGGCTCCGGGGTCGTCGTCGCTGGCTTGGGGGCTTCCGTGGGCGCCGGGGCGGGGGCCGGTGCCTCCGGCTCGGCTGAGATGTCCGGTGGGACGGCCGGGACCTACCTGGCCACGGCGTCCGGTGAGCCTGCTGGGCCGGGTCGGCTCGGCGGGCTCGACGGCGTCGGTGAGCATGACGACCCTGGTGGGTGCGGCAGCACTGGCGGCTCCGCTGGGCCCGGCGGGACGGGTGGCTCCGTTGGGCGTGACGGCATCGGAGGCTCCGGTGAGTGCGGCAGCACTGACGGCCCAGGTGGGCGCGGCGCGCTTGAAGGCGCTGGCGGGTATGGCGGCCCTGGTGGGCGCGGCGGGACGGGTGGCTCCGCTGGGCGTGTCGGCACCGGCAGCTCCGCCGGGCGCGACGGCACCAGCCGCTCCGCTGGGCATGACGGCACCGCCAGCTCCGCTGTGCGTCGCAGGACTGCCGGGCCCGGTGACTCCGGTGCGAAGGCCGGAGGGCCCAGCAAGCCCGCTGTCGGAGCCGGCGGCTTCGGTGAGGGGCCTCGCCGATTCGCTGCGTTCCGGGGCCCCGGAGGTCCCGGCAGGCAGCCCGAGGGTCGCGAGGGTTCCGGAGGTTCCGGCGGGCCCGGTGGACCCGAGAGCCCCGGCGGACCCGCAGGGTCCGATGGCGCCGGAGCCCCCGGAGGGCCGGGTGCCCCTGCGGCCCGCAGAGCCCCAGAAGGCCCGGGTGCCCCCTGGGGGCCGGGTGCCCCAGGAGCCCCCGGAACCCCAGGAACCCCGGGAACCCCCGGAGGGGCCGGGCCGGCGTTGCGGATCGTCCGGCTCGCCAACTTCGTCGCCCCCGCGTCCGGTGGGCTGCGTACCGCGTTGCGTGAGCTGGGGCGGGGGTTCAAGGCCGCCGGTCATGAGCCGGTGCTGATCGTGCCCGGTGAGCGTCACACCGACCGGGAGACCGAGCAGGGGCGGGTCATCACCCTGCCCGGCCCGGTCCTGCCCGGCACCGGCGGGTACCGGGTCCTCCTCGACCGGCGCCGGGTCGCCCGGCTCCTGGAAGACCTCGCCCCGGACCGGCTGGAGGTGTCCGACCGGACGACCCTGCGCTGGACCGGTACCTGGGCGCGGCGCGCGCGGGTGCCCGCCGTGATGGTCTCCCACGAGACCGCCGACGGAGTCCTGCGCACCTGGGGCCTGTCCGAGGACCTGTCCCGGCGTGTCGCCGACGCCCTCAACGTCCGGACGGCCCACTCCTACGCGCGGGTCGTGTGCACCACCGAGTTCGCCGAGCGCGAGTTCATCCGGATCGGCGCCCGGAACGTCGTACGCGCCCCCCTGGGGGTCGATCTCATGGAGCGGCACCCCGCGCTGCGGGCGCCCGCGTTGCGCGACCGCTACGCGCGCGAGGGCGAGGTGCTGCTCGCCCTGTGCTCCCGGCTGTCGGTCGAGAAGCGGCCCGGTACGGCCCTGGACGCGCTGGAGGCGCTGCGGCGGCGCGGGGTGCGGGCGGTGCTCGTGGTGGCCGGGGACGGCCCGTTGCGGGCCCGGCTCGAACAGCGGGCCGCGGAGCGTTCCCTGCCGGTCACCTTCCTGGGGCATCTCTCCGACCGCCCGCTGCTGGGCGCCCTCCAGGCCACCGCCGATGTCTGTCTGGCGCCCGGACCCGCCGAGACCTTCGGGCTGGCCGCGCTGGAGGCCCTGGCCTGCGGCACGCCGGTCGCGGTGAGCGCGTCCTCGGCGCTGCCGGAGGTCGTCGGCTCCGCCGGGGCCGTGGCCGCCGACACGGGGGAGGCGTTCGCCGACGCCGTCGCGCTGCTCCTGGAGCGCGGTGAGGCGGACCGGAGGGAGGCGGCACGCGCGCGTGCGGAGTGCTTCGGCTGGGGCACGGCGGTGGAGTCCTTCCTCGCCGCGCACGACGCCGCCGTCCGCGCGCCGCGCGGGTCCTGGCTGCCGGGAGGCGTGGCATGAGACCGGTACGGTTCGTGGCGCTCGGCGACTCGCTGACCGAGGGAGTGGGGGACCCCACGGGGAAGGGCTGGCGAGGCTGGGCCGCGCTGCTCGCCGCCGGACTCGTGGAACACCCCGCCGACTTCGCCAACCTCGCCGTCAGCGGCGCGCAGACCCGTGACGTCCTGGAGACCCAGCTGCCCGCCGCGCTGGCCCTGCGGCCGGACGTGGCCTCCGTCGTCGTGGGCGTCAACGACACCCTGCGCGCCGGTTTCGACATCCAGGCCGTCGCCGCCCGACTGGACGCCGTCTACGCGGCGTTCGCCGGGCGCGGCACCCTGGTGCTCACGGTGTGCCTGCCCGACCCCGGCACGATGATGGGCCTCCCCGGCGCGCTGGCCGACCCGCTCGCGCGCCGTCAGCGGGCGGTGAACACCGTCGTCCACGCGCTCTCGGAACGGTACGGGGCGGTCCATCTGCACGCCGCCGACGGCGGCTGGACCACGGACCGCGCGATGTGGAGCGCCGACCGGATGCATCCCAGCGAGCGCGGGCACCGGCAGCTCGCGCTGCGCTCGCACGCGCTGCTGACGGCCGCGGGCGTGCCGCCGGGCGGGCCCGCGCCGTCCGCCGAGCCCGAGTCCCCGGCGCCCACCCGCTCCGCCGCCCTGTGGTGGCTCGCCACGGCGGGGACGGCGTGGGTGGTGCGCCGGTGCGGCGATCTGCTGCCACAGCTGCTTCGCCTCGCCGTGGACGAGGTGCGGCACCGGGCCCGGGGGACCAGCGCACGGCTGGACCTGCGGGCGTCCCAGGCGTGCGCCGCCGCGCTGGCCTCGCTGCCGCGGGTCGGGGACACGGCGGAGGCGGAGGCGGCGTGAGGGCGCTTGGAACCGCGTCTCAGAGGCGCTGGCGCCCCGCCCGTACGAAACGGACCGGCGTCCCCGGGCGGGCCTGGGCCGCCGCCGGGAGGTCGGCCCCGGCGACCACGGCGATCACGGGGTAGCCGCCGGTCGTCGGGTGGTCGGCCAGGAAGACGACCGGGCGGCCGTCCGGGGGGACCTGTACGGCGCCCAGGACCAGGCCCTCGCTGGGGAGCTCACCGGGGACGGCCCGCTCCAGGGAGGGCCCCTCGGTGCGCAGGCCGATGCGGTTGCTCGCGGGGGACACCCGGTACGCGCGCGTGGTGAGGGTGTCCAGGGCGGGGCCCGTGAACCAGTCGTGGCGCGGGCCGGGGGTGATCCGCAGGACCAGTTCGGCCGGGGGCCGCGGTTGCGGGGCCACGTCCACGCGCGCGGGCGGCCCGCTCACCGGACCCAGGGGCAGGACCGTACCGTCCGTGAGGGGCGGTGGGCCGAGGCCGGAGAGCAGATCGGTGGAACGGCTGCCCAGAACCGGCGCCACGGCGACACCGCCGGAGACGGCCACGTAGGCGCGCACCCCCGCGACCGCCGCCCCGACCTCCAGGAGCGCCCCCGAGGGGACGCGCACGGGCGCTCCCCAGGGCGCCGGACGGCCGTCCACCGTGACCGGGCAGGGGGCGCCGCCGACCGCCGCGACCAGCGGCGAACGCGGGCGCAGGGCACAGCCGTTGAGCGTGGTCTCCAGCACCGCCGCGCCGACGGGGTTGCCGACCAGCCGGTTGACCAGGGCGGCGGCGGGAGCGTCGAGGGCCCCCGAGTGCGGCACCCCCAGATGCGCGTGTCCGGGGCGCCCCAGGTCCTGCACGGTGGTGAGCGCTCCGGCACGGACGACGGCGAGCGCACGGTCTGTCATACCGGGTCCTGGGTGCTGGTCGTTGCGGTTTCAATGACCGGTCCCTCGGTGGGTTCCCCGGTTGGTCCCCCAGCCGGGTCCCCCGTCCGCTCCTCCACCGCGACGAACCGCACACGCGCCCCCGGTGACAGCAGGGCGGCCGGCACGCGCGCGGGGTCCCACAGCACGGCGTCCGTCGTCCCGATGAGCTGCCAGCCGCCCGGCGAGGACCGCGGGTACACGCCCGTGTACGGCCCCGCCAGCGCCACCGAGCCCGCCGGGACGGCCGTGCGGGGAGTGGCCCGGCGCGGGACGTCGTAGCGGGCGGGCAGGCCCGTCAGATAGCCGAAGCCGGGTGCGAAACCGCAGAACGCCACCCGGAACTCGGTGCCGGCGTGGATCCGGGCCACCTCGTCCACGTCGACACCCCAGTGCGCGGCGACCTCGGCGAGGTCGGGACCGTCGTAGCGCACCGGCACCTCGACGGTCTCCCCGGTGCGCGGGGGAGTCGGCGGCAGATCGGTGCCGGACAGTTCGGCGGCCAGCCGGGACGGGTCCGCGAGCCCGTCCAGGAGCACCGTCCGCGCGGCGGGCACGATCTCGCGCACGGCCAGCGCGCCCGCCGCACGGCGCCGCACCAGCTCGGCATGCAGCGCCTGCGCCTCCTCGCCGGACCCGACCTCCACGAGCAGCGCGTCCGTGCCGACCGGCAGCGCCCTCATACGAACGCCTCCACCCGCACCCCGGACTCCTCCAGGCGCCGCCGGACCCGCCGGGCCAGGTCCACGGCGCCCGGCGTGTCGCCGTGCAGGCACAGCGAACGCGCCCGCACCTCGACGGTGGCACCGTCCTGCGCGACGACCGTGCCGGAACGCGCCAGGCCCACCGAGCGCTCCACCACCGCGTCCGGGTCGGAGACCACCGCCCCGTCCTGCCCGCGCGGCACGAGCGTGCCCAGGGCCGTGTAGGCGCGGTCCGCGAACGCCTCGGGCACGGTGGCCAGTCCGGCCTTCGCGGCGAGGGCGAGCAGCCGGGAACCCGGCAGGCCCAGGAGGGACAGGGCACGGGCGGACGGCCCGGCGCCGCCGCTCGCGAGGAGCACGCCGTCGACCACCGCGGCGGCCTGCTCCTCGTCGTGCACCACGCGGTTGTAGAGCGCCCCGTGCGGTTTGACGTACGCCACGCGCGCGCCCGCCGCCCGCGCGAACACCTCCAGGGCGCCTATCTGGTACGCCACTTCGGCGGTCAGCTCGGCGGGCGGCACGTCCATGGCACGCCGCCCGAAACCGGCCAGGTCCCGGTAGGAGACCTGGGCGCCGATCGTCACCCCGCGCGCGACGGCCTGCTCGCACACCCGGCGCATGGTCGCCGGGTCCCCGGCGTGGAAGCCGCAGGCCACATTGGCGCTGGTGACGACGGACAGCAACTGCTCGTCCTCGGTCAGTCGCCAGCGGCCGAAGCCCTCACCGAGATCGGCGTTCAGGTCGATTGCGGTCACGGTCATGCTGGGGTCGCGCTCCTTCGGTCCGGCTGCCGCCGGTTCGGTTCTCTCGGCCGACCGGTTCAGGGGGTCGGCGGGGTTCGGTCTGCCGACGGGTTAAGGATCGGATGGTTCCAGTTTGACTGATTTGGTCGGATTGGTTCCGATTCGGCTGATTCTTCGATACGGCCCGATTCTTCGATTCGGCTGGTTCCTCGATTCGGCTGGCTCTTCCGTTCGCCTGGTTCTTCGGTTCGGTTGGTTCTTCCGTTCGGCTGGTCCAGGTCTCACCCCACCCGGTACTGATCGTCCCGCGCGTCGGTCAGGAACATCTGGCCCGGTGCGTGGGTGATGGCGAACGGCGGGCGTGAGGCCATCACCGCCGCCTGCGGGGTCACCCCGCACGCCCAGAACACCGGGATGTCGTCGGGTCCGGCGGTCACCGGGTCGCCGAAGTCGGGCCGGGCGAGGTCCGTGATGCCCAGCACCGAGGGGTCGCCGCAGTGCACGGGACCGCCGTGCACCGCCGGGAGCAGACTGCTCTCCCGGATCGCCGCCGACAGCCGCTCCGGCGGCACCGGGCGCATCGACACCACCAGGGGCCCGCCGAGCCGCCCCGCCGGACGGCACTCCCGCGCGGTGACGAACATCGGCACATTGCGCCCCTGCTCGACATGGCGGATCGGCACCCCGGCCGCCGACAGCGCCCACTCGAAGGTGAAGCTGCACCCGATCAGGAACGTCACCAGGTCGTCCCGCCAGTGCCCGGTGACATCCGTCGGCTCGGCGGCCAACTCGCCGTCCTCCCAGACCCGGTAGCGCGGCAGATCGGTGCGCAGATCCGCGCCCTCGGCCAGCACCGTGGTGAACGACCCGGCGTCCGTCACATCCAGCACCGGACACGGTTTCGGATTGCGCTGGCAGAACAGCAGCGTCTCGTACGCCCAGTCCGCGGGCACCGCGATCAGGTTGGCCTGGGTGTGCCCGGCCGAGACCCCGGCCGTGGACCCCGACACGCCCGAGCGGAAGCGGGAGCGGGCCGTTGCCGGACTCCACGCGCGCGCGTCCGGGTGCACGAGGGCGAGGGGGCGGTCCGGGCGGTCCGTCCGGCGGTCGGCGGGTCGGCGGGAGCGGCGCCCCTTGTGATGCGGGGGGCCGTCCAGGCGTTCGTGCGTCCGGTTCACACCAGCTCCTTCCCGCGGGTCTCCGGCAGCCCCAGCAGGGCCAGTGCCGCGAGACCGTAGCCGATCGCGCCGAAGACCAGCGCGCCACCCACTCCCCAGCTCTCGGCGAGGAAACCGACCGTGGTCGGGAACACGGCCCCCACCGCACGGCCCGTGTTGTACGTGAAGCCCTGCCCGGTGCCGCGCACGGCCGTCGGGTACAGCTCGCTCAGGAAGGACCCGAAGCCGCTGAAGATGGCCGACATGCAGAACCCGAGCGGGAAGCCGAGCACCAGGACCAGGGTGTTGGCGCCGCTCGGGATGTTCGTGTATGCCAGGATGCAGACCGCCGACAGCAGGGCGAACAGCCAGATGTTGCGCCGCCGGCCCAGCCGGTCGGTGAGATAGCCGCCGGTCAGATAGCCGAGGAAGGCGCCGGAGATCAGGAACGTCAGATAGCCCCCGGTGCCCACCACCGACAGCTCCCGCTCGGTCTTGAGATACGTCGGCACCCAGGTCGCCAGCGTGTAGTAGCCGCCCTGGACGCCCGTCGAGAGCAGCACCGCGAAGAGCGTGGTGCGCAGCAGACCCGGCCGGAAGATGGCCGAGAACGACCCCCTGAAGGTCGCGTTCCGGGCGCTCTTCTCCCGTACGGCGGCGGCCTCGGGCGCGTCCTGGACGCTGCGCCGCAGCCAGACCACCAGCAGCGCGGGCAGCGCGCCGGTCCAGAACATCACCCGCCAGGCCAGACCCTCGTCCAGGAACGAGAAGATCACCGTGTAGACGATCACGGCCAGCGCCCAGCCGACCGCCCAGGAACTCTGGATCGCGCCGAGCGTGCGCCCCCGGTGCTTGGCGCTCGCGTACTCCGCGACCAGGATCGCGCCGACCGCCCACTCACCGCCGAAGCCCAGCCCCTGGAGGGCGCGGAACACCAGCAGCGTCTCGTAGTTGGGCGCGAAGCCGCAGGCCACGGTGAAGACGGCGTAGGTGATGACCGTGATCATCAGGGCCTTGACCCGGCCGATCCGGTCCGCCAGGACGCCCGCGAGGGCGCCGCCGATCGCCGAGACCACCAGCGTGACGGTGGTGAACAGCCCGGTCTGCCCGCTGTCCAGGCCGAAGTAGGCGGCCAGCGCCACCATGCTCAGCGGCAGCGTGAAGTAGTCGTACGAATCCAGCGCATAGCCGCCGAACGCGCCGGCGAAGGCACGCCGGCCCCGGGGGCCGAGAGCGCGCAGCCAGCCGAGGGGACCGTCGTCGCCGGTCTTCCCGCCGTGCGCGGGGGCGGTGTCGGTGGCCGGGGCGGGTGGGGACGGAGGGGTCGTGCTCATGGGCACCTCGCAGAGGGAGGACGGAGGGTGCTGGGCGATGAGCAGTGCCGTACGGGAGTGGAGCGGGCGCCGCCCCGGGGACGGGACGGTGCCGTTCATGCCATGTGCAGCAAGGTAGAGGATCGTTGAACGATCCTTCAATACCCATGTTGTTTCGTTCTGGTATCTGCGATTGAATTCCGGGCATGGCAGAGCAGCTGACGGGACTGGCCGACGACCGCGCGCTCCTGGGGCGCACCAGCACCGCCGAACGGGTCTCGGACATCCTCAGAAGCCGCATCGCCGAAGGCTTCTTCCCACCCGGCACCCGGCTGTCCGAGGACGGCATCGGCGGCGCCCTGGGCGTCTCCCGCAACACCCTGCGCGAGGCGTTCCGGCTGCTCACCCATGAGCGTCTGCTGGTCCATGAACTCAACCGGGGGGTCTTCGTCCGGGTCCTCACCGTCGAGGACGTCGAGGACATCTACCGCACCCGCCGCCTCGTCGAGTGCGCCGTCGTCCGCGGCCTGGGCGACCCGCCCTACGACGTCGACGGCCTCGCCGGCGCCGTCACCGAGGGCCGGACCGCCGCGCGGGACGGCGACTGGAAGGGCCTGGGCACCGCCAACATCCACTTCCACCGGGAACTGGTCGCTCTCGCGGCCAGCGAACGCACCGACGAACTCATGCGCAGCGTCTTCGCCGAACTGCGCCTCGCCTTCCACGTGGTCGACGACCCACGCGCCCTGCACGAGCCCTACCTGGCGAGAAACCAGCAGATCCTGGAGACGCTGGAGGCGGGGGACCGCGAGGAGGCGGAACGCCTGCTGGCGATCTACCTGGAGAACTCCCTCGACCGGGTGGTCGAGGTGTACCGCCGCCGGGTGCAGACGTAGGCAGGGCCGGGCGGACAACAGCCCGGCGGGCGCGCGCAACGCGCTGCTGTTCAGGGGGCGGGGAACTGGGCGCTTTTGAGGGGGGCGGGGAGTCGTGGGCTGTTGAGGGGCGCGGAGAGCTGTGCGCTTTTGAGGGGCGCGGGGAACTGCGCGTTCTTGGGTGGCGCGGGGAACCGTGCGCGCTTTTGAGGGGCGCGGGGAGCCGTGGGCTTTTCAGGGACGCGGGGAACTGCGCGTTCTTGAGGGGCGCGGGGAACTGCGCGACCAGCCCCCACCCACCCGCACCCGACCCACCACCTCCACCACCCCCGACCTCACCTCCACCCCGCCCCAACCCACCCTATTCCGCCCCACCCGCCCTCACCGCCGCCCCACTCGACCCCGCCCCACACGACCCCGCACCCAGCGGAGCGGAAAGCCCATTTCGGTCGTTGTCAGACCCAGCCCCTAATCTGTGCATCGTGACTTCACCCGCGACACCGGACACCGTTCCGCCGCAGCTCAGCCCAGGGCCCCGCCCCGCCGTCGGCCCCGCCGCCGACGAGGGCCTGGCCCGTCGGCTGCGCGCCCTCGCCTGCACCGCCCCGCTGCACGACCTGGACGCGCGCAAGGCCAACCTCGCGGGCGAGTACTCGGTGTACGGCATGGCGGAAGTCGCCCTCGCGGCCATCGACCTGGTCACCCTCACCATGGACTTCGACACCGGCGCCGACCACGACCAGGTGGTCGCCCGTCTGATCCCCCGAATCGCCGCCCAGGCCCCGCGCCGCCCGGTCGCCGAGCACGAGCGCGTGGCCCGCTGGGTGCTGGAGAACCTGATCAACGTCGGCAGCGTGGACCGCGGCTTCCGCGCGGTCTACGGCACCTTCGCCCCGGACGGCACGTACGTCCGCCGGGACTACGACTTCAAGCTGATCGAGGAGGTCCCCGGCCCCGGCGGCAGCGTCTACCTGCGGACGACGGACGAGGCGGTCAACGTCCTGGTCGGCGCCCTCGACACGGATGTCACCAGCGCCCAGATCGCCGCCGAGGTCAAGCTGGAGGTGCTGATCAACCGCGGTCGGCTCGCAGATGCCCAGCTCGCCGCCGAACAGGCCCGCTACCGCACCGTGCAGTACTCGGAGTCGCTGCGCCGCGCCCTGGAGGCCACCCGGCGCAATGTCCGCGCGGTGGACTGGCTCGCGGCCGTCCCCGACATGATCGCCGAGGCCCTGGACCATGTGGCGGACCGCTACCGCCATGAGAACGCGATCCTGACCAACATCCGCCGCGCCCGCGACGAATCCGAGGACCCCGAGCAGAAGCGCCGCGCGGCCGAGCTGGTGGACATCGTCAAGGACTGCATCCGCCGTCACACCCAGCTTCAGTCCCGGCTGCTGGAGGCGGGCCCGCTGTTCCGCGCGGAGCAGGACCGCCAGGCGTTCGCCCCACCGGCGCCCACCGCCGGGATCGACCTCTACGGCCAGCTGATCGCCCCGCTGCTCCCGCTGCCCCTCCAGAGCGCGGCCCGGGTCACGGACGCGTTCTTCCGGCGCGGCACGGGGCTGCGCACGCCGGTGTCCGTGCGGGTGGCCGATCTGGTCGACCTGCTGTTCACACCGCCGGTGGAGCGGGAGCACCTGGGCGCCGAGATGCCCGAACCCGACCTGATCGCCACGCCGGACGACAGCCGGTTCAGCGAGGAGCAGCTCGCCGCGGCGAGGGCGTTGCTGGACCTGCCGTCCGACGCCCCGCGCCGCCTCTCCGGGCTGCTCGCCGAGGCCCGCCGGGGCGATCCCGAACTGCCGTACCTGGTGGCCCTGATGGCCGTCCACGCGGCCAGCCCGGCGGTCGGCACGGCCTACCGGCAGGGCGAGGAGAAGCTCCTGTTCGCCGTGGACGACGGGACCGAACTGGACGACCCGGAGTTCGGCGGCGCCGATCTCATCGTCGGCACCGCACTGCTGGACGCCGCCGGGATGGCGGCGGACCGGACGGAGGCGGCGTGACGCCTCCGGCGCCGGACGCGCGCGACACCGGGACGGCCCATCGCGCCCCCGCCCACACGCGACCCCGCGCGGGGGCGGTGCCGCCACCCGCAGCCGACCCGCACCGCGCCACCGTGCAGCGTCGCGCCGCCGACCGGCGGACCAGTGCCGCGGACCCGCACCGCGCCGCAGACGAGTACCGCGCCGCCGACCGGCACTGCAACGCCGCCCGGCCCAGCGCCGCGGACGCGCACCGCGCCGCGGACCCGCACTGCGCCACCGTCCAGCCCTCCGCCACCGTCCAGCCCCCCGCCACCGTCCGGCCCAGCGCCGCGGACCCGCACCGCAAGGAGTCCCGACCGTGAGTGAGTACGCCGACCGGAGCGAACCGGACAGCGGCGGCGGCCCCCAGAGCACCGCCGCCCCCGTCACCCCCGCGGACGCCGCCGACGCCGCCCGGCTGGTGGCGTTCGGGCTCCAGCCCAAGGTGCAGCCCGCCCGCGACCAGGAGTACGCGGAACTGCTGCGCCGCTACCGCGACGACCCGCCTTTCGCCCGGCTCGCGGACGCGGTCGCCACCGGCCTGGGGCTGATCGTGCTGGAGGTGTCCCCGCGCGCGGGCATGGCGGTGACGGCCGCCGAGGACTCGCTGTTCGCGGTCCGGATGGGCGACTACGCGCGCCGGACCTCCGCCGACTCCGGCGACCGCTTCCTGCACGGCCTGGCCCATCTCGCCGTCGCCGCGATGGCGTTCCCGCGCCCCGAGGATCTCGCCGACGACGGCTACATCGGCCGGGTCTCCGTCAACGGCGTCGACACCTTCGTCCGGCAGGCGTGCCGCCGCCTGGAGGAGCGCGCCGAGGAGACCGGCGAGAACACCGACCCGGCGACCGACGCCCCCGACCTGGAGGCCGCCTGGCGGATCTGGGCCAGACGCAGCGCCACCGGAGCCACCAAGGACGCCCGCCGGCTCGCCGGTTCCACCACCGGCATCATCGGCAAGGCGGTCGCCTTCCTCACCGACTCCGGCTTCCTCCAGCGCACCGGCGACGACCACGGCGGCACCTACCGCACCACGGCCCGCTACCAGTTGCAGGTCCGCGACATGGCGGGCGGCGCGGCCATGGCCGAACTCCTCGACCTGGGCGTCGTCCCGGTGACCGACGGCACGCCCACCCTGCTGCCCGCCCGGGACGGCGACGACCTGGACCTGGTCGCCGACGCCGGACTGCCGTTCCACTCCGTGACCTGAAACCCGTACCGCCCCACCCGTACCGCCCCGACCCGATCGACTCCTCCCCTCGCCATCCGACCGCCCAGCACCCGCCCCCGCACCCGACCCCCCCGCACCCGACCGCCCCCCACCTGATCCACTCGTCAGCTCTCTCGAACTGACGCTGACGACGAATCACGAGAGTCCGCCATGTACGAGCTGTCCAGGGTCCGCCTCTACTCCATCGGGCCGGCCGGTGCACGCTATGCCGACACCGTGCTGGACCTGCGCGGAGTGGGTGCCGTCGTGCCCGATCCCGCGCCCACCCAGGCGGAGTTCTTCGAGGAGGAGCCGGTCGGCCCGCCGCGCCGCCCCGCGCCCGCCGGGGTGCTCTTCCTGGAGAACGGCGGCGGCAAGTCCGTCCTGCTGAAGCTGATCTTCTCCGTGATGCTCCCCGGGCACCGCAACACCCTCGGTGGCGCCAGCTCCGGCGTGCTGCGCAAGTTCCTGCTCGCCGACGACTGCGGGCATGTGGCGCTGGAGTGGCAGCATGTGCAGACCGGCGAGTGCGTGGTCGTCGGCAAGGTGAGCGAGTGGCGCGGCCGTCAGGTCTCCACCGACCCGCGTAAGTTCGCCGAGGCCTGGTACTCGCTGCGCCCCGGCCCCGGCCTCACCCTGGACAATCTGCCGGTCGCCGAGGCCACCGCCGTCCGCCCGCCCGCCGAGGGCGCCTCCGGCGCGCAGGGCCGCCGCCGCACCATGAAGGGCTTCCGCGACGCCCTCACCGAGGCCGGGAAGGCGTACCCGCATCTGGAGGTGCACTGGGAGGACATCCACGACCGCTGGATCGAGCACCTCGGCGACCTCGGCCTCGACCCCGAACTCTTCCGCTACCAGCGGGAGATGAACGCCGACGAGGGCGAGGCCGCCGGGCTCTTCGCGGTCAAGAAGGACTCCGACTTCACCGATCTGCTGCTGCGCGCGGTCACCGACACCCGGGACACCGACGGACTCGCCGACCTGGTCAGCGGCTTCGGCAACAAGCTGGGCCGGCGCGCGGAGCTGATCGCCGAACGCGACTTCACCGCCGGGTCCGTCGATCTCCTCGGCCGGATCGTGGAGGCCGCCCGGGACCGCGCCCGCGCGCGGGACATCCACACCGCCGCCGAACGCCGCACCCGCACCCTCGCCCGGCGGCTGTCCGCGCGCGGCGCCCGGGAGCGGGTCCGGGCCGCCGACCTCGCCCGGCAGGTCACCGCCGCCGCCCACGCCGTCACCCACGCCGAGAACGCGCGCGAGCGCAGCGCCCTGATCACCGCCGAACTCGCCTACCGGCACGCCTCCCTGGCGCTGGCCGGCGCCGAGAAGTCCGCCACCGCCCAGAAACGCGAACTGGCCGACGCGCGCACCCTGCACTCCGCCTGGCAGGCCGCCGAGGCCGTACTGCGCCACCGCGCCGCCGCCGACCGGGTCGCCCGTGTCACCAGCGCCATCCAGGAGGCCGAGCGGGACGCCGCCCCCGCCCTCGCCGCCCGCACCCGGGCCGCCGTGGACCTCGTCCGGGCCCTGCACGCGGCGGCCGGGCGCGCCGAGGCGCTCGCCAACGAGGAGGAGGAGCGTTCGGCAGCCCTCCAGGAGACCGGGGAGACCGCCCACCGGGACGCCACGGCCGCCGCGACGGACGCCCAGCGCGCCCGCAGCGAGGCCGGTCATCTGCGCCAGCGCCTCACCGAGGTCGAGCAGGAGACCGCTGAGGCGGTCCGCGCGGGCTGGCTCGACGACAGCGCGCCCGACGCCGACCCGGCCCGCGCCGCGCTCGCCGCCAGCGACGCCGAGAAGTCGGCCGTCGCCGCCTGGGACACCGCGCGCGAGGCGTCCCGCCGGGTCGGCGAGCACGCGCGCGAGACGGCGTCCGCCGAGTCCCGCGCCGAACTGACGGCCGCCCGCGCGGCGGACGCGGCGTCGGCGGCGGAGCGGTCCCACGAGGCCGAGCGGCGGCTCGCCGAGTCCCTGGCGGCCGAGGAACGACTCGCCGACCTGCTGGGACTGCCGGGACCCGCGGACACCGGCGCGGGCGTGGTGCCCGGACCCCGTACGGGGACTCCTGGACCCCGTACGGGGACTCCCGGGCAGTGGACGGCGACCGGAGCGGGCGCCTCCGCCGACGGCGGCCCCGGCGCCGCTGCCGCCGGGGACTCGGCGCCGGACGGGCGCACGGGCGCGGCCCACCCGTACGGCCGGTCCGGCACCGGCTCGCTGCGCCCCACCGCCGACGATTCCCGCCGCTTCGGCGCGCCCGGCGCCGACGATTCCCGCACCTTCGGCGCACCCGGCGCCGACGATTCCCGCACCTTGGGCACACCGGGCGCCGACGACCCCCGCACCTTCGGCACACCCGGCGCCAACGGACTAGGCGGCGCCGCCCCCCTGCGCCCCCGTTCCGAGGACCCCCTCACCGCCGAGGAACTCGACCGCTTCGCCGACGAGTTGCGCACCCTGCTCGACGACGCCGTGTCCTCCGCCGAGCGGCAGCTGTTCGAGCTGCGGACCGCCGCCGCCGACGATTCCCGCATCCTCGGCGCACTCGGCGACGGCGGGCTGCTGCCGCCCGGCCCCGATGTCCTGGCCACCGTCGAGAACCTGGGCGAGCACGGCATCCCCGCCCTGCCCGGCTGGCGCTATCTCGCCCAGGCCGTCGACCCCGCCGACCACGCCCGGGTGCTCGCCGCCCGCCCCGAACTGGTCGACGGCGTGATCATCACCGACCCGGCGTCCCACGCGCGCGCCCGCGAGACCCTCGCCGAGGCGGCCCTGCTGCCCCGCTCCGCCGTCGCCGTCGGCACCGCCGCCGCCCTCCTCGCCCCGACACCCCCTCACAGCGGGGGCGGCCAGGGCGACAGCGGGGTCTTCCTCGTCCCGCCCAACCCCGCCATGCACGACGAGCACGCCGCCGACGAGGAACGGCAGGCCCTGCGCGCCCGCGCCACCGCCCGCGACGAGGACATCCGCACCCTCGCCGCCCGCCTCGGCAAGGACCGCGAACTGGCCGCCCGACTGGCGTCCTGGCGCACCGGCTGCCCCGCCGGACGCCTCACCGAGCTGGCGCGGGCCGCCGTCGACGCCCGCGCGTTCGCCGAGGAGTCCGAGGCGGAGCTGGCCGAGGCGCGCACCGCGCGGGCGGAGGCCGAGGAGGCCGCCACCGAGGCCGCCCTGATCCGCGACGAACGCCAGGAGGCCGCCCAGAAGGCCCGCCGGGCCGCCGACGCCCTCGCCGGACTCGCCTTCCGGCTGCGCGAACGCGCCAGCTGGCAGGTCAAGCTGCGCGAACTCGCCGACGACGCCACCGAGTCCGAGGCCCGCGCCCAGAGCTGCCTGGACCGCGCGCGGGCCGCCGACGAGGACCGCCGCGCCGCCCAGCGCGCCGCCGACGACGCCCGCCGCACCGCCCGCGCCCTGCGCGCCGAGCGCGCCGAGATCGCGGGCGCCCCCGACGACGTACCGGAGTCGCAGACAGGCTCGGGGGAGGGAGCGGACGGCGACCCGCCCAGGGCGGTGCTCCCCGCGCTGCGGGAGGCGTACCGGGCGGCGTCCCAGCTCTACGAGAAAGTCGGGGTCGGCGCCGATCTGCGGGCCGAGCAGGCGCGCGCGGAGAGCGACGAGAGCGGCGCCCGCGCGGAGCTGGACCGGCTCAGCAACAAGGTCCGCACCCGCGCGGAGCAGCTCCTCCAGTCACCCGACGGCTCCGACGGCCCCTCCCGGCAGGCCGCCGCCGCCCGCGCCGAGGAACTGGTGCAGCTCCTGGAGACCCGGATGTCCACCGCCAGCGAGCAGCTCGGCCGGCTGCGCGGCGAGGCCGAGCGCCACGCACCCGAGGACGGCGAGGCCCACACCGACCTGCCCGGCGAACTCCTCCCGCGCGACGCCGAGCACGCCCAGGCGCTGCTGCGCACCGCCACCGCCGAACTCACCGCGCGCACCGAGGCCCGCACCGAGTCCCGCGAGGCCCACGCCGAACTCCTCGACGCCCACCGGGCCGCCGAGGACGGCGCAGGCGGCTTCGACGAGACCGCCGCGCTCCTGCGCGACCTGCTGCGCGAACCGTCCGCCGGTGACGAGGAGCGCGACGAGCCCGAGCCCTACCCCGGCGGCCTGGAGGAGGCCCGGCACTCCGCCGCCGAGGCCCGCCGCTCCCTGCGCGGCTGCGCCGCCGAGCTGTCCGCCGCCGAGACCGGTGTCCGCGAGGCCGCCGACATCCTCGTACGGCATGCCAACTCCACCCGCTACGAGCAGGTGCGCACCCCCGCGCGGCAGCAGATCCGGGAGCTGCCCGCCGCCGCGCTGCCGGAGCACGCGCAGAAGTGGGCCGACGCGTTCGCGCCCCGGCTGCGGGTGCTGACGGACGAGCTGGCGCAGCTCGAACGCAACCGGGACTCGATCGTGGACCGGCTGCGCGGCCTGGTCGAATCCGCGCTGGCCACCCTGCGCTCCGCCCAGCGGCTGTCGCGGCTGCCGGAGGGGCTGGGGGAGTGGTCCGGGCAGGAGTTCCTGCGGATCCGCTTCGAGGAACCCGACCAGGCGACCCTGACCGAGCGCCTCGGCGAGGTCATCGACGAGGCCACCCGCGCGGCCGTGCGGAAGAACTCCGATCTGCGGCGCGACGGCATGTCCCTGCTGCTGCGCGGGGTCGGTGCCGCCCTCCACCCCAAGGGCGTCGCCGTCGAGATCCTCAAACCGGACGCCGTGCTGCGGGCGGAGCGGGTGCCCGTCGGCCAGATGGGCGATGTCTTCTCCGGCGGTCAGCTCCTCACCGCCGCCATCGCCCTCTACTGCACGATGGCCGCGCTGCGCTCCAACGACCGGGGCCGCGACAAGCAGCGGCACGCCGGGACGCTCTTCCTCGACAACCCGATCGGCCGCGCCAACGCCACCTATCTGCTGGAGCTCCAGCGGGCGGTGTCCGACGCGCTGGGCGTCCAGCTCCTCTACACCACGGGCCTCTTCGACACCACGGCCCTCGCGGAGTTCCCCCTGGTCATCCGGCTGCGCAACGACGCCGATCTGAGAGCGGGCCTGAAGTACATCAGCGTGGAGGAGCATCTGCGGCCGGGCCTGCCGCAGCAGCCGCCGGAGGGGGAGACGGTCCGCAGCGAGATCACCGCGACGCGGATGTACAAACGCCCGGCGGCGCCGACCCCGTCTTCGTCCCCGTCCCTGTCCCCGTCGCCGTCCCTGTCCCCGGCGGGCCCGGAAACCGGATGACGACATTCCTCGACGGGCCGTCCCACCCGAGAGGCGTCCTCCGCCGTTCTCCACCTGCCTCTCTCACCCGGGTGGGGTCCTCAGCCATGCGTTCTCCACCTGCCCCACTCACCCGGCAAGCGTCCTCGGGGCGTCCTCCCGCAGCAGATCCGCGCACTTCTCCCCGATCGCCATCGTCGTGATGCACGGATTCACCGTCACCAGCTCCGGCATCACCGACCCGTCCGCCACCCGCAGCCCGGTCACGCCCTTGACCCGCAAGCGGGCGTCGAGCGGGGCGAGGGCGTCCGTGTCGGCGCCCATCCGCACGGTGCAGGAGGGGTGGTAGACGGTGTTGTGGGTCTTGCGGAGGTAGTCGACCAGCTCGTCGTCCGACCGGACATCCGGGCCCGGCGCCAGCTCCGCGCCCGCCCAGCCGCTCAGCGCGGGCTGCCCGGCGATCCGCCGCGCCAGCCGCAGCCCGTACGTCATCACCCGTACGTCGTGCTCATCGGTGAAGTACCGGGGATCGACGCGGGGCTTGTCCCGGTAGTCGCGGGTGCGCAGCCGGACCGTGCCGCGCGACCGGGCGCGGGTGACATTGGGGGTGAGACAGAACGCGTTCTCGGAGGTCGGATAGCCCCAGCGGGCCGTGTTTATGTCGAACGGCACACTGCCGTAGTGGAACATCAGATCCGGCCGGTCCAGGCCGGGTTCGGTGTCGTAGAAGATGCCCGCCTCCCACCACTGGCTGGATGAGGTGGGCATCGGCTGCCGGGCCGCCCACATGATCACGCCCTCGGGATGATCCTGGAGGTTGGCGCCGACGCCCGGCGCGTCCACGACCGGCTCGACGCCGACCTCCCGCAGCTGCGCCGCCGGGCCGATGCCGGAGAGCATCAGCAGTTTCGGTGAGTCGATCGCCCCGCACGAGACGATCACCTCCCGCCGGGCCCGGACCGTCCGGGTGCGGATCAGATCGGGGTCGAGGTACTCGGCGCCGACGCAGCGCCGCCCCTCCAGCACCAGCCGCTTGGCGCGGACGCCGGTACGGACCTCAAGATTGGGCCGCCTGCCCAGGACGGGGTGGAGATACGCCACCGACGACGACTGCCGGACATTGTGTTCATCGGCGTTGATCTGGAACCAGCCCGCGCCCCGCACCACCGTGGTCCCGGTGTTGAACCCCACGGTCGGTATCCCGGCCTGCGCGCACGCCTCCAGCAGGGCACTCCCGCAAGGGTCCGCGCCCTTGAGGGTGCGCAGCTTCACGGGGCCGGTGCGGCCGTGGTGGTCGCCGGGGGCGTCATTGGACTCCAGCCGCCGGTACAGCGGGAAGACATCCGCCGCGCCCCACCCCGTACAGCCGTCGGCGGCCCAGGCGTCGAGATCCTCCGCCGGGGCCCAGAACGCGATGCAGGAGTTGTGCGAGGAGCATCCGCCCAGCACCTTCGCCCGCGCGTGCCGCAGGAAACTGTTCCCGGCGGGCTGCGGTTCGACCGGATAGTCCCAGTCGTAACCGGACTCCAGCAGCCCCATCCAGCGGTCGAGCTTCAGTACGTCGTCGTCGCCCAGGTCGCTCGGCCCGGCCTCCAGCACGCACACCGTGACGGACGGATCCTCGGAGAGCCGGGCGGCGACGACATTCCCGGCGGTGCCGCCGCCGACGACGACATAGTCGAACTCGGCGGCGGGCAGCTGATCGAACGTGCCTTCGGGCATGGGGGGTTGGCCTCCTTGAACTGTCGTTCGAGCGGTCGTTCGAGCGGCGTCTGCCCGGTGGAGGGCGGGGCATGCGGGTGGGTGGGGCGATGGGGGCGCCTGCGGTGCGATGGACCGCGTCAGAGTGTCCCTGTCGGGCCGGTCGACTTCGTCACGCCGGTCGCGCCGCCCGCGCCGCCAGTGCCGTTCGCGTCCTTCGCCTCCTTCGCGTCGACCGTGCCGCCCGTGCCGCCCGTGCCCGTCGGGCCCGCCGATACCACCGCCGTCCCATCGGCGCTCTCCAGCCGGTGTTCGGCCAGCACCCCCGTCCGATGGCGCTGCACGAACCAGTAGTAGGCGAAGCCGCCGCCCGCGATCACCGCGACGAACAGCACCGCGCCCCAGCGCAGATACCAGTGGAACGGCGCGCTCGCGTTGTAGATGGCGGCCCGGGGCCACATCAGATTGACCGTCATGGCCAGCCCCCACACCACCGCGACCGCGTTGACCGGCAGTCCCCAGCGCCCCAGCGAGAACCGCCCGTCACCGGCCGGCTGCCAGCGCCCGCGCAGCCGCGCCACCAGCATCGGCACGGTCACGCCCAGATACGCCAGGTAGACCATGATGATGCCGATGCTGGTCACCACGGTGATGATCTGCGGCTGGCGGATGTTGACCACCAGGATCGCCAGCGCCAGCACCCCGATCACCACGGCCGGGAGCACCGGCGTCTGGAAGCGCGGGCTGACCCGGGCCAGCAGCTTGGCGGCGGGCAGGTTGTTGTCCCGGGCCATGGCGAACGCCAGCCGGATCGCCGCCGTGTGCACGGCCAGCGCGCACACCGTGACCGCGATCAGCACACACCACAGCATCGCCTTCCCGGCCGTCGACCCGAGCACATCGAGCACGATGTACTGGAGCCCGCCGACGGACAGTTGCTCCCCGCTCAGCGAGGACACGCTCATCAGCGCGAGCAGCAGCACCAGCCCGCCCAGCAGGAACGAGGCGACGATCGCCCGGATGATCGCCCGAGGCGCGTTCCGGGACGGATCGAGGCACTCCTCCCCGAGCGAGGACGCCGTGTCGAAGCCGTACATGACATACGCCGACGCCAGCGACGCCACCAGGAACGCCCCGAGGTAACCGCCCGTCTGACCGGCACCGGCGCCCTGGGTGTCCAGCACGACCTGCGGCCCCCGCGTGATGTGCACCGCGAGCAGCACGATCAGTACGACGGTGGCGATCAGCTCGATGAACACTCCGGCGGTGTTGATTCGCGCCATCAGTTTGACGCCGAAGGCGTTCACCAGCGTGGTGAACAGGATCAGCACCGCCGCCAGGACGACCGCGTTGGTCGCCACGTCGTATCTCCCGGTGCCGTCCCCGATGATCTGGAACGCGTCGGATATCTGCGGCAGCGTCAGCTGATAGGCGAGCGCCACCGCCGCGATGGAGACGATGGACGCGACCAGCATCAGCCACCCGGCCAGCCAGCCCAGATGCGGATTGCCCACCCGCTTCGACCAGTTGTAGACCGACCCCGCGATGGGATGGCGGGCCGCCAGCTCGGCGAAGCACAGGGCGACCATGAACTGCCCGGCGAACACCATCGGCCACGACCACCAGTAGGCGGGACCGCCGCTGCCATAGCCGAAGTAGAACAGCTGGAAGGTGCCGGTGAGGATGGAGATGTAGCTGATACCGGCGGCGAAGGTATGGAAGTTTCCCAGGGTGCGCTTCAGTTCGGGCTTGTAGCCGAACTCGGCGAGTTCGGCGTTGTCGTGATGTACGGCGGGCGGTGTCAAGAGCGGACTCCTCGGCGGCGGTGGGGGAGGGGGAGGGGGAGAGGGGAGGGAGGGGGGAGGGAGGGGGAGCAAGGGAGGCTGCGGTGAGGGGATACGAGGTGGGGCGGGGTGGGTCGAGGTGGGGGTGTACGAGGTGGGGCAGCGCGGCGCGGGGTTCAGCTCAGGAGAGACGAGGCAGATGAGACGAGGTAGGTGAAGCGAGGTAGGTGAGATGAGGTAGGTGAAGCGGGACGAGGGCGGGCGTTGCTCGAAGCGCGTTGCGCCGCCGCGCGCGAGGCCGGGCCGGGGCCGGGGCTGACGCCGGGCTCGGCGGCGCAACCCGCGTCAGGAGAACCAACCCTGCGGCGAAGGTGCCGTGTTGCGCCAGATGTGTTTCGGCTCCCGGTACTCCGCGAGCCCCGCGGGCCCGAGTTCCCGGCCGACCCCCGACTGCTTGACACCGCCCCACTCCGCCTGCGGTACGTAGGGGTGGTAGTCGTTGATCCACACCGTGCCCAGCCGCAGCGCCCCCGCGACCCGGGCGGCCCGCGCCTCGTCACGGGTCCACACCGCCCCGGCGAGCCCGTAGACCGTGCCGTTGGCGAGCCGCACCGCCTCGTCCTCGCCGCCGAACCGCTCCACCGTCAGCACCGGCCCGAAGGACTCCTCCTGGACCACCGACATCCCGGCCGCGCATGAGTCGAGGACCGTCGGCAGATAGTAGAAGCCCTGGTCGAGCGCCGGATCATCGGGCCGGGCGCCACCGCACCGCAGCACCGCGCCCTCCGCCACGCCCCGCGCCACATACGCCTCCACCTTGGCCCGATGCGCCGCGGAGATCAGCGGCCCGGTCTGCGCCCGCTCGTCGAACGGCCCGCCCAGCCGGATGCCCCGCGCCCGGCGCACCACCTCCGCCACGAAGCGCTCGTGCAGCGAGTCCGCCACCAGCAGCCGGGCGCCCGCCGAGCAGACCTGCCCGGAGTGCAGAAAGACCGCGGTCAGCGCCATGTCGACGGCCGCCTCGAAGTCGGCGTCGGCGAACACGATGTTGGGGTTCTTGCCGCCGAGTTCAAGGGCGACCTTCTTCACGGTGCCCGCGGCGGCGGCCATCAGCAGGCGCCCGGTGTGCAGTCCACCGGTGAAGGAGAGCAGGTCGACGTCCGGGTGCTCGGCGAGCGGGGCACCCGCCTGAGGACCGGCGCCGAGCACCAGATTGCCGGTGCCCGGCGGCAACCCCGCCTCCTGGAGCAGCCGCATCAGATGGATCGCCGTGTGCGGGGTCAACTCACTCGGCTTCAGCACGAACGCGTTGCCCGCCGCCAGCGCCGGGGCGACCTTCCAAGCGGTCTGCAACAAGGGGTAGTTCCACGGCGTGATCAGCGCACACACCCCGACCGGTTCATACACCACCCTGCTGTCCACCTCCGCCCGCCCGGTGTCCACCACCCGCCCCTCATCCAGAGCGGCCAGCCTTGCGAAGTACCGAAAGCAGCCCGCCACGTCATCGATGTCGTACGCGCTCTCCACCAGCCGCTTTCCGGTGTCGAGGGACTCGGCGCGGGCGAGCGCGTCCTTGTCGCGGACCAGTAGATCGGCGACCTTCAGCAGCAGCTCACCGCGCTCTGCGGCGCTCGTCCGGGGCCAGGGCCCGGAATCGAACGCCCGCCGGGCGGCATCGATCGCGAGCCCCGTGTCCTTGCCGTCGGCCTCGTCGACCACGGAGACGCGGGAACCATCGGCCGGACACCGGATCTCCCGGGTGAGACCACCGACCGCGTCCCGCCACTCGCCATCGATGAACAGATCAGGCATGGCAGTCTCCTGGCTCGCGCATGGGGGATGGGGCTGCTGGGCTGCTTCCCCGTTTCGAACCGGCTGAACAGCCGACGCCGACCCGACACACAATGCCGCGGTCCCACCGCCCCGCGCGGGCGCGGCGGGAGATCCCCGGCGTCGGCCGACAGACCTACGGCCCCCCGCCCCCACCTCATCCCACGGCGTCCCCAAAAGCCCCCCTAAGCCCCCGAACTGTCTCCCACGCCCCCGAGCTGTCTCCCCACGTCCCCGACCCGTCCCGCCGTATCCCTAACCGGCCCCGCCATGCCCCCGACCCGTCCCGCCGTATCCCCAACCGGCCCCGCCACGTCCCCGACCTGTCCCGCCATATTCCCGACCGGTGCCGCCGCGCCCCCGACCCGTCCCGCCGCGTCCCCGAACCGCGCCGGATCGAACAACCCGATCGGATGCCGAGTCGCCCCGTCGAGCGCGAGATCGGCGAGGATCTCGCCCACCACCGGCACGAACTTGAACCCATGCCCCGAGAACCCGCAGGCCACGGTCACCGACTCCGGATGCGCGGGATGCCGTGCGATCACAAAGTGCTCATCCGGACTCGTGGCGTACATACACGTCGCGGCCTGAAGGAACCGCCCGGCCAGATCCGGTATCCGATCAGCCATGTACGCGGCCATCGCCTGGATCTCCCCTTCGTGAACCGTCCGGTCGACGGTCTCCGGCGTCACAGCGCCCTCACCCACCTCACCCACATCCCCCGACCCCCGCGCAGTGGCACCCCCGGCACCCCCAGCCCCCTTGCGGAAGAAGGCCACCTTGGCCCCCTGCTCGGGCCCGTCGATCGCCGGGAAACCGTAGACCTGAACTCCCTCCCGGTCCTCCCAGACATAGATCGGCTGATGCTCCGGACGGAACGGCTCGACCCCGTGCCGCGGCTGGAACCAGTACATGACCTGCCGTTCGACCTTGATCGGCACCCCGAGATCGGCGAGCAGCCCCGGCGCCCAGGCCCCCGGACAGATCACCAACCGATCCGCCGTGTACATGTTCCCGGCGGTCTGCACCCGCACCCCGTTCCGGTACGGCTCCCAGCGCGTCACCGGCTCCTCGAAGCGCAGGTCGGCGCCCTGCCGGCCGGCCAGCTGGAGATGCGCGGCGACCGTGTTCTCGGGCCGGAGCAGCCCGGCTCTGCGCTCGTACAGCGCCACCTCGTCAGCGCCCGGCGTCAGCGTCGGGAACCGGCGGCGGATCTCCTTCGCGTCCAGCATCTCGTGAGGCAGCCCCCACTCCCGCGCCGACCGCAGCGAACCCGCGACCGTACGGCTCTCCGGCCGCCCGATCATCAGGCCCCCGCCGAGAATCGCGATCTCCCGCCCGCTCGACCGCTCCAGATCCTCGTACAACTCGTACGCCCGCAGCAGCAGCGGCACATACGCCGGATCCTCGAAGTACGACTGCCGGGTGATCCGCGAGCCCCCGTGACTCGACCCGTGCCGATGCACCGGCCCGAACTTCTCCAGCCCCAGCACCCGGGCCCCACGCGCCGACAGCTGATGCGCGGCGGCACTGCCCATCCCACCGAGCCCGACGACGATGACGTCGTACGTCCCCCCGGAGACCAACGTGTCCCCCCTCATCCCTCCTCACCCTCACTTCTCGCTGTACCCGCGTGCCGCTTCCGGAACGGCGCCTCGCTCACGGGAACCGGCGACCGACCCAAACGGTCAGAACCCGGCGAAGAGTTCACATGATCGGCCGAAATTGAACCCTGGTCAGTCGCCGCGACCCGGCCCCGACCCCTGCACCGCGCCCTACCAAGACCCTTGACGAACCACTCCACCGGGCACCGCACAGACTCCGCCCGTCCCACTCGACCTCGCCTGCGCCCCTGACACCCGCTTTAGGAGAGCGGTGCTCAGAAGCGAGCACCGTCACCCGTAAGTCATCCTCGCCGTACGGCCAACCCCTCCCTCTCACCCTCCTCCGCGCGTCGCCCCTTGCCCCTCCCTTGTGGCCCGCCCGCTCACGGGTGCGAAAGCCGCCCGGCATTCCCGGGCCGGCGTATCCGTTCCTGTGAACGCGCCGCCGCCCGCGCCTGGCGCCGGGCCCGCCGCCGCTCGCGGCGCAGGCTGCGCGCGGTGCTGCTGGGCGCGGAGACCACGCCGTTGCGCTGGTACCAGACCTGGCGGGTCACCCAGACGTCCAGCACGCTCCAGGTCGCCACGACCGTGCTGACCACGCTGCTGATCAACATCGGGAACGCCAGCCACGACCCGGCCAGCGTGCTCAGGACCGTCACCATCGCCTGTATGAGCGTCACCGAGATGATCAGTACCGCCCGCACGGCCGAGGTCCGCACCGGGTCGGGGAGCCTGCGGCGCTTCGCGGGCTCCTCCACCCACAGCGGTCGGTAGCCGACCTGCGTCTCGGTCCTGGGCTGCGCGGAAGTCCGCTGCTCACCCGCACTCACGCCCGTGGTCCCATACGCCCTCGCGCCGCTGGCTCCGGCCGTCGAGACCGTCTCTCCCCGCCCGCCCGAGATCACGTCCGCCCCCGTCCTCACCGGAACCTCGTGATCCGGCGCCCGCACTTCATCGCGCGACTCCTTGACCTCGGCCCCCGAGCCGTCCGGGGGCGCTTCCTGCCGCTGCGCCGTGCCCATCATCGTGTCACTCCCCACCGCCTCGCCGACCGGCTGCCCCGGCCCGAAGACCCGACCCCACAGTGGCTGCCCGGCTTGCGCTGATTTACGCCGCCAGGGGGCGGCATGCGGCTCGTGTGGCCGATTCCGTCCCCATTTCCCATAGAGAAGGACGAACGAGACGCCCCGAAGATTCCCCCGTATCGATAACTTCCGGCCAACACCGGATGTCACAGAGTCGTCCCGATCCGCCCGATGGAGACCGTGGTGACGGACACAATCTCCCGCAATGACCGGACAACTCCCCCTGTCTTGTCCCGGCTTGTCGCAGCGGCGGAGGTTCGGCCTCCGGACGGCCCTTCGAGTTACGGGTGTGTCGGTAGTAGGCTCGCGCCGTTTGTTGACGCACTTGTGCACCCCCTGCCGGTGGGGGTTGTCGCTGGGGGAGGCCATGCGCTTTCGCGGGAAGTCCATCCGCAGGAAGATCGTGGCGCTGCTGCTCGTGCCCTTGGTCTCGATGAGCGCCCTGTGGGCCTTCGGCATGGTGCTCACGGGCCAGGAGGCCAGCGGGCTGTTCACCGCGTCGTCGGTCGTCGAGGACGTCGGCTATCCGACCGAGGACACCGTGCGCGTGCTCCAGCAGGAGCGCCGCCAGACCCTCGTCCACCTCGCCGACCCTCGCGACTCCGACGGCCTCGCCGCGCTCCGCCGCACCCGCGCCGCCACCGACGAGGCCGTGGCCGAACTCCGCAAGAACGCGGGCGACCCCGGCATCCGTGACGCCATGGGCGGTGCCACCGGCGAACGGCTGACCGCCGTCCTCGAAGCCTTCGACGGCATCTGGTCCCTGCGCCGCAGCGTCGAGGACGGCACCGTCAACCGCAGCCAGGCGCTCGACCTCTACAACCGGCTGATCGACCCCTGCTACACCCTGCTCACCAACCTGCACGCCGTCGAGGACGTCGAACTCGACAAGCAGTACCGCGCGCTCGTCGGTCTCTCCCGCGCCCGTGAACTCCTCGCCCGCGAGGACGCGCTGCTCGGCTCCGCCCTCGTCGTCGGCAGCCTCTCCGCCACCGAGGTCCGCGACATCACCGACCTCGTCGCCCAGCGCAGCCTGACCTACGACGTCAACCTCCCGCTGCTGCCCACCGCCGAACGCGACCGCTACGACCGGTTCTGGAAGAACGCCGAGACCGCCCCGCTGCGGGTCGCCGAGGAATCCGCCCTCGCCTCCGGCTCCGGCACGCCCCGCCATGTCGACGCAGGCGACTGGGACGACGCCGCCGGCAAGGTCCTCGACCAACTCGGCACCCTCAACGACGAAGCCTCCGACCGCTACCAGGACCGCGTCCGCCCCATCGCCACCGGCGTCATCGTCCGGGTCGCCTTCGCCGCAGCCCTCGGTCTGGCCGCGCTGCTCCTCTCCCTCCTCGTGTCCGTCCGGATCGGCCGCGCCCTCATCCGCGATCTGCGCCAGCTGCGCCTCGACGCCCACGAGGCGTCCGGCGTCCGCCTGCCCAGCGTGATGCGCCGCCTCTCCGCGGGCGAGCAGGTCGACGTGGAGACCGAGGTCCCGCGCCTGGAGTACGACCGCAACGAGATCGGCGAGGTCGGCCAGGCCCTCAACACCCTCCAGCGCGCCGCCGTCGAGGCCGCCGTCAAGCAGGCCGAACTCCGCTCCGGTGTCTCCGAGGTCTTCGTCAACCTCGCCCGCCGCAGCCAGGTCCT
Organism: Streptomyces sp. NPDC004610; assembly: GCF_040609715.1. Taxonomy (NCBI): domain Bacteria; kingdom Bacillati; phylum Actinomycetota; class Actinomycetes; order Kitasatosporales; family Streptomycetaceae; genus Streptomyces; species Streptomyces sp. NPDC004610. Next base: position 20,706 of record NZ_JBEXLA010000001.1, on the reverse strand, counting down.
GCTCCACAAGCAGCTCACCCTCCTCGACACCATGGAACGCCGCACCGAGGACACCGAGGAACTCGCCGACCTCTTCCGCCTCGACCACCTCACCACCCGCATGCGCCGCCACGCCGAGGGCCTGGTGATCCTCTCCGGCGCCGCCCCCTCCCGGCAGTGGCGCAAGCCCATCCAGCTCATGGACGTGGTCCGCGCGGCCGTCGCCGAGGTCGAGGACTACGAGCGCATCGAGGTCCGCCGACTGCCCCGCACCGCCGTCACCGGACCGGCCGTCGCCGACCTCACCCACCTCGTCGCCGAACTCCTGGAGAACGCGACCGTGTTCTCCCCGCCCCACACCGCCGTCCAGGTCATCGGCGAGCGCGTCGCCAACGGCTTCACCCTGGAGATTCACGACCGCGGACTCGGCATGGCGGCCGAAGCACTCCTCGACGCCAACCTGCGGCTCGCCGAGACCCCCGAGTTCGAACTCTCCGACACCGACCGTCTCGGCCTCTTCGTCGTCAGCCGTCTGGCCCAGCGCCAGAACGTACGCGTCTCCCTGCAACCCTCCCCCTACGGCGGCACCACCGCCATCGTCTTCATCCCCGACTCCCTGCTCACCGACGAGGTCCCCGACACCAACGGCACCGGTTTCCGGCTCGACCGGCCCCGCCCGGCCAAGGACGGCCATCACACCGACCTCGCCCAGCGCCCGGTCCAGCTCCCCGGTCTGCCCGCCTCCCTCCTCGACGGCCCCGTCGAACTGGAGGCCCCCGTCGACCTCGATGCCATCCAGGACTTCCCCGGCGTCCTCGGCGACGAGGACAGCGAACGCGGCGGCATCTTCCGCCCCCGCACCTTCCTCGACGCCGACCCCGCCGCCAACCCCATCTCCCGGACGCCCGGTGGCGTTCCGGGCCCGCGCGGCGCCACCGATCCGGATGGCGCCGACGACACCGGCGCCCCGCTCCCGCTGCCCCGCCGCCACACCCCCAAGCTGGTCAGCTCCCACGGCCGTCCCGTCACCGACCAGCGCAGCCGCCGCCAGAGCACCCCGGAGGGCACCGCCCCGGCCACCGCACGCCCCGGCCCCGACGACCCCGCCGCACCGCTCCCGGCCCGCCGCCGCGACACGGGACCCGTACGCCGTACGCCGACCGGCCCGACGGGAGCCACGGGCCCCGGCAGCGGCCCCGAGCGACCGGAAACCACCGCCTTCGGCCCGCGCACCGACCCACCCGCCGGACCGCCCTCCCTGCCCCGCCGCGCCCGAGACACCACCGACCCCGTCGAGGGAACGACCGGCCCCGGCGAACTGCGAGGCATGAACCGCACCAGAAGCACCGGCGACCCCCACGACGACAACAGCTCCCGCCCCGAGGCCACCCGCGACACCGGAACCCCCCACCTCGCCGCCCCCCTCCACGCCCCCGGCGACAGCCGCCGCGCGGACGGACTCCGGGGCATCGGCGACAGCCGCCCGACGGACCCGCCCCGCACTCCCGGCACCACCGGCCACCGCCCCGCCGCCCTGCGCGGCCCCGGACGGCCCGGACCAACCGACGTACCCGGTGACGGCACGGCCGAGGGCCCCGCCCCCGACAACACGGGCACCCTGCCCCGCCGGGTCCGCCAGGCCAACCTGGCCCCACAACTGCGCAGCACCCCCGAACGGCGTACCGAGACCCCCGCCGCACCTGATGAGCGGGACGCCGACGAGGTCCGCAGCCGTATGGCCTCGCTCCAGCGCGGCTGGCAGCGCGGCCGTGAGGAGAACGCCGCGGGCGACGACACCCACAGCGGCACAGCACCACAAGGAACGACAAAGGGGGACGGTCGATGACCGCACCGAAGCCGACCGGCCACTCCGCGAGCAACAAGTCGGGCGAGCTGAACTGGCTCCTCGACGAACTGGTGGACCGCGTCGCAAGCATCCGCAAGGCCGTCGTGCTTTCCGGAGACGGCCTGGCCACCGGAGTGTCCAAGGACCTGACCCGGGAGGACGGCGAGCACCTCGCGGCCGTGGCCTCCGGCTTCCACAGCCTCGCCAAGGGCGTCGGCCGCCACTTCGACGCCGGGAGCGTACGCCAGACGGTGGTCGAGCTGGACGACGCCTTCCTGTTCGTCACCGCGGCCGGCGACGGCAGTTGCCTCGCCGTGTTCTCCGACGCGGACTCGGACGTGGGCCAGGTCGCGTACGAGATGACCCTGCTGGTCAAGCGGGTCGGCGTACATCTCGCCGCCGCTCCGCGCACCGATCTGTCCGCGGGCGGGTAGTGGGATGACATGAGCGCTGACGGTGAGGCAAGAAGCCACTGGTTCGACGATGAAGCCGGACCGGTCGTCCGCCCGTACGCGATGACCCGTGGCCGTACCCGGCACGCCGCCCAGCACCGCCTGGACCTGATCGCGGTGGTCGTCGCGGAGCCGCGCGCGGACGACGCCGACACCGACACCGACGGCTCGCTGTCCCCCGAGCATGTGGACATCGTCGCCCTGTGCCGCGAGGCTCCGCAGTCGGTCGCGGAACTCGCCGCCGAACTCAACCTGCCCATCGGCGTGGTACGGGTCCTGGTCGGCGACCTCGTGGACAGCGACCTCGTCCATGTGAACCGCCCCGTACCGCCCGCCGAACTCCCCGACGAGAGCGTGCTCCGCGATGTGATCAACGGCCTCCGGGCGCTCTGACCGAGCCCCCGGAGGCGCGAGCCGCCGCTCCGGCCGAGCCCCCGGCCGCCCAGACCGAGCGCCCGGAGACGCCGGCCGTCCCGACGAAGCATCCGGACCCCCTGGCCGTTCTGACCGAGCCCCCGGAGCCCCCGGCCGCCCCGCCCCAGTACCCGGAGCCCCCACCAGCCCCGCAGCACCCCCACGGACCCTGAACAGCCCCTCACGCGACCGCCTCGCACCGCCATCCCCACCTGGCCACCCCGCACCGACCCCCTCACCCGGCCACCCAGCGCCAGCACCCTCACCCCACGGCCCCCCAGCGATCCCGTCATCGCCCACCGCCCCCGGAACGCCACCAGTCCTCGACACGCCCCCTGCCCCCGGACCGACGCCCGCCCCCACCACGCCCCCCGCCCCCACCACGACCGGCCCCCACCCACCCCGCCCGATACGATCCAACCGATCGTCCACACCCCTCCACGGCCCCGCGCCCGGCTGCCCACAGCGGCGGTGCCGAGCAGCGCGATCCAGGAGACCCAGGTGACGAGGGGCTGGCAGTTCTGGGTAGACCGGGGCGGTACCTTCACGGACATCGTCGCCCGCCGCCCCGGCGGAACCCTCCTCACCCACAAGCTGCTCTCCGACCACCCCGCGCGCCACACCGACGCCGCCGTAGCCGGTGTGCAGGCCCTGCTGGATGGCTCCGGCGAGTCCGTGGAATCCGTCCGTATGGGCACCACCGTCGCCACCAACGCCCTGCTGGAACGCAAGGGCGAACGTACCCTGCTGATCATCACCCCCGGCTTCCGCGACGCCCTGCGCATCGCCTACCAGAACCGCCCCCGGATCTTCGCCCGCCGTATCGACCTGCCCGAGCTGCTCCACCAACGGGTCGTAGAGGTGGACGAGCGCATCACCGCCGACGGCACCGCCCTGCGACCGCCCGACCTGGAGGCCCTCGAAGGACCCCTGCGCCAGGCCCACGAGGACGGCATCCGCGCGGTCGCCCTGGTCTGTCTCCACAGCCACCTCCACCCCGCCCACGAGCAGGCCTTCGGCGAACTGGCCGCCCGGATCGGATTCCCGCAGATCTCGCTGTCCAGCGAGGTCGGCCCGCTGATGAAACGCGTCGCGCGGGGACACCACCGTGGTCGACGCCTCCCTCTCGCCCGTACTGCGCCGCTACGTCCGGCAGATCGCCGAGCAACTGCACGGCGTACGGCTGATGTTCATGCACTCCAACGGCGGGCTCACCGAGGCCGGCCGGTTCTGCGGCAAGGACGTCGTCCTGTCCGGGCCCGCCGGAGGCATCGTCGGCATGGCGCGCATGTCGCGACTCGCCGCATTCGACCGGGTGATCGGATTCGACATGGGCGGCATCTCCACCGATGTCTCCCACTTCGCGGGCGAGCACGAACGCGTCTTCACCACCCGCATCGCGGGCGTCCGGCTGCGCTCGCCCATGCTCGACATCCACACCGTGGCCGCGGACGGCGGCTGGGTCCTGCGCTTCGACGGCTCCCGCTACTACCGCGTAGGGCCGGACTCGGCGGGCGCGGACCCGGGCCCCGCCTGCTACCGGGGCGGCGGCCCGCTCACCGTCACCGACGCCAATGTCATGCTCGGCCGGATCCGGCCCGCCCACTTCCCGCGCGTGTTCGGCGCCGACGGCGACCAGCCCCTCGACGACACCGTGGTCCGCGAGCGCTTCACCGCCCTCGCCCGCGAGATCCGCGAGAGCACCGGCAACGACCGCACCCCCGAACAGGTCGCCGAGGGCTACCTCCGGATCACCGTCGCCAACATCGCCAACGCCGTGAAACGGATCTCCGTCCAGCAGGGCCACGACGTCACCCGCTACGCGCTCACCACCTTCGGCGGCGCTGGCGGCCAGCACGCGTGCAGGGTCGCCGAGCCGCTCGGCATCCCTACCGTCCTGGTCCCGCCCATGGCGGGCCTGCTCTCCGCACTGGGCATCGGCCTCGCCAGCACCACCGCCATGCGCGAGCGGTCCGTCGAGGCCCGACTGGAACCCGCCGCCATGCCCGGCATCCACACCACCGCCGACGAACTCGAACAAGCGGCCCGCGCCGAACTCCGCGCGGAGGACATCCCCGAGGACCGCATCGAGACCGTCAGCCGCGCCCAGCTCCGCTACGACGGCACCGACACCACCCTCACCGTCCGCCTCGCCCCACCGGACGCGATGCGGCAGGCATTCGAAGAACGTCATCGCGCCACGTACTCCTTCACGCTCGACCGCCCGATCGTCGTCGAAACAATCTCTGTCAAAGCCACCGGAATCACCCAACCCCCCGATCTCTCGGCCCTCGCCCCGTACGAAGGCCGCCCCGCCCCGCCCGACACCGTGCGCCTGCACACCGGCGGCGCCTGGCGCGACGTACCCCTCCACCGGCGCACGGCAATGCCACCCGGCGAGCGAGTCACCGGCCCGGCGATCATCACCGAGGCCGACGCCACCACCGTCGTGGACGACGGCCGGCGGGCCACCGCGAGCCACGACGGGCATCTGGTCATGGAACGCGCGGCGATTACACAGAGTTCCGATGAGAGTGCCGATCTCGACACAGAAATCGATCCGGTCCTGCTGGAGGTCTTCGACAACCTCTTCATGTCGATCGCCGAGCAGATGGGCGCCCGCCCGGAGTCGACCGCCCAGTCCGTCACCATCAAGGAGCGCCTCGACTTCTCCCGCGCACTCTTCGACCCCGACGGAAACCTGGTGGCCAACGCCCCGCACGTCCCCGTCCACCTGGGCTCGATGGGCACCATCGTCAAGGAGGTCGTCCGCCGCCGCAGCTCCGCGCCGCGCCCCGGCGACACCTACGCCGTCAACGACCCGTACCACGGCGGCACCCACCTCCCCGACGTCACCGTGATCACCCCCGTCTTCGGCATCGACCCGGCAGACACCACACAGCGTGACCGGATTCTCTTCTACGTCGCCTCCTGCGGCCACCACGCCGAGATCGGCGGCATCGCCCCCGGCTCCATGCCGGCCGGCAGCCGCACCATCGCCGAGGAAGGCATCCTCTTCGACAACTGCTGCCCGCCGAGAACGGCCGCTTCCGCGGGGAGGAAACCCTCCGCCTGCTCACCGGGAGCCCTCACCCGTCCCGCAACCCCGCGCCCAACCTCGCCGAGCTGCGCGCCCAACTCCCCACCACCGTCAACGCCCCCTCCGCCGTCGTCAACGCGGCCGTCCTGTACGTCTTCCGCACCCTCGTCGTCGACGACATCCCGCTCAACGACGGCTGACTGCGCCCCGGCATATCGTCGTACCGCCGAGCTCGACGCCCTCTCCCGAGCCGCCCGCCGCCGTCGTCGCGGGCAACGTCGAGACCTCCCAGGCGATCACCGGGGCCCTCTATGCTGCCCTCGGCGTCCAGGCGGAGGGCTCCGGCACCATGAACAACGTCACCTTCGGCAACGCGCGCCACCAGCACTACGAGACCGTCGCCTCCGGATCCGGAGCGGGCGACGGCTTCCCCGGCGCCGATGTCGTACAGACCCAAATGACCAACTCACGCCTCACCGACCCGGAGGTCCTGGAGTGGTGGCTGCCCGTGCTCCTGGACGAGTTCGCCGTGCGCCGGGGGAGCGGCGGCGCCGACCGCTGGCGTGGCGGGGACGGCGCCGTACGCCGGATCCGCTTCCGCGAGTCCATGACCGTCTCCACGCCGTCCCAGCACCGCAGGGTGCCCCCGTACGGCATGAACGGCGGTGAACCCAGGGCGCTCGGCGCCAACCGCGTGGAGCGCGCGGACGGTACGGTCACCGCACTGGGCGGCAGTGACGCCACGGACGTCGGACCCGACGACGTGCTCGTCATCGAGACGCCCGGCGGCGGAGGCTACGGGCCCCCGCCGGCCGATTCCCATCGAGCAGGAGAAGAGACCGATGAAGTTCGGGCGATCTGAGCGCGGCACGTCCCCGGTCGAGCCCGTCACGCTCAAGATCCTCGTGGCCGGCGGCTTCGGCGTGGGCAAGACCACCCTGGTCGGTACGGTCAGCGAGATCAGGCCGCTGCGCACCGAGGAACTGCTCACCGAGGCGGGCCGCCCGGTCGACGACACCAGCGGTGTGGAGGGCAAGCACACCACGACCGTCGCCATGGACTTCGGCCGCATCACCCTGCGCGAGGACCTCGTCCTGTACCTCTTCGGCACACCCGGCCAGGAGCGGTTCTGGTTCATGTGGGACGAACTGTCCGAAGGCGCCCTGGGCGCGGTCGTCCTCGCCGACACCCGGCGCCTGGAGGACTGCTTCGCCGCCGTGGACTACTTCGAACGCCGCTCCATCCCCTTCGTCGTCGGCGTCAACTGCTTCGAGGGAGCGACCCGTTACCCGGCCCAAGCGGTCCGCCAGGCCCTCGACCTGGACGACGTCGTTCCGGTCGTCCTGTGCGACGCGCGCGACCGCGAGTCCGTGAAGGAGGTACTCATCGGCGTCGTCGAGCACGCGATGGCCATCGCCGCGGAACGCCGCCAGAAGGTGACGACCTGAACCGAGCCCCCTTGCCAGAGGGGCACCACGGGCGCGGCCCCCCGGGACGCCTCCCACACCCCGAACACCACGAGGCCCTTGAAGCCCGCCCACACCACCTGAAGCGGCTTCTGGCGCCCGGAAAAGGACCACAGAGAGACCCCCGACGCCTCTCAAGCCAACACAGGCCACCTCAGCACCCCAGCGCGCCAATATCCGCGACGGCAACCACCCACCCCCTCCACCCACAATCCCCTCCCTGATCCTTGACCCAACCCCCCAATCCCCGACCCCCCAACCCCTCACCCCCGCCCCGGCTCCGCCACCGCATACCCTGCACGCCCCGGCGACGGCCCCGCACCCCGCCGCACCTCATGCCCCGGCGACCCAGCCCGCCCCAGAACCCAACTCGCCCCGCCGAGCGCCTTGGCAGCCTTCTTCAGCGGCGCGAGACACGCCGCCGCCTCCCGATGATCGGCCACACTCCCCGGCACACAGACCACCGTGGCCAGCGACAACGTCACCGGCTGCCCTCCCGCCGACCACGGCACGTCCAGCACCGACGCGGCCATCGGATCGAGCCCCTCCGGATCGGCCAGGACCAGAAAGTCGTCCCCGCCGATGTGACCCACCCGCATGCTCCCGATAGCCACCCGTTGCAGCATCCGCCCCACTGACCGGATCAACTCGTCCCCGGCCGCGAACCCCGACCCATCGTTCACCTCCTTGAAGCGATCCACATCGAGCCAGCTCAGTGTGAACGTCCATCCGTCGGCGATCCGCCGGTCCACCTCACCCGTGATCGCGTCGGACCCCGGCAGTCGCGTCAGCGGATTGAGCCCGGCCGCCTCCTCCACCCGCGTCTCGGACAGCGCCCGCACCAGATCGGCCAGCCGTACCACCCCCACGCACCGCCCATGGTCGTCGACCACGGCGACATCGTCGGACGTACGGGCCCGGTCCCCGTCGGCCACGACGTCCAGCACCTCCCACGCCGTGGCGTGGACGCCGACCGTGCGCGGACGGTCGCCCAGCTTGGCGGCGGGCCGGTCCGCGTACAGGGCGTGCCCGTAGCGCCCCGACATCGACAGCAGGAACCGCGACCGGTGCACCGACCGCACCGGCACCCCGTCCCGGTCCACCAGCAGCACCCCGGAAACATCCGGTGACCCGGTCAGCAGCGCCCGCACCTGCCCCGCCGACGCCGTGTCCGGCAACAGCGCCGCAGGCCGTACGAACTCCCGTACCGACGGCCCCGGCCGACGTTCCGCCTCCGGAGCGGGGGACCCCGGCGGCACATACACCTCCGTCACCGGCAACCGGGCCGGCGGTGCGAACAACTGCCCCTGCGCCAACTGCGCCCCCGCCGACCGGGCCGCCGCGCACTGCAGTTCCGTCTCCACACCCTCGACGGCGAGCAGCGCGCCCAACTCCTCGCACAGTGTTCGCATCGACCTCACCGCCGCGCGCCGCGCCAGCAGCGACGCGTCGAGCTTCACCAGATCCGGCGCCAGATCCGTCAGCAGCCGCAGCGGCACATCCCCGTCACCCACCCCGTCCGCGCTGATCCGGAAGCCCTGCTCCCGAAGAGCGCCCACCGCCTCCAGCAACGCCTGCTGCGGTACGTGTGTGTACGGCGGCCCGATGTCCACCGTGACCTCCCATGGCAGCCGCCCGGCCTGCCGCACCGCGTCGTGCAGCGGGGTGAGCCCACCGAGATCGGCGAGCGTGCCCGCGAACACATTGACGTGCAGCGGCAGCATCGTCTCCGTGCGCACCGCCGCGCGGAGCGCCAACACCGCGAGCGTGCCGTCGAGTTCGGGATCCCGCCGCGCCTCGGCCAGGACATTCCCGGCCTCCGGGCGGGCCAGGATCTCCAGTGCGGCGATGCCCCCGGTGGTCAGATTGACCACGGGCTGGAACGCGAAGCGGAGAGAATCCGTCCAGGTACGCACGGGAGCATGATGACTCTCAGGGCGTACCCCGAGGGGCAATTCATAAGACGTTCACGCAGGATTCCGAGCTGATCACATAGCGTGCGATTCCCTCTCCGCCCCTGGTGATACGACCACCAAGCCCCTGGCCCGACCACCGAGCCCGCCCCCCTACGGCCACCACTCATCCGACCCTCCACTCCCCACTCCCCAAAGCCCACCCCACTCCCACTCCCCGTCACCGCACCGCGATCACCGCCGACCCATACCCGAACAACCCCTGATTCGCAGTGATCCCCACCCGCGCCCCGCCACCTGCCGCTCTCCCGCCTCCCCTCTCAACTGCCACGTCACCTCCCAGACCTGCGCGATGGCTTGCGTCGGCATCGCCTCCCCGAACGACGCCAACCCACCACTCGGTCGGGTAGCGCGGCGTCACCATCGAAACCGCCCTGATCCGTACCGGCGCCGCCCCGCGTGCCGCCGCGAACTCCATGCTGGACAGCATCAGGGCCGCACCGCCGTCGGACGCGGCGCAGATGTCGAGCAGCCGCAGCGAATCGACGACCAGCGGCGAGGCCGCCACCTCCTCGGCCGTGCCCCGTCTGCGGTAGCCCGCGTACGGATTCAGCTCCCCCATGGCCGCGTTGTTCACCTTGACCTTGCGCGAAGTCCTCCACGATGTCCCTCTGTACCGCCATCCGTCTGCGCGCGTAGAGCCCGAAGTACGCCGGAGGTCGTGGCCCCGAGCAGCCGGAACCGCAGCCAGTCCGGATCATCCGGCCGATCTCCGTCGACTGGCCGAAAGAACCCCTTGGCAGCGGCGTCCACCCCGACCACGAGCACCACATCGCCTAGCCCAGTCAGAATCTGCGCCCGCGCGCCCCCACCGCCTGCGCCCCCGACGCGCAGGCCGCGTACACACTCGTCACCTGATCCCCCTGCCACCCGAGCGCCTCCGCGAACGAGGCACCGGCCACATACCCCGGATATCCACCACGCACCGTGTCCCCGCCCACGATCGATTCGACGTCCCGCCACACCACTCCGGCGTCCGCGAGCGCCGCCCGAGCCGCCACCACCCCGTACTCCACGAAGCCACGCCCCCTTTCACCCCACGGATGCATCCCAACACCGCGCACCGCCACATCGCCCGTCATGCCATCACCCCCATCACCGCCATAGGCCGCCAATACCAGATCAGCCACCTTGTCTCCGTGTCCTCGTGCAGCACGCCGGACACGGCCTCCACCTCCATGCCCACCGCCAGATCGGCGCCGGGAACACCCGGCGAAGCCTGACCCAGAATCACGATCCGGTCCTCCGCCAGTTCTGAAGCGATCAACGCGCACGGCTCCCACAGAAGTTCCGGATTCGTCACATAGGGTGACGGATGCCGATACTGGCTGTCGGTGTACGACCAAATCCGCCCCCGGCGCGACAGCGGCACCTCAACCAGTTCCTCGCCCCCGCACTCCGGATTGCGGCACCGCACATCCTCACGGAGAAGGAAGAGCGCGGCGCACGCCGAGCACCGCGTACCCAGCAGCCGGAAATCGTCCCCGCCCCCCGTGAACCAACCAGCGACCACCGGAGCCCGCGTACGTGACACAACCCCTACGTGACACAGCCCCTCCCTCACCCCCGAAACTGACGACCGTCAGAATCCGCGTCTGCCACGACTCACCGCACACGACCCACCGCACACAGACAGAGGCCGACACTCGGAACCGTCCCCGCCTCCCCACCCCAACCCCACCCCCCAACCGACCACTTCCGGACACCCCCCCACCGCCCTCCGCCCCGAAACGCTCCCGCCCCCCCACAACCGCCTGATAGACGCAGACCCCATGACACGACTCCCCACCAAACCCCCCACCCTCACCACCGCCTTCACCACCCTGCTGCTCCTCACCACCACCCCGGCGTCAGCCCACCCCGCCAGCGAACCCACCGCACCCGACGACTTCGTGGCCCTGCGCACCGTCGACCGGACGATCATCGAGGAGATCCGCTACGCCACCCCGCACAACTTCGTCGGCGAGCCCATCGACGGCTACCGCCGGCCCCTGTGCATCCTCACCCGCGCCACCGCCCAAGCCCTCCACAAGGCCCAGCGCGCCCTGCTCCGCCGGGGCCACTCGCTCAAGGTGTACGACTGCTACCGCCCCCAGCGGGCGGTGGACCACTTCGTCCGCTGGGCCGAGGACCTCGACGACGACTCCATGAAGCGCGAGTTCTACCCGGACGTCGACAAGTCCCGCCTCTTCGCGGACGGCTACATCGCGCAGAAATCCGGCCACAGCCGCGGCTCGACCGTCGACCTCACCCTCGTCGCCATCCCCGGCATCCCGACCCGCCCCACCAGTCCCACCCGCCCTACCAGGCCCTACCACCCCGGTGAGCCCCTGGTGCCCTGCCACGCACCACAGTCCCAGCGCTTCCCCGACAACTCGGTCGACATGGCCACCGGCTACGACTGCTTCAGCACCCTCTCCCACACCCTCGCCCCACGCGTCCAAGGCCCCCAACGCGCCAACCGCCTCCTGCTCAAGGACACCCTCGAAGACCTCGGATTCGTGAACCTCGCCGAGGAGTGGTGGCACTTCACCTACCGACCCGAGCCCTACCCCGACACCTACTTCGACTTCCCCGTGGCACCGAAATCCCTCACCAAAGGCACATGACAAGGACGAACGGCACCGCGCGGAGACACGCCCTCCACGCCATCGGATACAGTCCGCGACGTGTCCGAGAACCCACAACCCACCCCCAACTCCGCGCCCGACTCCCACTGTTCGAGCTGCGGGGCGCCCTATGGAGAGGGCCTCACCGGCTGGCCCCGCACCTGCACGTCGTGCGGCACCGTGGCCTACCGCAACCCGCTGCCGGTCGCTGTGGCCCTCCAGCCCGTGTACGACACCCAGGGCACCGCCCTGGTCGTCATCACACGCACCATCGCCCCCGCGCTGGGCGGCATCGCGCTCCCCGGCGGCTTCATCGACGACCGCGAGGACTGGCGCCACGCCATCGTCCGGGAGCTGAAGGAAGAGACCGGCATCGACGCCGCCGGCCGCGACGTCCGGCTCGCCGACGCCATGAGCGCCCCGGACGGCCATCTGCTGCTCTTCGGCCTCCTGCCGGAACGCCCCGTCGACGGACTGCCCCCGTCGGCGGCCACGGACGAGACCGAGGGCTGGCACCTGCTGCGCCGACCCGAGGAACTGGCCTTCCCGCTGCACACCGTGGCCGCCAGGGCCTGGTTCGAGGGCCGCTACTGAGCCAGGCCCCCCGGAAGCCCGCGGACGCGGACCGGGTGGGGCGGCTCCGCCGGGCCGTCCTCCCGCTCCCGCTCAACGACCACCTGGGAGCCCTCCCAGCGGGTGAAGTACCGCTCGACCTCCGGCTCGTCCCACCCGTCACCGCTGTCCGCCACCACCAGCCCGCTCCCCGTCCGCCCCCGCGCGGGCGCCCACACCTCCAACTCCAGCCCGCCGTCCTTCCCCCGCACCGGAAGGACGGCACCCGCCCGCGCCAGCACCGGAATCCGCGCCAGGGGCGCGTCCACCAATACCTGCCCAGGACCCTCGTAAGCCCGCTCCGTCGTCGTGTCGTACCAGCGACCGCGCGGCAGCTGCACCGCCCGCCGGTCCGCACCCGGGTCCAGCACCGGCGCCACCAGCAGCGCGTCACCCAGCAGGAACGCGTCCTCGCAGTCCCGCAGGGCACGGTCCTCCGGCGCCCCCCACCACAACGGCCGCACATAAGGGGCGCCCGTCCGCCGCGCCAGATGCGCCAGCGTCACGAAGTACGGCAGAAGCCGCCTGCGCTCGATCAGCGCCCCGCGCGCGTGCCCCAGTACATCGGGCCCGAACTCCCACGGCTCACGCCGCCCCGCCCGCATGCTCGCGTGTGTACGGAACAGCGGCAGATAGGCCCCCAACTGGAACCACCGCAGATACAGCTCCGGAGACGGAAACCCGTCGAACCCGCCCACGTCCGGCCCCGAGTACGGCACCCCGCACAGCCCGAGCCCCATGACCAGCGACAGGGACGCCCGCAGCCCCGGCCAGCCGGTCGCCACATCCCCCGACCATGTACCCCCGTAGCGCTGCATCCCGGCCCAGCCCGCCCGGGAGAACACGAACGGCCGCTCCTCCGGACACAGCTCCCGCAACCCCTCGTACGCCGCCCTGGCCATGCCCAGGGCGTACACGTTGTGCGCCTCCCTGTGGTCGCCCCCACGCCCCTCCACGGCGTGTCGCGCTGACCTCGGCAGCGTGGACTCACCGAACGCGGCGAACGACGTCGGCTCGTTCATGTCATGCCAGAACCCCGCGAACCCCTGCGCCAGCCGCTCCTCGTACTGCCGGGCCCACCACGCGCGCACCCGCGCGTCCGTGAAATCGGGGAAGACCGACTCCCCGGGCCACACCACCCCCCGCACGACCTGCCCCGAGGCATCCCGTACGAACGCGTCCTCGGCCGTCCCGCTGTCGTACAGCGCGCCCCCCGGCTCCGCCTTCACCGCCGGATCGATGATCGACACCAGCCGGATCCCGTCCCGCCGCAGATCCTCGGCGAGTCCCGGCAGCTTGGGAAAGCGCTCATGGTCGACCGTGAACACCCGATGCCCGTCGAAGTGGTCGATGTCCAGATGCACGGCGTCGAGCGGCAGCCCGTGCTCCTGATAACCGGCCACGATCCGGCGCACCCCCTGCTCGCCGCCGAACCCCCAACGCGCGTGATGGTGCCCCAGCGCCCACACCGGCGGCAGCGTCGGCGCGCCCGTGAGAGAGGCCCAGCACAGCAGCACGCGCGCGGGCGTCCCCACCATCACCCAGCAGCGCAGCGGACCACCGTCCATGCGCAGCTCACTCGTCCCCGCCCGGTCGTGCCCCGACCCGGCCCCCTCCTCGCCCTCCGCCAGGCTCACCGACCCGTCCCAGGAGGTGTCGTAGAAGATCAGATGCGTCGCGGCGTCGGCCACCACCAACTGCACCGGCATGGTCACGTACAGCGGATCCTCGTCCGGCCCGAACGGCCGCCCCGGGTCGGTGTTCCACAGCCGGTACGTCCCGTCCCGCAGCCGCGGCCCCGAAGCGCGTCCGCCGAGCCCGAAGAACCGGGCGTCGGCCGCCACCTCCGAACGTTGCATCCAGCGCGCCACGCCCCCCTGGACCGGCTCCCACCAGCGCGGCGGCTGCTCCCGGCGCAGAGCGACCCCACCCGGCGTGAGCACCTCGACCGCCCCGTGCCGCGAGATCACCAGCGTCACCCGCTCGGCCACCACCCGCCAGCCGCCGTCCTTGTCGGGCTCCAGCACGGCCCGCGGATCCGGCTCCGGACAGACCCCCGCCAGCGCGTACGACGGCTCCGGAGCCGCCCCGTCCCAGCCCCAGAACACCGTCCCGTTCACCGCGACCATGATCCGCAGCTCCGAGCGCGCGAACCGGATCAGCCCCCCACCAGGGCCCGGCTCCACCTCCGTGACAGGACCCGGCACCCGCGCGCGTTCCGCCCCCCGCTCCGGCAGCCCGACCGCGTCCGCCCGCCTTCTGCGCCACGCGGCGCGTACGGTACGCAACCTGTGGGCTGCACCCGCAGCACCGACCGACTTCACCGAACGCACCAGGTCACGACCATCCATGCTGTTCAGCCTGCCACTGACACGCCCATACAGGTGGATCGTTCAACTCCCGTTCACCTGTGCTGGGACCACATCTTCAGGACCAGGACTATGTGGGGCAGACCCTGGTGTACCCGTCGATCACATGGCATCGTCCCCATGAGCCGTGTCGCGCGCCCACCACAGCCCGTGAGCGACCGACGCAACGACGCGCAGAGTCCCGGGAGCCACCACATGTCGACCGCCACCCCTCAGCCACTCTGGCAGCCGGATCCGCAGCGCATCGCCGAGGCGCGGATCACCGAGTTCCAGGCATGGGCGGCCCAGCACCACGGAGCCCCCGCCGAGGGCGGCTACCCGGCCCTGCACCAGTGGTCCGTCACGGCCCTGGAGGACTTCTGGAAGGCCGTCACCGAGTGGTTCGACGTACGGTTCACCACCCCCTACGCGCGCGTGCTGGGCAGCCGCGACATGCCCGGCGCCCAGTGGTTCCCCGGAGCGACCCTCAACTACGCCGAGCACGCCCTGCGCGCCGCCGACGACCGCCCCGCCGAAACAGCGCTCCTCTGCGTCGACGAGACTCATGAACCGCAACCCGTGACCTGGGGCGAGCTGCGCAGCCAGGTCGGCTCCCTCGCCGCCGAACTACGCGCCCTCGGCGTGCGCCCCGGCGACCGCGTCTGCGCCTACGTCCCGAACATCCCGCAGGCCGTGGTCGCCCTCCTCGCCACGGCCGCCGTCGGAGGCGTATGGACGTCCTGTGCCCCCGATTTCGGCGCCCGCAGCGTCCTCGACCGCTTCCAGCAGGTCGAACCCGTCGTCCTGTTCACCGTCGACGGATACCGCTACGGCGGCAAGCAGCACGACCGCCGCGACACCGTCGCCGAACTCCGCCGCGACCTGCCCACCCTCCGCGCGGTCGTCCACATCCCCCTGCTCGGCACCGAGGCCCCCGAGGGCGCCCTGGACTGGCAGGCCCTGACCGCCGCCGACACGGCCCCCGTCTACGAGCAGGTCCCCTTCGACCACCCCCTGTGGGTGCTCTACTCCTCCGGCACCACCGGTCTGCCCAAGGCCATCGTCCAGTCCCAGGGCGGCATCCTCGTCGAACACCTCAAGCAGCTCGGCCTGCACTGCGACCTCGGCCCCGGGGACCGCCTCTACTGGTACACGTCGACCGGCTGGATGATGTGGAACTTCCTCGTCTCCGGCCTCCTCACCGGCACCACGGTCGTCCTCCACGACGGCAGCCCCGGTTACCCCGACACCGGCGCCCAGTGGCGCGTCGCCGAACGCACCCGGGCCACCCTCTACGGCACCTCCGCCGCCTACGTCATGGCCTGCCGCAAGGCCGACGTCCACCCCGCGCGCGACCACGACCTCTCCTCGGTGCGCTGCGTCGCCACCACCGGCTCCCCCCTGCCCCCCGACGGCTTCCGCTGGCTCCACGACGAGGTCCGCGACGACCTCTGGATCGCCTCCGTCAGCGGCGGCACCGACGTCTGCTCCTGCTTCGCCGGCGCCGTCCCCACCCTCCCCGTCCACATCGGCGAACTCCAGGCCCCCTGCCTCGGCACCGATCTCCAGTCCTGGGACCCCGACGGCAACCCCCTCATCGACGAGGTCGGCGAACTCGTCGTCACCAACCCCATGCCGTCCATGCCGATCCGCTTCTGGAACGACCCCGACGGCAGCCGCTACCACGACAGCTACTTCGACACCTACCCCGGCGTCTGGCGCCACGGCGACTGGATCACCGTCACCTCGCACGGCTCCGTGATCATCCACGGCCGCTCCGACTCCACCCTCAACCGCCAGGGCGTCCGCATGGGCTCGGCCGACATCTACGAAGTCGTCGAACGCCTCCCCGAGATCAAGGAATCCCTGGTCATTGGCGTCGAACAACCCGACGGCGGCTACTGGATGCCCCTCTTCGTCCATCTGGCCCCCGGAGCCGAACTCGACGAGAACCTCCTGGCCCGCATCAAACAGACCATCCGCGCACAGCTCTCACCCCGCCACGTCCCCGACGAGGTCATCGAAGTCCCCGGCATCCCCCACACCCTCACTGGCAAACGCATCGAGGTCCCGGTCAAACGCCTCCTCCAGGGCACCCCACTGGAAAAAGCGGTGAACCCCGGCTCGATCGACAACCTCGACCTCCTCCACTTCTACGAGGAACTGGCCCGCAAACGCGCCTGAACCACCGGAAGCCGACGCCGTGCGACCCCGGACGACCCGGGGCCGCACCCGCTCCCACCCACTCTGACCTGGCAAAACAATCCCCCGCCCGGTCATCGCCGACCTCGCCCCACCCCCATTGTCAGTGCCGACGGTTACTGTGAGTGAGCATTGATCGACTGCACACAGGGGGAAACCATGGCCCAGACCGACCAGTTGACCATGCGACGCGTCCTGCGCCGCGAAGTCGCCGGCACCATCGGCCTGCTCACCGACGAACACGACTTCCGCAGCATGCGCCGCTACAGCACCTTCGTCTTCGACGACCACCGGACCTATCTGCAACAGGTCGAAGCACTCCTCAAGACCCGCGCCTCCCAAGGCAGCCACACCACCGTCGCCCTCTTCGACCCACAGGAATACGCCGAGTTCTGTCTGAGCGCCGGACTGGACCCTGACATCCCCGCCAGCCGCGCCCGCTACACCGCGGAACTCGCCACCACCGGCCCGACCCTCCCCTACGAGGGCCAGCCACTGGACGACCTGGTCCCCGCCCTCGTCGACGAAGCCGTCCGCCAGGCGACCTGGGACTACGCCTCCACCCTCCTCGCCCGCCTGGGCGCCTGCGCCACCTGCGGCGAGGACATCGGCCGCGCAGCCTTCGCCCGCGCCTCCGCCCTCCTGGTCCGCATCCTCGACACCGCACCACCCGGCGACCGGCACCTCGTCTGCACGGTCTCCGGCACCCCCGAGATGCTCGCCGCCGTCCTCCACGCCGACCAGAACCCCGCTGGCGCGACCCAACTCGACGAGACCGAAGCCCTGGAGTTCACCACGGTCCTGGCGGTCGGCCTCGCCACCCACAACCCCGGCGGACTGGTCATGCGCACCAGCGCCCCCGGCACCACCGACCGCGTCTACGGATGGCGCCTGCGCGGCCAAGACCTCGCTCCCCTGACCGCGGGCGAGGTCTTCGACGCCTACTGCACCGATGTCGACTCCGGCGACCTCATCTCACCCGAATCCGGCGTCGACTACTGCGTCCCGCCCGACCTGGACATGGACGGAGACGACACCACACCCGGCCACCACCACTGACACCACGAGGGGCTCCCCACCACGTGGTGGGGAGCCCCTCGCCAACAGAACGACCCTGGACAGCCGGAGCGATCAGCCGTCCGACGACTACTCGCCGGACAGCACCGCCTGCGCCGCGGCCCGCGCCTCATCGGCACTGTCCGAGGCCCGCGCGGCAGCCGCGGCCCGCTCGCACTGCGCCAGCGTGTACTTCGCCAGCGTGGCCCGGACATACGGAATCGACGCCGCACCCATGGAGAGGGAGGTGACCCCCAGACCGGTCAGCACACAGGCCAGCAACGGATCCGACGCGGCCTCACCACAGACACCACAGCTCTTGCCCTCGGCCTTCGCCGCCTCGGCGGACAGCGCCACGAGGTCGAGTAGCGCGGGCTGCCACGGATCCTGCAACCGGGACACGGCACCGACCTGACGGTCGGCGGCGAAGGTGTACTGCGCGAGGTCATTGGTCCCCAGCGACAGGAACTCCACCTCCTGGAGCACCGACCGGGCCCGCAGAGCGGCCGACGGGATCTCCACCATGGCCCCGAACTTCGCATTCAGCCCCGCCGCCCGACAGGCGTCGGCGAACGCCTTGGCATCGGCCCGGTCGGCCACCATGGGAGCCATGACCTCAAGGTAGACCGGCAGCCCCTCCGCAGCCTTGGCGAGCGCGGTCAACTGGGTGCGCAGCACATCGGGATGGTCGAGCAACGAGCGCAGCCCCCGCACACCCAGCGCCGGGTTCGGCTCATCGGCAGGCGTCAGGAAGTCGAGCGGTTTGTCGGCACCCGCGTCGAGCACCCGCACCACGACCCGGCTCTCCGGAAACGCCTCCAGAACCTTCCGGTACGACTCGACCTGCTTCTCCTCGGACGGCGCGTTCTTGCTGTCGTCCAGGAACAGGAACTCCGTACGGAAGAGACCGACACCCTCGGCACCCGCCTCGACGGCCGCAGCCACGTCGCCCGGACCGCCGACGTTCGCCAGCAGCGGCACCTTGTGCCCGTCGGAGGTCGCCCCGGGACCGGTCGACGCGGCCAGTGCCGCCCTGCGCTCGGCCACGGCGGCCTCCAGCTGCCGCTTCTTCTCCTCGGTCGGGTCCACGAAGATCTCACCGCTGGAACCGTCGACCGCGATCATCGTGCCCTCGGCCAGCTCACCCGCACCGGGCAGCGCCACCACGGCCGGCACCCCGAGCGCCCGCGCCAGAATCGCGCTGTGACTGGTCGGACCGCCCTCCTCGGTGACGAACCCGAGCACAAGAGTCGGGTCCAGCAGGGCCGTGTCCGCCGGCGCCAGATCACGGGCGACCAGTACATACGGCTCGTCACTGTCCGGCACACCAGGCATCGGCACCCCGAGCAGACGCGCGACGATACGGTTCCGCACATCATCGAGGTCCGCCACCCGCCCGGCCAGATACTCGCCAGCACCCGCCAGCAGCTCCCGATACGCGGCAAACGCGTCGTACACGGCGCGCTCAGCCGTGCTCCCACCCGTCACCCGCCGATCCACGTCGGCCATCAGCTCGGGGTCCTGTGCCATCAGCGCCTGCGCCTCCAGCACGGCCTGCGCTTCGCCCCCCGCCAGATTGCCGCGCGCGGTCAGGTCGGCCGCCACCGCCTCGACCGCCTGGCGGGCGCGCCCCTGCTCACGCTCCGCCTCGTCCGCCGCGATCTGCTTGGCGGGCGGTTCGAGCACCGCCGTTCCCATGTGCCGCACCTCGCCGATCGCCACACCGTGGCTCACGCCGACGCCTCGCAGCGTTGTCTCCATCTCACCCGTCTCCGACTAGTGCGGCAGGTCCCGCCGCCGCGATGGTTGCCCTCCCGGCCGTCACTGGGACGGCACTGACGTCACTGCCAGACGAAGAGACTGTCGCCCGCCTTGACGTCGCCGTCCTCACGCAACTCGGATAGAGCCTCGGCCGATGCCTCCAGCGCCACGATCGGGCACACGGGCGACTTGCCCGCCTCCTCGACCGCGGCCGGGTTCCAGCGCACGATGGCCTGGCCGCGCGCCACGGTGTCCCCCTTGTTCACCAGCAGCTCGAATCCCTCGCCGTTCAGCTGCACGGTGTCGATACCGAGGTGAGCGAGCACCCCGTGCCCCTCGCTGTCCACAACGACGAAGGCGTGCGGGTGCAGCGAGACAATGACGCCGTCGACGGGCGAAACGGCCTCGCCTGGCTCACGGACAGGGTCGATGGCCGTACCCGGGCCGACCATGGCCCCGGAGAAAACCGGATCCGGCACCGCGGCCAGTCCGATGGCGCGTCCAGCGATCGGGGACGACACGGTGGTCATGGGAAGCCTCCCAGGGCGGAGATTCATAGGGGCCGGCCGTCACTGCTTGTCCCGGACGGCGCACTGTTGAGCAGGGTATGTCATATGAAGTCCCGGTTCCCTATGAGAGGACCGGGTTCGTGACTCCAGGAGCGACCACAAATCGGTTTGCCCCCGCTCCAGAGCCACCTGTACAGTCGTACTCCTGCTTGAGGTCGAGCAACGCACCAGGCGACTCTGCCCAGCAGCACCCAACTTGTCAGATCCTATCCCGGGGTCGCCTTCTGCATGCCTGCAGGAGAGTGGTCAGGGGGGCGGAAAAACACTGATAGAGTTTGGGACACCGAAGGGAAGCGCCTGGAGGAAAGCCCGAGAGGGTGAGTACAAAGGAAGCGTCCGTTCCTTGAGAACTCAACAGCGTGCCAAAAATCAACGCCAG